>JAGOGO010000152.1 GCA_017996625.1 Deltaproteobacteria bacterium | reverse complement strand
TCTTCCGACACGCCTTTGGGCTTCAAAGAAAAAAGGGTTAACAGGCAAGCTGTCGACCCTTTTAGTTTTTAGTGACTTCTAGTGCCGAGGGTCAGAATCGAACTGACCACACACGGATTTTCAGTCCGTTGCTCTACCGACTGAGCTACCTCGGCGGCCAAAAATTAATTGTATCACAGGAACTGCTTTTTTCTAATTCTTTTTTTTCAGAAATGCAACAGAAAAATGAAAAAATGACAGGTGGGCAATGAGTTAAGTCGCAGGATTAAAGGTTGCGGGTTATAAGTTGCAGGTTCAATGAAGGGAAATTTGAAACGAGACTCAAAATCCACCTCGGCCTTCCCTATGCTGAAAACGAATATGCCTTATGATACTGTTACTCATATCTCCGAACAATTGTTACCTATCTCCCCGGTCTATACATTTACAAAAGGAGGGAGCAGAAGTGAGCGGCTCCTCTGCTAAGCAGGAGAACGAACGAATAATCGGGCGAGCGCTCGATAAGCTCAGCTCTGTTTCACGGGGTCCGGCCCGCTCTCTTGCCCAGGCTCAACCCATGCGCTCTTTGACGATGCCGTGAAAAATAATCATGTTTGCCTTTGACGAATGTCGCATATTTGATTACAGTACGTGCTTTAAGAGCCTTATCCCATAGCGTCATTCTGAGGCACAAATCGAATCGTCCCGACTTCTACAAACGTGAATGCATGAGATCCTTCGTCCCGCCTGGCCGGGACTCAGGCTGACAGATTCCGAGTTTTACGAGGTATCGACAGGATCTTAAGCTATTCACACCATCGCATGATTCGCGGCTTCACCTATGATCAGGCATGTCATTAAACGACTTCTCCTGGCTATTCCCACGCTGCTGGGAGTTACGTTCATCACCTTCCTGCTGATTAAGTCCGTACCGGGAGATCCAGCTCTCAGTCTGGTCGGCGAGCGGGCCAACCCGGAAACGATTGCCGCCATTCGACAGGAACTCGGTGTCGACCAGCCTACGATCGTTCAATACGCTGGATATCTGCGCCTCATCCTTAAGGGAGAACTGGGCCGTTCCTATTATACCAACCGTATCGTTGCCGACGACATTCGCGAAAAATTTCCGAACACCTTCCGCCTGGCGATGGCAGCAATGTTTTTTGCTTCCACTATCGGAATCGGCCTCGGTGTCATCATGGGAGTAACCCGCAGCAGCATCTGGGATCGCATCGGCTCGATCATTGCCATGGCCGGCGTATCACTGCCGGTATTCTGGATCGGTCTCCTGCTCATGTTCTTCTTTTCTTTTGTGCTGCGGCTTTTACCTCCCTCAGGCATGGGCGATGGAAATCTGCTCTACCTCATCCTTCCGGCCAGCACCCTGGGAATCAACTCAGCCGCCTACATCGCCCGCATCACCCGCTCCAGCATTCTCGATGTCATCTCCCAGCCGTTCCTGGTAACTGCAGCTGCAAAGGGACTGTCGCGGGCAAGGGTGATTTTCAAACATGCGCTCAGAAATGCCATGATCCCCATCATCACCCTGATCGGTCTTGACTTCGGAAGTTATCTCAACGGCGCAGTGCTGACCGAAACTATTTTCGGCTGGGATGGTATCGGGCTGTACGCTTTGGATGGAATCATCAAGCGGGACTACCCGGTCGTGATGGGGACAGTGCTGGTCGGGGCGGCTGTTTTTGTCCTCATCAATATCGCAGTCGATATCTGCTACGTGTTCTTGAATCCTCAGATCCGTATTCGGACAACCGGCCGTGAGCCGGGTTGAGAACATCCATGCGCAATTCTTTTTTCACATACATTGCTCGAAACAACACCATGGCTCTCCTCGGGCTTGCTGCCCTGGTCATCATCGTTCTGGCCGGCCTGCTCGGGCCTCATCTCTACCCTTATGACCCGCTCGCTATTGACCTCGATCACATCAAAAGTCCGCCCAGCCTGGAACATCCCTGCGGTACCGATAGTACCGGACGCGACATCCTCAGCCGCATTCTGTTCGGAGCGCGGATTTCCCTGTTCATCAGCATCACTGCCGCCTTCGGGGCGATGCTCATCGGCCTTTTGTTTGGGTTGCTGGCCGGGTATTTCAGTGGTCCCATCGACACCGGCTTGTCAATGGTCACTGACATTGCCCTCGCTTTTCCGAGCCTGCTGCTCGCAATCGGCATAACCGTCATCTTTCCGCCCGGTATCACGACAGTAGTCATTGCCCTTTCGCTCGTCGGATGGGCGAGTTTTGCCCGACTCGTACGGGGCCTGACGCTCTCGTACAAAGAGTCGCTCTTTGTTGAAGCAAGCCGGGCAATCGGCTGTCCCACCGGCCGCATTCTCTTCCGTCACATTCTGCCCAACTGCGTATCGACGATTCTTGTCGCCCTGTCACTTAAAATGGGAACCTTTATCCTCGCCGAATCAGCACTCAGTTTTCTGGGCTTGGGAGTCCAACCGCCCATCCCTACCTGGGGCTCCATGGTAGGACTCAACCGTATGTATATTCATTCCGCACCCTGGATGGTCTTCTTCCCCGGCCTGGCCATTGCCGTCAGCACCCTTGCCTTCAATCTGCTCGGAGATGCCTTGCGCGATTACTTCGACCCTCACGTCAATGTGTGACGAGCAGATCTTCACGCCAGAGTATACGATTCCCGCCTCCGTCACGATGCACGGTCAGGAAAACGTCATCTCTCGGGAAATTCTTGCCGGCATTTTTGACGCAGCACCCCGCTCAGACCGGCCATAAAAAGCGTAAGATCCTGTTAATCAGAGCCATTTCTCGCCTTATGCGACCTAGCACACTTCTTGCATTTAGCTATCGTGGGAAAGGTCTCGGTGTTTGCACCACGCCATTACATCAGTAAAGGAATGAACGATGCGTTCTGGATCCGTCAGCCCAGCCGCACTGCTCAACCAGCGGCTCCTGCGCTCACTCGAAGAGAGAAACCACCGGTTGGAAACAAGCAGCCTTGGCTCTCTTGCAGGTACACTCTTTACACAAGTGCTTTCCACAGCTCTAGCGAAGGACTCGAATGCCGCGGTAACGCCGCAGACAGGATTACGAATTGCTGACTACCGAGCACATGCCCTTCCCGCACTTGCTTCAGCTCTTCACAAGGCTCTCAGTACCAGAAAGGCAAATGCGGAAGGTGCAATCCCCTGCGATCTCCCGGTCTTACCCGGCGCCGAGAAGCAATCCGGTTCCTCGCCCGCCGACCTTCATTCCTCGATTTCAGTCATGAAACAGAATGCTGGTGCGGACGATCCATCCAACCTTTCGCTGCTTGAACGAATCGATCAGGCCATCACCAGGGCAGCAGAAGCGTACAATCTGCCGGCAGCTCTGATCAGAGGCGTTATTAAAGCCGAGTCAGACTTTCAGACCGCAGCGGTTTCACCGGCCGGAGCGCAAGGATTAATGCAGCTCATGCCTGGCACCGCAAAAGACCTTGGCGTGAAAAATCCTTTCGACATTCAACAAAATATTGACGGCGGGGCTCGTTATCTGCGCAAGATGCTCGATATGTTCAAAGGAAACGTGCGGCTTGCCCTCGCCGCCTATAATGCCGGTCCCGGAGCAGTTATCCATCATCGCGGTATCCCACCCTACCAGGAAACACAGCAATACGTGACGAAGGTACTCAACTATCAGTGCTAACGCAGTATGCACTGGCGTTCACCGTTGTCCGTTGACCGTTCACCGACTGAGGAGCGGAATGGTGGGAGATGGGGAAAAAGGGAAAATGGATAATGGGAGAGTTCGTTTGGTTTAGCTCTGCCAAAGAAGAATTGCAGGTACACTGTGTGAACCAATTGATGAGATCTAGTGATGAATGGTGATCACGGCGCACCCTACACTTGTCCCGCGCGGCGCGGGATTACAGGCTACGATTTCTGCATTAGAGACAAAGCCCATATTCTGCAACTCGTACCAGCCCCTTCACGCTTCACTTCTTACTCTTAACTTCTTACTTCTCGCATGAAACTTGATCTCGCGCGGAAACGCAGAGGACGCGGAGAAAAGGGTTTAGCAGATTGCCACGTCATCACGCCTTCGGCGTGATTCCTCGCAATGACGATCCTTTTTCCCCTGCGCCCTCCGCCCTTCAGCAGAGCCTGCACTGAGCTTGTCGAAGTGCTCAGGATACACTCTCTCAGCGCGATAATCAGGGCGGACGAACGGCTGTCTCTTTTTCGATCAACCTGGGCCGTGTGGCGCCCAGAGGCTTGCGCTCACTTTTTACTTCTTACGGTTCCATCATTGAAGCACGGCAACCAAGTAGGCAGCATAGAGCACCAGCAGCAGCACTCCGCGTCGGCGCTCGATAAAACTTCGCCTTGAGGGAAAAACGAACGCAACCGACAGGAGTCCGAATATCAGTGCAAGCGCTGCCTCACGCCAGGCCACTTCGATCGGGCACAGCAACGATGCTGTTGCAACGATAAAGAGACAATTGTAGATGTTGCTCCCCAGTATGGTTCCCAAACCAATCTCATCATGACCGCGCAGCTTAGCTATGACTGTGGTCGCAAGCTCTGGCGCGGAGGTACCAATTGCGACTACCGTAGCACCGATAACAAAGTCGTCAATTCCATAAGCCCGGGCAATATTTCCTGCTCCAGCGACAATCAGTCGTCCCGCAACAACCAGCAGGGCAAGGCCTCCGATGCTGAAAACAACGGACAGCAAAGCCTTCGACTCTCCCAGCACTTCTTCTACAGCACTTCGCTGTCTCATGGCTTCAATAATTGCTGCAACGAGCCAGACAAGAAACACAGCCATGAGAAATGCGCCATCGATACGGGAAAGTCTTCCATCAAGAAGCAAGAGCCCGAGGAGTATGGGCACCACCAAGGCAACAGGAAAATCCCGTCTTACGCTGTCACGGCTGCAGTGGATCCCGGAAATAACGAGGGCCAATCCCAGAATGAGGGCAACGTTCACCACATTGCTGCCGAGTACATCACCTAAGGATATCTGCGGTTCGCCAGCCAGTGCAGAATTGACCGCAACTGCAAGCTCAGGGCTTGAGGTAGCAAATGCCGCCACTGTGGCGCCGATGATTCCTGCCGAAACCCTGGCCCAGTGAGCCAGGCCCACGGCACCACGAACAAACAGTTCTCCACCGATCCCAGCGCACACAATACCGATTACAAATGTCAGATAGTCGTTCATGTCAGATCATCATCTCCGAGGTCTAGCATATCTGCTGATTCACTGCTCCTTTAGTCACTATCTATCTTCTCCAGGATGACATGCCCTGGACCCGAGCAGTTTGCCGAGATTATAAGAGATATGGCAGGCCACCGTATTACCTGGAGTATAATCGTCCTACTTTTCAAGCACGTAAAAAAGCCGCATATCGAAAAGCTCCGATAGCGGCCCGACTACCTACCTTTGCCCTCCGGAATGAAAAACCCGGACCACAACAAGACATCATACGCCTGTTTCATATACACTAGTTTACCTGACGGGGCTTGTCAATAAGATTCTTCCAAGTTGTCAGTTAAAGGAGAAAACTGGACAGGTTTTGACAGATTTAAAGTTCAAAAGTGGACAGCTTCAAAAGCATTGAGTTTAGAAGAAAGCACTATGTGCCAAGCTGCACGACAAAAAATATCGGTAACACCTTCCATCACCTGGAGTGGCAGCGAGACAGTTGTTCAATCGCGATCCGGCTGGCGCCTTGAGCATCAAAGCATCCGCTAAACTCTTGACACACAACTATCTTTCTGATACTCAGAGTGCATAAGAACCGTGCGTCTTTTCCCAGGCATCATGAATGGTGAAGGCTGCTGTAATGGATGCTTAGCTCTAGGCGATTGAAAGGCACGAGACGCAGGCTCTGGATCCTTTTTTCCTCAATTCACCTTTAATGCTGAGGATACACGATGCCTGATGAGACGAATCAAACGTCAGAAGAAATAGACCGTGCGGAAAGCATGAGGAAAGTACGCTTTGAAGTGTACGGTGAAGAGATGATCGAAAAAGAGGTGAAGCTCAGCGGCAACAGTGGCAGAGTGTATCTTCCGCCTGACTGGGTCGGCCGCAAGGTGAAGATCATCAGGATCGA
>JAGOGO010000151.1 GCA_017996625.1 Deltaproteobacteria bacterium | reverse complement strand
GAACTGGACGAAGATTTTCTGAGGGCGCTCGAATACGGCATGCCGCCTACTGCCGGAGAAGGCATAGGATTTGACCGCCTAGTCATGCTCTTGACCGATTCTCCTTCCATCAGAGATGTCATTCTGTTCCCCCAACTCAGGCCGGAAGCACGACATTCTGCAGAAGAAGGTGTGGAGGAAGGCTGAAAGCGACTGCGTGATTCGCCGGATCGAAGGTGCATGGGGCATTCGTAATTAATGCCGACAATCATTTTTTCGTTACGGCTTCCGCATCATCGAGAAAACCGGATCGGTAATCCTGGTAACGCATACGTCCGACAGTCACTGCAAATGCACGACGCATCAGTACTTCTTAAAAGCTGACCGCTTGGACATCGGAAATGCGAGCGAGATAAGCTATGCTGAACCTTGAGTATTTCATCGGGTTGCGATACCTTCGGGCAAAACGAAAGCAGGCGTTTCTTTCAATAATCACTATTATTTCTATCCTGAGTGTTGCTATCGGGGTTATGACTCTTATTACGGTCCTTGGCGTGATGAGCGGTTTCGAAAACGACCTGAAGCAAAAAATCCTCGGTACCAATGCTCATGCCCGCGTTCTGAGACCCGGTCAGGGAATTACGAATTACACATCGGTCGCAAGGACCATTACAGCACTACCTGATGTCGTTGCGACGACCCCTTTCGTTTACAGCGAAGCCATGATCTCTACCGGCAGAGTTGTATCAGGCGTAGTGCTTCTTGGCATCGATCCCAAGACCGCGCCGCAGGTTATTAACCTGGATAAGACGCTAATACAGGGAACTCTCGACGATCTCCTTTCAGCATCGTCTTCAGACACACTGCCGGGTATGCTCATTGGCAAGGAGATGGCCCGTAATCTCAACCTTTACTATCTTGATGAAGTCGCCGTACTGTCTCCGCTCGGAGAAGAAACCCCGATGGGAATGGTGCCCCGGGTAAAGAAGTTCAGAGTTGTCGGAATATTCGACTCCGGAATGTACGAATACGACAGCAAGTGGACCTATACTTCCCTTGCCAGCGCTCAAAACTTCTTCTCGATGGGGAATGCGGTCACGGGTATTGAAGTGAAAGCAGCCGATCCGTACAAGGCGCATTCTATTGCCGAAAATATTCAACAGACACTCGGTTTTTCCTACCATGTGCTGGATTGGATGACCATGAACAAGAATCTCTTTTCCGCTCTCCGCATGGAACGAATCATCATGTTCGTCATTCTTATCCTCATCGTTCTGGTGGCTGCTTTCGGTATCATCAGTATTCTGATCATGGTGGTGATGGAGAAGACTGCTGACATCGCCATTCTGAAAACCATGGGAGCATACTCACGAACAATTATGGGAATATTCATGCTCGATGGACTGGTGATCGGGATTTCCGGAACCATCCTCGGAACTATCGGCGGGTTGCTTCTCGGATGGAATATTCAGGCAGTAGCTGCAAGTCTAGAACACTTGTTCGGAATTACCGTATTTCCTCCGGATGTTTACTACCTTGATAAAATTCCCTATCAAATGCGTGTAGAAGATGTTATTCTCATCAACTTAATTACGATTGCAATCAGCTTTATCGCTACGATTTTTCCGTCGTGGCACGCTTCGCGGCTGGACCCCGCTGAAGCTCTCCGGTATGGTTAAATGGGGCTCGGAGCTCATGGCACCACTGATTCAGGTTCGCGAAGTGACAAAGACATTTGGCGTCGGCTCCAAACGCATCGAAGCGCTCCGCGGGGTGAGTTTTGATATTCATGAGGGTGAATTCATTACCGTCATCGGCGCATCGGGAGCTGGCAAGAGCACTCTGCTGCACATTCTGGGCACACTGGATCGTCCGACGCAGGGGCGCCTTTTTTATGAAGAAGAGGATATTTTTTCCTGGAATGACAGAAAACTCGCCCGCTTCCGAAATGAGAAAATGGGCTTCGTCTTTCAAGCACACCATCTTCTTCCTGAGTTTACCGCTCTTGAAAATACGATGATGCCTGCGCTTATTCACGGCAAGAAACGATCTGCTGCTGCCGAACAGGCTGCATCATTGTTGGCGCAAACCGGCCTCAGCAGTCGCCTGCACCATAAGCCGGGTGAGCTTTCAGGCGGAGAGCAGCAGCGTGTGGCACTTGCCCGGGCGTTGATCATGAATCCCAGGATTATCCTTGCTGATGAACCCACCGGCAATCTTGATTCGGTCACCGGTAAGGCAATCTTTGACTTGTTGCTTCAGCTCAATCGTGTCCAAAACATTGCCATGGTGGTAGTTACCCACAATGAAAAGCTGGCAGCACGTGCACAACGATGCCTCATACTTAAAGATGGCCTCAAGATAGGAGATGCGCAGCCTTGAAAAACTCTGATACCCTTTCGCGATCGGTCGTGACAGCGACGGTGACGTTGCTGGGTGGTCTCCTGGTGCTCTTTTGTGCCACAATTCATCCCACTTCGGCGCAAACCACCAACGCTCCTGTCCGCATCCTGATTCTACCCTTTCACATAGAAAGCACTGAAGACATATCCTATCTCTCCGGTGGTCTGGAAGAGATGCTTTCCTCCCGGCTAGCTTCTTTCGAAACAATAACCCTCGTCGACAGATCTGCCGTTTCCAGCGCCATACGAAAACGGGGAATCACGCACCTTGACTCCCAGTCGGGCCGCCAACTCGGAAAAGAAGCGAACGCCGACTTCGTGATTCTCGGCACCTTCGAAAAGACTCCCGAGCGCGTTGCCCTCAACGCTACCATTGTTGATACTACTGGAGACAAGCCTGACATGTCTGCATCCTATCAGGATGGGACTATGCAGGATGTTATGCAGGGAATCAAGGTCCTCGCTGAGCGAATCAACCACCAGCTTTTAGGCCAGGAGGTTGTCACCGAGATCACCATTCGAGGCAACCGGCTCATCGAAGATGACGCAATCCTCTACCAGCTCTCATTGAAACCTGGCGACGTGTTCACACCGGAACGGATAAAGGAATCGATTCGAGAAATTTATGAGATGGGCTTCTTTAGCGATATTCAGGTTGACAGCGCTGACGAACCGGGGGGCAAAAAAATCACCTTCATCATACAGGAAAATCCCGAGATAAGCGAAATCAGGATAACCGGCAACAAGGAGGTGAATACCGGAGACATTCAAGAAGAGCTCGATCTCCTGCCACATACTATTCTCAATAATACCAAGGTCAGCGAAAATGTCTCGAAGATCCGGACATTTTATCAGGGAAAAGGGTACTACAGCGCCCTCGTTGACTATTCTACCGAGCCGACTGGTGAGAACCAGGTTGCCGTGGTCTTCTCTATTGTCGAACACCACCCTATGAAGATAGAAACTATCACCTTCACGGGAAATGAACACATCAAGGCAAAAAAAATCAAGAAGATCATGGAAACACGGGAAAAAGGCCTCTTTTCCTTTGTCACCGACTCGGGTCTCTTCAAAGAAGAAGCACTTCAGCAGGACTTGGATCGAATTCGAGCCCTCTACTACGATAACGGGTACATGGATATCAAGGTGAGTGAGCCTGAGGTCGATCACGATAACGAATCGATCTACATTACCATACCGATTGAAGAAGGAAAGCAGTACACCGTCAGCTTCGTAAAAGTCACTGGCGATTTGATTGCTCCTGAAGAACAGCTTATAAACCTGCTGACGCTTAAACCTCAGCAGATCTTCAGCCGTACCATTATCCGCGATGATATCAATGCGCTCTCGAACTATTACGGAGAACAAGGATATGCATTCGCCGATGTGACCCCACTCACTAACATCAATGCCGATGATCGAACTATTGGCGTGACATACGACATCGCACCTGGCCAAAAAGTCTACTTCGAGGATATCACCATCACTGGCAACACCCGTACTCGTGACAAGGTTGTACGCCGCGAACTGCGCTTTAAGGAAAATGAACTTTACAGCACTAAGAAGCTTCAAAAAAGCCGAGAGCGCCTTGATAACCTGGGTTACTTTGAGGAAGTTACCGTCAACACTTCTGAAGGCAGCGAAAAAGACAAAATCGACGTCAATGTTAACGTCAAGGAGAAGCCAACCGGTATGATCAGTGCCGGCGCCGGCTACAGCTCGGTCGATAATGTAGTAGGTATGTTTCAGGTCTCGCAGGATAACTTTTTGGGTAAAGGGCTCCATGCTGTGGCCATGGCCCAGATCGGCAGCAATAACCGGTACCGCCTCGGCATAACAAATCCCTATCTCTTCGACAAAGAGGTATCGCTTGGATTCAGTATTTTTAAAGTAGATCTGGAATACGACGATTTCGACTCGAAAAGTACTGGATTTGATACCACGCTGGCTTTCCGACCCTTTGGTAAAGAGGATTGGCGCCTTGGCTTCACCTATGAGCTGAGTCAGACGGATATTTCGGACATCGAAAGCTGGTGCGAAGATGAACCTTGTATCAGCCCGTGCGATCCCGATGATCCGACCTGCGAAGACCCTTGTGAAGATTTCAACCCATGTGACTGCGACAACTGGAAATCAGATGTCGACCGAGAGATCTGGGAAGCCGAAGGCAGCACCACAGTAAGCTCATTTACCACCATCCTCAGCCGCAACACCATCGACAATCGTTTTTATCCCATGCGCGGATCATTGAATTCCCTATCCTTCCAGCTGGCTGGCGGACCCTTCCTGGGCCCGGAAAAATTCTATAAGTTCATGCTCGACTCCAAATGGTACTTTCCCTTCAAGTGGGACACTGCGTTCATGGTCCGCGGCTCAACGGGATTTGTCGACGGCTATCTTGGCAATGGCGTACCAATCTTCGAGCGCTTTTTCCTGGGAGGCCTCGATTCGCTACGAGGATTTGACTACCGCTCAGTTGGCCCGGAAGGGGATGCATCAACCATCACCCAGTACATAGAAAACCCCGATACCGGCGAACTATGTCCCATCACAGTTCACTTGACCGGCGATGCGACTACCGGCGGGTATTCCATGCTCTTGTTCAACTTCGAATACCTTTTTCCTTTGATCAAAGCAGCGAAAATCCGCGGACTGGTTTTCTTCGATACCGGCAATGCCTATGAAGATGGAGACTTCATTGACCCCACTGACATGCGCGAAAGCGTCGGCTGGGGTATCCGGTGGAACTCCCCATTCGGTCCATTGCGCGTTGAATGGGGCTACGTCCTCGATCCTAAAGATGATGAAGACAGCAACCAGATCGAATTTTCCGTCGGTACCGCTTTTTAGGCGGCCACGGCAGATATATTGTTTACCACTTATGTACCTTGGAGGAACTATGCACAAAAAATTACTTGTCTTTGCAGTCCTATTTGCTTTTTTCTGCACCGGGTACGCTGGTGCACAGACTAAGACCATCAAGATAGCTTCGATTGACGTTCAGAAGGCTCTGAATACATGCGAAAACGGAAAGACTGCGGCTGCAGAGTTGAGTAAGGAAATGGAGAAAGCTCAAAAGGAATGGGGAGCAAAAGGCGAGGAGCTGAAACGCGAAAAGGAGAACCTGGAGCGGCAGTCCACTCTGCTCGATGAAGAGGCGCTAAGCGACAAGATGCGGATGTTCCGTGAAGAGTACCGCGATTGGGAGCGTTATCGAAAAGATAAAGAAAACGATATCCGCCAACGTCATAACGAGCTGGTGCAGCGCATCACCGCTGAGATTATTCAGATTGCGGACACCTATGGCAAAGAAAACGGCTACACCTTGATTCTCGAGCGCAGCCTGGTGCCATACGTTGATGCTTCGCTGGATGTGACGGACGAGATCATCAAGCGCCATAACCAGCAGTACGGCAAAAAGTCAGCTGCCACTCCGGTGAAAAAGTAGGCGGGAGCATCTTGTGAACAAAACATTAGCGGAACTGGCAGCTCTGGTTAATGGAACCGTCATCGGTGATGCCTCAATCGTTATATCCGGCATTGCCAGCCTGACCGATGCCCGAAGCGGAGATATCACGTTTTTTACCAATCCGCGTTATCGCCGTCTCTTGAGCAGCACACAGGCATCAGCAGTCATTGCTGCCGAGAGAATCAGCGACACCGATCTTCCCTTGATTATTGCGCCTGATCCCTATA
>JAGOGO010000150.1 GCA_017996625.1 Deltaproteobacteria bacterium | reverse complement strand
TGTGCAGGCAACCTAATAATGAGCACTTTTTTCGGGGAAAATGGGTAACACTTTTTTGTTCTGAATAATAGTAATCACACCGTTCCTCTGCAACCAGGTTTCCACTGCTAAACGTCGAGCGGCTTCGGCCTGGCGTTGCGTGTGAGCGGCCGAAGCCCGGATAAGCGCCCCGGTCAGATCGTTGATCCAATCAAAGATTTTCTTTCGCTTGCGGGGATTATACGCTTTCCGGACCGACGTAGTATCCTGAAAGACCCTGCAGGCGATTTGCCCATCAAGACAGGCTCGAGGGTGATGATTCAGCTCAGATGCCAGCATCTCCGCCCAGGATTGCGCCTGGGATTCGGGGATCGGGCCGCTGGCGAGGATCATCTTATGCAACGGAGTTTTCATTTCCCTGATCGCACATTCGATTCCGCCGTTGTACGGTGGATAGTGCGGAGGCGAGTTCAGGGGGATGACCAGGTAACGGGCAAGCAAGGCATCGACTGCGTGTTGATTGAGATTGGACCCGTTGTCACGTTTGAGCACCAGCGGCGGTCCATAGCGCAAGAACAAATGCTCCAAGCGGCCGGCCACGGTTTCTCCCAAGACCCGCTCTCCTACCCAAGGCATGAATTTATAGCGCGAGGCGAGGTCTTGCACTTGATGCAGATGCAGTTTGCGGCGGGCGAACCTCGCCAACTCCGCGTCATCCAGGGACCAGACCAAGCCGGGAATTTTCCAGATGATATGACGTAAGTCTGCCCGGTGCTGATGGACCAGTTCCTGCCGCATGGTTCTCGTCAGCATCTGAAGATCGCGCCGGGAGATCTGGTCCCGATATTGTTGGTACACGCTTCCGACTCCACCGCTGCGCTGATGGCCGTGCTTGAGGTGGTACAAGACCGTACGCAAATCCTCGAGTCTCAGCGGCACTACCTTGCGGGGCCCTGGTTTGAAGAAGGCGGGCTGCCCACAATCGAGGCGACGTTTCCAGCGACGGAAACTCGCATACGACAAACCGGTGGACGCACAGAGGCGCTTGTATGGCCAGCGCACCTGCTGTTTCAGTTGGCTCAGCGTGGTGATGATCATTTCAGCCATCTCATGCTTTTTTTTTATCCGACGCCTCCAACCGCCGGCGGATCTCTTCGGTCTGTTCCAGGACTGAGAGCTTCGCCTCCAACTCCCGGGTCTGGCATTGCAGGGCTTGTTTGTCCGGGTCGATCGGCAGCGACGGGCGTCCCGCCTCCCGATTGCCCAGTGCCTCGATCATAGCCGCCAGGGCACGCCGCTCCCATTTGTAATAAGTCTTGCGGGAGACCCTGAGTTGCCGGGCTGCTTCTTGAACACTCAGCACTCCGCTCCGGACTTGCATGATCAGCTGCGCCCGCTGCCGGGCTAACGATTGCTGTTGAACCCTGCGTTTCGGATCGTTCATCGCGGAACCCTCCCGCCACACAGACCGGCACTATTTGATCGAGGGCGATGCTTTCGGCTCCTGCAGCTTGACGAGCCGTTTCTCCAGTCTCGCCATGTGCCCCTTCTGCTGCAGGGCTTGCCGGGCCAGCAACCGTTCCAGTTTCGGGCTCAACGCCGGTCCCGGTTCCTGGCGTGTCTGAGAATCCAGCGCCTTGAGCATCGCCGCCAGTGCCCGCTTCTCCCAAGCCCACAGCACAGCGGAGCTGATCGAAAGTTCCCGGCAGACTTCCCCCGGCCGCCGGCGTTCGCTCCAGATCGACAGTACCGCGTGGACTCGCTGCTGAGCATTGTACGGCAATGGTTCCTTCCTGGCTTTCACTTCGTTGGACATGACTACCTCCTTTCAGGTCGTAAACGACCTCCTGATGAGGTTGCGGTTCTTCGCCATCAACAAGCATTTTCACCTGCCCCTTTTCGGCGCGGATGACCACGGATTGCTCCCCCATCCGCCCCACCATATAAAACGGACTGCGCGGTTGCCCTCGTAATGCCAGTTCCAACACATTGTCGGCAATGCCGCGCTCCATGACCTGACGCAATTCCTGGGCAATTGCAAAGAAGCGATCGGCCGGGCACAGCCCCTCCAGGGACTGATGGGGCCGCCGGTGATTGTAGTGCTTCACCCATAACCGCACCCGTTCGCAGGCAGACTCGAAACTGTCAAACTGTGCGCGCTCGAGAAACTCCTCCCAGATGGTCTTCCAGAAGCGTTCGATCTTGCCCAGGGTCATGGGATGATGCGGCCGGCTCTTGATGTGATGAACCCGATCCTTCCGCAGTTCGGTCTCGAATCGCGTGGTCCCGCGCCAGCTCGAGTACTGGCGCCCCTGATCGGTAAGCATTTCCTTGGGCACACCGTACTCTGCTACCGCCCGGCGATACACCTCCAGCACGTGCTCCGCTGTCTGGCTGCGAAACACGTCCAGCCCGACGATGTAACGGGAGTAGTCATCCAAAAAACCGATAAGATAGGCATTCTTGCCCCCCAGCCGGAAGGTGAATATGTCGCTTTGCCACATCTCGTTGGGGGTGGAGCGTTCGAAGAAGCGCGGCCGGGCTGGATTCTTCCGGGGTTTGCGGCGAGGTTTTTTGAGCAACTGCTGCTCATGCAAAGTCCGGCGAACCGTCTCCCGGCTCACCGGCATAAACAGCACCCGGCGCAGAAACTGGCTGATTCTTTTGACGCCCAACTCGGGATGCTGCCGCTTGAGTTCGACGACCTGCGCCTTCACCGCAGGAGCCACTTTGGCTTGCGGCCGGTTTCGGCGTATTGGCTTGGACTGCAAGCCCGCTTCGCCCTGGTCGCGGTATACCTTTATCCACTTGGTCAGGGTACTGCGGCCCACACCCATCTCGCGGGCTACCTGCGGCACGGGAAAGCCTTCTTCCAGACATAACTGGACCGCTTTACGTCGAACTTCGGATGGATGGGAGTGGCTGGGCAGACGTTTCACCCGCCGCCCCACCCCCCCGGGGCGGCGGGTTCCTTTCCTCTCTCCTTTTCCTTCGCCTTTGCTTTCCATTGGTAACACTCCTTTTGGTTCGCTTTGAGAACCAAAGCTTTGGAGTGTTACCCCTTTTCCTCAATATTTTCTGCTCATGATCTGGTCGTTAGCGCAATCTTGAAAGCTGCCTAGCGGTTCTTCCCATCACGTCAAGTACACGGCCACCTGGCTTAAGACTAATAGCTGTGTATCGATGTGCCAGGGCAATGGGTGCCAAAGCATCGCGATAAAGATCCGTCTCAACCTTATTTATCAAGTTCAAAGCTCGCGGCAGTTCTTCATACCGCTCCATCTCAGCCTTTATGTGTGGAAATCGATCAGCTCTGCTTTTTATGGGGAATGGGTATGGAAGAGCGAAGACAAAGAATTTGCCAGACGGAGTTTTAAAAGCAAAATCCTGCCCGTAATATGTTTCACTTCCGAAGCCGTTGCCGGACGGCTCAACTCCGAGATATTCATACCGAAATCTATCGGTGATACTAAAAATGCGGTTCTCCGGAATATGACGATTAAGGAGCTGCATATATTCCACGACATAACCACTTTTCTGCAATCCAATGATTACAGGTGGTAACAGGCTCCGGGCTTGCTGCCGTTGTCGCAATTGGTGTAGGAATCGCATGATGGACTGATGCAGCCACGCTGCATGACCGAAGACCGCTAAAGGTCCGTCAATCAAAATGGACAGCCTACTTAATTGAGCTGGAGCTTCCTCGGATAAAAACCGCAGATAGTGAATTGGCAGAAGATGCTCGATGTAACTCATGAACCGCGATGAAGGCTCTAGATTAGCGTGAAAGTCGTTGACTGCCTCCCACAGACGCAGGCAATCACTGATATATAAAGGACCGCCGCACGAAGGACACGAGTGGGACGGTTCCTCGGGATTGAGATGGATGTTTGCTTCCTCACAGTCCGGGGAAGGGCACTTGTGTATCTTCACTTCGTTGGAGGGACTATCACCTCCGGGTCTCAGTTGAGCCAATTCGATGAGTGTGGCCATCAGGCTGGTACCGGGGTCATCTCTTCGAAATCGTGTAGCCTCGGACCATAGGAAACTATCCATTTGCCGACGAAAAGTATCTTTGACCGAATTATCATCGGGGAGTCGGAAATTTGAAAGAGGTAGGACCAACGTAAGAGTATCGCGATTACGCTGAAGAGCTGCTACGCGGAACGGATCGATAAGCTGGGTATTGCTGTCTTCCAGCCCCTCAAATTCCATCATTTCTATAAGTATGGTGCTGAATTTGAGGTAGCACACCTTAATGCTGGGCAACCTATCGTCAATGCTGGAGGCATATAAGCTGCCATCAGATGCAATCACATAACCTATGCCCGATTCTTGTGTATATTCGGGTGGTTCTACAAAACAGGAGGCTAGCTCCTGGCCTGCCTCATCGGATGGTTCGCGGATCGGGCGACATTGCTGCAGGAAAGCCCGCACATCTGGATTGCGGACGACATCGCTGTGTGCGGTTTTGCTTCCAAACTCATCATCGTAGGGCATAGTCAACTCAATTTGCGGTTTCTGTATTTCTAGCTCGCTCCCGCTCCGGATCGAATTTGTGGATCTGCACTGGGATTACAAATGGGCTGGAAAGCGTCTTTACTCGGGCAAAACCGACATCCTGGGCACGGATCAGCGAAGTCCCAAAGTCTTTAAAGTCATAGAATTTTGCGAGCTCTCGGACTTCCGATTCATTATTGATATGGGAGACAAACATATTCTCCGTATTCGAAAGAATATTGGGATGCATCGACGATACCTCTTGAGTCGCATAGACGGTTCCGATTCGGAATTTGGCACCTTCCTTTGCAATACGTGGCCAAGTATCAGTCAAGTCATCCTTCCTACCCATGATATTGTGGGCTTCCTCGACGTAAATCATGATGTTTGGCGGAAACTCTCCTTCATTGAAGATTCCCATAGAGCGATTAAAGATGTGCTTGGCAATCACCTTACTCAGCCGTGTACGCTGATTGGGATCACCAACAGAGAGATCCAGGATGACGATCCGGCCGGCTATGAGATGCTGATAGATTTCCTCGGACACATCCTGCGTCCGATCAGGAGAATGGAAATCCTTGAGGGGATTTAGGTGCTTATATCCGGTAATGTACGCATCGTTACTATTTCGACCGGCAAGCATATTTAGTAGTGCGATTGCATCTTCGTCAAACCATGGATTGCCGGAAGTAGACAAAAGCCTGTTATTCCTATTTGCAGTTCGCGCTGCTTCAAACCAAGAGATAGCTTGATCAAGACTCAATGCTAATCTAGTCCCTCGTGCTGCTGGGAATTGATTCCCAGGATCCACTATCTGTCTGATCGCTTCACTTGCGGGAAAAGAAACAGTAAATCCTCTGGGCGCTGGAAATCCTGCTTTCTTTAACATCGCTTGATAGATAGCTTTTTTAACTTCCCATCGGTTATGTGGTGATCGTTCCTCAGAGTCCGGCTCTTCAAATGAGACATTTAAGAACGCCTTTAAATCCGCCGAAGGAGTTGACTGATCGGACATAACCTGTTGAATAATAGAAAATCCTTCCTGGATCTGAATGTAGAAGTTATTTTGGATAAGGTGAAATCCTTCAGCAGGTAGCATACGATAACGCTCCGTCTCCTCCGGATACACATCAGCGAGTGCTCCAACATCCTGCTGATTAGCATTGGCGTATTCACCATTTAAGTCATAAATAATCTGCCCGATATGCAGACCAGTCTGATTGGAAGTGCGCTTTACAACCGAAACAAGTTGCTTAATCATGTTGGATTTCCCGGTGCGGGTCATTCCGAAGACTGCTGTGCGCCTTGCCAGGAAATCGATCGATTGCACAGAAAAGATCACTTCACTATCTGATTGATGCAGACGGTTTGAAGAGGTATAGCGGACAGCCCCTATCTCAAAAGAAGGCATGGATCCTTCAATGCCTAAACGCTCCGCATCTTCCTGTGCGGCCGCCTCTCGAATCGGACTGATGTAGTTCACAATGGTTGAGAGTACGTCACCGCGGGGCTTATAAACGTGGAGCTGTGCCGCAGATTGATAGGATTCCAGATCTGAACCCAAGCAAAGCCGTCCGTCTTGGTTTGTATAGAACGTTCCAAGAACTCTGCACTGGAGTCCA
>JAGOGO010000021.1:22838-29687 GCA_017996625.1 Deltaproteobacteria bacterium | reverse complement strand
CAAGTGCGGCCACGGTGACGCTGAGCGCCTACGATGACAGCGGCACGGTTCGGGCAGTGCGCACCATTACCCTGGATCCGTTTGAGAAGGTGGTGGAGGTGGCGGAGAACCTCTTTCCCGGTCAGGATCTCAGGCCTGCCACCTATATCGGCTATACCTCCACTCAGAACCTCGTCGGCTTTCAGCTCAACGGCTCCGAGGATGGAACCATGCTCGACGGCTTGCCGGGGATGTAGAGCTCAGCTGCGAACAGAAAGGCGATAGCGATGAAAAATCTTCGTAATGGAATGCTGCCGAGCGGGTGATAGCCAGCTAGTTCCAGCTTAGAATCGGTAAATTGCGGCAAGCCCGGTGTGCGTCGGCATCCGCTCGGCAGGAACGATGACGACGTGTCCACCCATTCTCAGGGCCAACTCCCCCACATCGTCAAGTAGGTCGTCAACATCCGGCATGGACAACTCGTTGAATTCGATTCGACCGGTCTCGTCCACAATCCGCCCAGGAATCTTTCGCTCGGCTTCGATCATTATCTTTGCTACCCGTCCGATCACGGCCGCCTTCGCGACCCGCACCAGGTCATCGTCACCCAGACCCTTGGCCTTTGCTTCCCCGAATTCCTCGATCAATCCTGCCAGACGTGCGAGATAGCAAGGTTCAATAACCCGCCAGACGCGTTCGCGGAGCGCATCACGTGACAGAGCATTCGGGTGGCTGTGTATCCCTTCGGGTAGAAGAAACGGATTCTGGCTGATCGTGCGAAAAGGCGTGTGATATTCGGGCAAGGCTGCCAGTATTAATGGCAAGCCCGATGGCTGCGAGTGGTGCTCCAAAACTGCCCGATCGACTGCGCGAAAAAAACGCTCCTCGTCAACATCTATCTCATCCTTCTTTGAACCGTGGCCATGATGCATGGCTGGTCCACCAACTCCAGTCCCATACGAAGCGACGGTTTGATGAGGCTCAGTCAATTCCTCGCCGAGTGCCTCGGTGATTGTCCGTGGGACGTCCTGGGCAAGCTCGATCTCATCTATAACGTCGCGGTTACCTTCGTAGAGATGAATTTCCTGACGGTCCAAACCGAGAATCTGAAAGCGGTCGGCCGACTGAAAGATGCGCATCAGGGGCTTGGTATGAAAGCTGTCGGCCACGACAATGAGTTCTGCTACCGGACGCTGGAGACGATAAATCCGGAACAAGTCAGGGGCACGGAGGACAGCCAATCCATCAAGTGTATGACGCCAGAAGGCAGGATCGTTAACCAAATTGTGAAACGGCTTCAGAAGCGGTTGAATCTCACGCCTGGGGTACTTTATCCGCAAGGATTCCTCCATGGCCTTCACGAGATTGCGAAATCGAATCGGGTCCTGCTGGTTCTCTGGATATCCCCGATGAGTCAGCTGATAGAGCGAAAGACAAGGGGGTTCGTGAGCGTTCAAGAGCCCCGCTGGATAATCATTGGAAAGTGAGTTCATAGTTCCTCCCCAGAAAAATTTCAGAAACCGTTACTCAGCTAACGGCAACAGGAAGAGTGCTGCCTGTGTCGATCGAATACTTCCGATAGCCGGTCAACTGTTCTGTTAGATGGAATACGGTCTTTTTAACAATACTCACCGGTGATCCGGACAGCAATAGTCGTATCCGAATAATAGAAACCTTCACATTTAATTCATATATTAATATCTTATTACTGTTTTCCCAAATAGGCTTAAACAGTATTATGGAAGTACAAAATTCAGACGGTCCCTTGCCCTAAGAGGATTTCCCGCTTTCAGGTTAACGGAGAAAGAAGTGTCATTTTGAGGGAGTCCCACATTACAACCGGAGTGCGGGACGATCGAAGGATCTCCTGATAAGGATCCTGCCCGAGATCCTTTATCCCGCTGTAAGCGGGACTCAGGATGACAGTGCGGGTGAGCACCGTGCATCAGTCCTCCAGTAGCTGTTTTGAACACGTGTGATTCCTTACAAAATCAGTATCTTTTGATTGTGAAGCCCCGTGAACAAAAGGTGCTCAGCTTACTCCCGAAGCGAACCTGATGATCAGTACGAATTCCAGGTGCCTGGGGAGAAGTCTAGATAGCGCGATTCAAGTACTGTAAATCGGCATTTGCAAAATTGTAAAAGCAACAGATCGATTCATATGCGCAGCGATGTGCCGGAGTGGGCAGAAGCAGATAAGCACGTCGAATCCTGTCAGAAGGGAGCAGTAAAACCTCGGAACGCTTTGCCCGGATTCTTTTCTATGCTATATATACGGAGACAATTGCCGAGAAGAGACGGGGAAAGCCTCAGGTTGGCTTTGGAAAATACGCCGGTTTTTATCCCTCCTGGCAGGGACGGTTCAGGACCTGATTTCCTTACTCGAGAGTACCTTTATGAAGGTGGCAGCTTGCATGAAGAAAATGCGTATCCTAGTCATACTCATGGTGATAGCCCTTGCTCCTGGGTTTTTCTGTGAGATCAGTCTCGCTCTCACTATTCTGCTCACCAATGATGACGGCTACAATGCTCCGGGTATCCAAGCCATGCATGCGGCGCTGCAGCAGGCCGGCCACAGCGTCACCATTGTCGCTCCGAAAGAAAACTGGAGTTCAAACGGCGGTGCCATAACCAATCCCCTCGACTCGGGTGGTTTCACGACGGTTACCGTCCTGCGGGAAGCACCTGATGTCTGGTCGGTCGCAGGAACGCCGGCAGATAGTGTAGGAGCCGGACTCGGTGCGATTATGGTAAACAATCCGCCCGACCTTCTGGTTTCCGGCGCCAATTTTTCCGAAAACACCGGACAGCCGGCTAGCAGTTATTCGGGAACGATTAATGCGGCAATTGCCGGCTGCCTCAAGGGAGTACCGGCTATCGCGGTGAGCGTGCAGGTGGACGCGCTTCACGAGTTTCCTCATTTTACCAGCACGTATGCAGCCTTTCCCTCTGCAGGCGTTTTCACCGCTCGGCTCATCGAACGGCTTGCTATAACAGCTGCTCAATCTGGCGGATCGCTGCTTCCGAAGGGGACGATCCTGAACGTCACAATACCGGTGCCGTATGAAAGCATCAAAGGCGTTCGGCAAACGAATCTGGCGAGCTCGCAGATCGTCAATATTGTCTGGAAAGACGTGTGGGAGGCTGTTCCTCAAGGCGGAGGTCCGGTGCTGGTAACTGCCGAAGTGGCAGCGGGACCCGATCCCGTACCATACAGTGATACTGACGCTTATCTGCGTGGGTTCATTTCCATTACTCTGATTGATGTGGACATGACCGCAGACCGAGTACAGCAGGTATCCATGAGATCACGGCTGGCAGAGTTGGAACCGTAAGGATTGAAGAGCAAGAATGTTAAATTTTACCTTAAATGATAAGGAATCACTATGATGCTACAGCGAGATACTATCCTCATTGCTCCATCAATTCTTTCGGCGGATTTTTCCCGGCTTGGTGAAGAGGTGAAAGCGATTGAAAGCGCCGGAGCGGACTGGGTTCATGTCGATGTTATGGATGGCCATTTTGTACCCAACGTCACCATCGGACCTCTCGTTGTAGAGAGTATTCGCAAGATTACTACAATGCCGTTTGACGTTCACCTGATGATTGAAAATGCTGAT
Source organism: Deltaproteobacteria bacterium (assembly GCA_017996625.1). Lineage (GTDB taxonomy): Bacteria > Desulfobacterota > WTBG01 > JAGOGO01 > JAGOGO01 > JAGOGO01. Next base: position 26,088 of record JAGOGO010000021.1, on the reverse strand, counting down.
GCCTTTATCCAGGACTTCGCTGAAGCCGGAGCGGATATTCTTACTGTCCACGTGGAGGCTTCCACCCACCTGCATCGCAGCATACAACTGATTAAAGCTCAGGGCTGCAAAGCCGGTGTTGTTCTCAATCCTGCGACACCGCTTTCAACCATAGACTATATTCTTTCCGATGTGGATATGGTTCTGCTCATGACCGTCAATCCGGGATTCGGGGGTCAGAAATTTATCAGCAGTGTGCTGCCGAAAATAACTCAGCTGCGGCGCATGATTGAGGAGCGCAATCTGGATATCTCTATTGAGGTGGATGGCGGTGTGAATAGCGATACGATCAGCACGGTTTCCCGGGCAGGAGCAAATATTCTTGTGGCTGGAAGCGCCGTTTTTCACAGCAAAGACTATGGTAAAACGATCAGAGACTTGCGCGAACGAGCGCAATAGCCAGAATGCTGGATTGCCGGTCCGCCGGTCGGGAATGTCTACCGCGGTAACCAAGAAGAAGAATTTTTCTGCACCGGTTCAGCGTATCTTTCGCTGGATAGGAAAGACGGTTATGAGGTATGACCTGCTTCATGACGGCGACCGCATTGTGGTGGGAGTATCCGGCGTGGACAGCCTCAGCATGCTCTGGCTGCTGCGCGAGCGCCTGGCGTGGATTCCAATCACGTACACCCTCAAAGCAGTCTATATCGATCTGGGGTTCGATGATGTTCAGGGAGAGCTGATCGAGCAGTATCTAAAAGATGAATCGTACGACTATTCGATTGTAAAGACCAACATCGGCCTTACTGCTCACAGCGAGGAGAACCGCAAAAACCCTTGCTTTTACTGTGCCTGGCAGCGCCGCAAGAAGTTGTTCCAGATATGCCGGGATTCCGGCTTCAATAAAATCGCACTGGGTCACCATCTGGAAGATATCAACACCACGCTCTTCGTCAATATTATATTCGGTGGCTCGGTAAGCACAATGGTGCCGTGCCAGAAGTTCTTCGGCGGCGAGGTAACCATTATCCGTCCGTTGGCCCTGGTGTATAAAGAACAGCTTCAAGGCCTGGCGGATTATCTGCACCTGCCTTCGGTAGATAACCCATGTCCCTCGGCAAAGATCTCACAACGCAAAGAGGTGGAAGAATTCTTGCAGCATTTTTACCGCAAGGATCCGCGCATTCGCTACACTGTCTTCAATGCCCTTAGCAATGTCCATCCGGAATATCTGCCAGAAGGAATGGTAAAGGGTGAGGAGTGAAGAGTGAGGAGTACGGTGTTATAGGCAATAAACTTGTACCCCTAACTCCTTACTCTTTACGGTTCATCAGCTCCTGCGCCGCCTTCGCAATGGTGGCAAACAGGTCCGGGATGTCTTTTTCAGCAATACTGGAGAAAGCTACCCGCAGGTCCCAGGTATCCATGGCAATGGTGCCAACACCGTACTGATCGAGGAGATACTTTCGCAGGGTCTCTGCCTCCACCGCCTTCAGCCTCAGGCACATGAAGTACCCGGAATTGAATGGATAAGCTTCCCAAATGTCCTCGAATTTTTTGCCGGCAAGAACCTCGCGGACTTTCAACGCCCGTTTTTTGAGAATAGCCACCTTTTCATCTCTTTCCTGAGCGTAGGCGGGGCTGTTAAGAGCTTTTAGGATAATGGTCTGAGCCGGATGCGAGCAGTTGGAAATGCCTGCACGGATTGCGCCCTTAGTCTTCTGCTCCAATGCGGTGTAAATCTCCTGACCGCCTTCAGCACTGCTTATGCCGAAGGTGAGAAACCCGATCCGGAAGCCCCAGACAAACTGCTCCTTGGTGGGGCCGTCGAGTTTTACGGTAAGCACCCGGGGATGCAGATTGGCCAATGCGCCGAACAGCGATTCCTGCATGATGTGGTCATCGAAGAACAGGCCGAAGTATGCGTCATCCAGAACGACGACGCAGTTGGTTCCTTGGTCGGCTGTGGTTCGGATCACTTCAGTTATCTTGACGGCCTCAGCTGGCGTAATAGTATAGCCGGTTGGATTATTGGGGAAGTTGAAGAGCATAATGATCTTGCTCTTCTTAGCAGCGGCCTCATTCACCGCTTTTTGAAACGCCGGGACATTGAAGGAGCCCTGATTATCGAACAGAGGATAATGCAGAAAGCGGGCGCCGGACCGCAGTTCGAAAATGAGCGTGTAATTTTCCCAAAACTTGTCAGGAAGGACGATAATATCGTCCTTATCTACAAGCAGATCGGAAACTAGATCGAGGCCGTGGGTAAGCCCGCAGGTCACGACTGGCTGGCCGAAGCTCTTGCCTCTGAGGGTAGGATTATCGGCAAGCTGCTTTTCCCGCCATTTCTCCCGCAGCTGCGGCTTGCCTTCGGCCGGAGCATAGGTGTAACTATTGCCCGGCTCGATACCAGTCAAGTGCTCCTGAATACAGGGAAGGTACATGGGGCCGGCATCATCGGTGGCAATGCCGATAGTGGCATTGTACGTGTGAGCTTTCTTGCCTGCCTCCGCGCTCTGGCTGAGAATGCCCTTCGGGAAGTAAAGATCCTTTCCGAGTCGAGAGAGCATTGCGAGGACGTTGCTGTTTCGCCTCTGAATAATGTCGTTCAGTTCCTGGGCTAAAGGGTTCATGTACCAGCCCTCCTTAAACAGTTATGCAGATAGTATCTTAGTTATCGCAGAAAGCAGTATCGTCTGTTCAAGAACGGCATACTCTCACACAAAAGTGAAAGGATGTCAAGCTTACGAAAATAAAAGAAAGGCCTGAAGGATGGAGCAGAGGAATACTAGAAGACTGTACCTGCTTAAGTCCTTTCAACCCCACTGGGAAACCAGCCGAGCGGCAGCGCGGCAGCCCATTCCCGCACAGAAACGAAGTCGCCTTTCCGGATCCAGCTTCTTCTTACCAGCAACATGCGTCCGGTTCCCCAGGCAACTCGCTCAATTCTTCTCCGGTAATTTTCAGCATATCGCTTTTCATCGAATCCACCATACGTGATGACCGGGAAAATCATTCGACCTTTGAAAATCCCTTTCCTCAGCAAGGTGGTTATTGGCGGGCAATTCACTGTCCACTTGGGTATTGCGAGGATCACGAGCGGCGAGGTGACGTCCACTGGGCCGATATCTGTACCCAATCCGGGAATGAAAGAAAGCAGAAGCCAGACGAAGTAAGGGTACCTTCGTTTCGGTCTGACTTCCAGAACCCGAACCTGAGTGCGTGGCCTCAGTTCTGCAGCGATCACCTCGACGACGGCCTTGGTGTTTCC
>JAGOGO010000021.1:0-22738 GCA_017996625.1 Deltaproteobacteria bacterium | reverse complement strand
GAATGAAAGAAAGCAGAAGCCAGACGAAGTAAGGGTACCTTCGTTTCGGTCTGACTTCCAGAACCCGAACCTGAGTGCGTGGCCTCAGTTCTGCAGCGATCACCTCGACGACGGCCTTGGTGTTTCCTGTCCAGGAAAAGTAGATGATGTCGATGGATGGAGAGTCTACCTTCTTCATCATACCTGTCACTTTTTCAAAAGGTCAAGGTTCAAAGTTCAAGGTTGATGGCCTCGTAAAAAGTCGTCAATCAGGTAATTCTGTCATTCCTCACTCCTAATTTCTTACTCTTTACTGTTCCTGGCTCAGGGATCACCATTCGAAAGAATTCTTCCTCATTGATAATGCGTACCGCACAACCTTGAGCAATCAAGGCCTCGGCCTGACGCTGTTTTTTGCTTGGACCGACAGAAGAGCTGCGGACTGCCTGCTTCCCCACCACTAGGATCGTTGTCCGCAAGCTCAGAGAAGCGGCCACATCACACCCGGCAGCTGCGGCCAGCTCGATCGCACTGCTTCGTGCAATGGAGAGTTTACCGGTGAACACCAGGACCTCCCGGCTGAGTGGTCCGTCTGGATTGCCCGGGCAGATAACCTCGGCCGAATACGGGCAGATACAGGGTTGCCTCAGGTGCTCAATCCACTCTTCCAGGGTACGACGCGTTTCCGCTATCGCATGAAGAACGATGATGCCGGCAGCCCTCGCATCTTCTACAGCATCGTGGTGATTAAATTCTATGCCGAGCCACTGTGCCATATTCTTCAGTCCGTAGCCGCGACGAGCAAACTGAGGCCAGGTCCGACGAACAATCCGCGTAGAATCCAGCCAGGTGCAGGATATTTTCGACAAGCCGTATCGTCTGATTGCCTCGGTCAGGGCAGTCTTGTCAAAAGTGGTATGAGAGATGACAATCCTGTCGGAAAGTCGCTGGCGGAGTTCAGCAAACACTTGAGGGAAGGTAGGTGCGGTGCGTACCATAGCCTCGGTGATGCCATGGACGGAAATATTGAACGGGTCAAACGATCCTTCCGGATTAACGAGCACATTCCAGGATTCACGGATAGTGCCCCCTTCAAATGTCACAGCACCGATCTGACAAATACTGGCGATGTCCGGGTTAGCGGTTTCGAAATCCAGGGCAACAAAAGATGTGGAATTCTCATGGCAGTTCATGAACACAACATAAACCTTGAACTTTGAGCCTTGAACCTTGAACCTTACGTATCATACTCGACCACCACGATGCGCAAAGCATCCGCCTCCTTGACATCGACCAGAGCCTGCATAACCCTAATGCTGTCGTGAGGATTCTCTATCGAAACCACAAAATCCTCATACCCCTTGAGAATGGTCTCAAGCACGCCGGAAGGAATCGCCTGGCCGCCGGTGGTTTGCGCTTGGCTATTGTGAAAAATAACGAGCTTTAGAGGAATACGCCGCTGTAAGGCCTCGGCTAATCCCAGATGGCCAGCGGCGATAAAGGAAAAATCTCCGGTTAGAGCCCAGACATCGGTATAGCCAGCAAGGTACGCGCCGAGAGCAAGAGGAATGCTTCCTCCCATGTAGGTACAGATATCAATACAATCATAGGGGGAAAAGGCAAAAAGTGAAGTGACACCGGTGTCGCCGGTAACGATGTCACTGCGTACATGACGGAAGGCATCAAAGAAAGCCTGATACGGGCGGATCATGTCCTGCCATTCCGGGGGAAGCGAGTATGGCAGTGAAGGAAGTTCAGGGGCGGGTATACGGTCCCATTGCTCATTGTTCAGCTTGGCGTTGAGTATGCGGTGCTGATGTCCGGCTGTAAGCGGAGAAAGCACGTGCTGAGCCACATTGCGCTCGAAGCGAAGTTCAGGGTGGATGAGAGGAGTAGGCGAATATGTTTTTGCAGTTAACAGATCATCGGCAGTAATCAGCAGTGCTATCGGGAGTTGAACCATCTCCGAACGCATAAATGCATTCAGTACCTCATGGTATACGGACGCACCGCGAAGCCTGTGGAAAGGAATGCCAAGGCCCCTAAGCATACTGGAGACATTCAGAATACTGTCCGAATGCCGGGAGTATTTGTCGTCAAAAACCAGGACAACAAAGCCTGCAGTCGTACCAGCACTCAGTGAATCCACAACGCTGTTGGCTGCCTTGGCCAGGCCGTGTCCTTTCAGCAGGGCGGCTGAACGTTTCCCCGCCAGGCTCGCGCCATGAGCAAGAGAGTAGGCAATTTCCTCATGAAAGCATGGCACAGCTGGCTGGCCGGCAATATCACAGTATGCATCGAAGACCTGGGTTCCTCCAAAGCCTGGGACATTGGTGATTACCGAAGCAGCAGCGTCATAAAGTGCCTGAGCGATAATGCGGGAAAAGGGCTTTGAGGTCATGAGCTGATCAAGTGAATGGCGAATAAAAAGCTTTATTAAGCTACTGCAGCGTAGGTGCTACTATCCCGACGGCAGTAACAAAAACCACCGATACTGCCCTATCCTAATACGTGAGCCCTTAAACGTCAAGCGGAGGTCCCGGGCTGTACATTGAGTTCAGACCATGAAAGTCGGGACGGCAAAATGCGGCAGTTCTGCTTGCATTCAGTGCGGACAAGGCCGATGAGCGTAGCCGTCTAAGGAGGCATTAGGCAGCAGCCCCGCGCTGATGGCTGAGAATGAGGGCAGGGAGCAAGGCCGCATGTCTGTTTCGTAGCGCGCTGAGGGAGTTTACCCTGAGGCCCGCTTCGCGGGATCGACGTGCGGAGCACGCCGAGAAGAAAAGTGTCACTGCGAGATTCCGCAGCGAACACGGGAACCCACGTGAATTCAATGGGGCGGAGATGATGATACGTGTTTACCACGAAAGCAAGGAACGACACGTTATTCGTTTCTTCTTGGGTCGTATCGGGCAGGGCCCTGATTTCCTTCTAGAGTCTGAGAAATGAAGGGAGCAAGCTGGACGACAGGAAGCGAAATATCGCGAATTCTGTTAGGGCTATTGCCACAAGAAGCGTCTCTCACGCCGCAAGACGTTCACGGTCACCGTGGCCTTATTTGAGACAGCGCCATTATTGTCTTTAACGGTATACGTAAAAGTAACTCTTCCCCAATAATTCGTTTTGGGAGTAAACGTGACGGTACCGTTTCCGTTATTGACGAGCGTTCCCCGCGTGGGTTGAGATACAATGGTAACGCTGGCTGGGTTCAGTATTCCATCGGCATCTTTGTCATTGGCCAACACATTGATGACGATAGGAGTATTGTATTTCGTAAAGCTAGAATCGTTGGTGGCCACAGGAGGTATGTTGGATGCAGCACTCACCGTAACAGTAACCGTAGCCGTGTTGCTCCAGGTCACGCCATCGTAAGCCTGGTAGCTGAATGAGTCGATTCCTGCGTAGCCTCCTATCGGCGTGTAGGTTACTGTGTTATCGCTGTTGATTGTAACCGAGCCGTTAGTACTTCCGGGTGTTACACTGCTCAGGGTAAGCGAATTCCCGTCCACATCAGTATCATTGGCAAGAACGCTGATGGTTACCGGAGCGCCTTGCGTTGTCTCCGCTGTGTCTGGACTGGCGACCGGCATATCATTGACTGGCTGTACCGTGATGGTCACAGTGGCAGTGTTGCTTACCCGGCTGTCGGAAACCGCCTGATAAGTAAAGAAATCGTTTCCATTGAAGTTGGCTAATGGTTTGTACGTAAAGGATCCATTGCTATTCAGCGTAAGCGTTCCGTGGAGCACATCATCCACGAGCACAGCGGTCGTACCGGAAGAAGGAAGGTCATTGGCAAGAATGGGCGTGCTGGGTGCAAGCGAAAGGTCTTCAGTCGCGCTATACTGATCGTTAACCGCCTGAAGAGTCTCTCCGTCTGAATCGAAGTAAACCACTCTCACCTCCATGACGTCCACCATGAGCTGGTGGCTTCCGCTGCTGGAGCTGCCGGATCCTACAGCTACCCTGACTTCCCCTTTAGCATTTACGTACTTCGTGGTATTAAATGGCATAGTCAGACTGATCTTGCTTTTGCTGCTGCAGGTGTCGGAAGTAATTATTTCCCATCCGCCGGTGCCGTTAAGAGTGTAGTTCCACAGATACAGTGCCCGGGGCATGGTGGCGGTAGTGCGGCACAATGCCGATGCCTGCAGAGAACTAAGATCCCCGGTTCCCATTAGCTTGAAAGTCGCTTCAAGCAGTGTTTCTCCACTTGATGAGGTGAGAGTATAGCTGCCGCCTGCTTCCGGCTCCTCAAGCCAGAGTGTCGAGGGATCTCCGCTGTTATAGACTCCTTTTCTCACCTGTGAGACAACGGGTCGGTATACGCGCTCTTCTGCCAGAGACTGCGTACGCAAAAAACTCCATGCTTCTTCAGCCACTTCGAAATCCCTGCATTGAAGGCCAAGGCCTAAATCGTATTTATAATAGTCAGGATAGCCTTCACTGATACTGGGTTCGCAGTGCCCGCCGTTGTGAATTGTGTAATGAAGCACCTGGGTGCCTTCTGCATTAGAAGGCATATCATAGCAGTGCAGATCTCCCCAGACATTTGTGCTGGACTCTTCTTTATAGCCATCCGGTAGTTTTTGAAATCGAGCGTTCATGGAGAGCTCGTTTTCCAGGACCCAATAACCAACCAGTGCCTCCATATTTTCATACGGCACTAATGGATCCAGCGTGCCGGTCATGATAAAGATGCCGACCTTTCCAGTAGGGAAATCGCACTCGCTTTCGGTGGGGCGAGGCATATTTGCTCCTACCGCAGCTATCGCCGCAATTTTGTCATCAAGTTCCGCAGCAAGGCGAAAGACCATGCTTGCACCATTGGAGAATCCGGCTGCATACACCCGGTTGGCGTCGATATTGTAATCATTTTTAATAAACCAGCGAATAAGATTTTGGATAAAAAGAACATCATCTGTCGTGGACATACTTTCGTCGTTGTTTTGGCAATCGTTCCAGGTTCGTTCCCCATCACTGTTTGTCCACCCGTCTGGAGCGCAGATGATAAAGTTTTCTTCATCTGCCTCTTTCATCATGCGGCACCACGGATATCCCCAGTCGTAGTATCCGGCAGTTCCAAAGATTGCATCGGCAGATGCGTTTCGTCCATGAAGAATGAAAAGCAAGGGGGGCTGATTTCTCGGATCAGCAGGATAGATGGAAGAAGGCACGTAATAGTCAAAAGTACGGTTAATCGTTCCGTGAAGGGGATCTTGTATGGCTATAGTCACATTCTGAAATAATTCCCCCTTGGGTACATATGAACAGTCGACATCCTGAGCATGGATGTTCTGACATAGAATTTCCAAAGCGATAAAAAGTATAAGTAGAATACCTGCAAGCTTTTTGCGGGGAAAGGCAGGAGAAAGATTCTTCATGATAATCTCCATTCTCATCCATTGGTCTCAGAAAGCTGAATGTGCACGTAGAGAGCCGGCAGCGATGGTTCTCGGGAAGATTCTAGTCTTCAGGTGGGCAGTATGGCAGTAGCGCTGTAAAGATCCAAATGACGCCTGAAGAAATCTTATAGCCGTGGCTCTCTCCTAATCCCTTGGGAATGAAAAAAACAGCTCATTCTCCGTTTATTAGCTTACTGGATTGTTTTAAGTTTGTCTACGGGATATATTCCTTTGAAAAAACAGCATATTTGCCGTGGCTGTTTTAAAAAGAGTTCAGAAGGCACAGTAGGCGGATATAAGACTATGAAGCTGGCAACCGGAGACAGGCTCACCCGTGTGGTAACCTCTTGGAATGCCGTTGATCAGTGATTGCGGATTCGTAGTTTTGCCTCCATAAGCTGATGGTGAGAAAGACGAAGCAGATTGCCCATCTTATGAGCTAAGTAGTCCTCGTGCTCGTTAATGGTGCCATCAGCATACACGACTTTCCAAATCATCTCCATGATCCGGATCCTTTCGTCCGCGGAATAATGCTCGTTGATCGTTCGTGCGAATTGCCAAAGATCCACACTATGTTGCACTTCCTTGAACGACAACGTCACGATTGCATCCACAGTTGCATCCGGAAGGCCATACTCTTTTTTCAAGGACGCGACAATGCTTTCTCTTTCCTCATCCGTAAACGGGCCATCAATAGCAGCCATTTCGAGAAGAAGAGCACAGGCAGCAACCATAAGGCTCCGGTCCCGAGGCATCTCGCCCTGAGCTGTGCCTTCAGATTCATGGCTTCCAAAGAGTAGTCGTTTAAGTGATTCAATCATGTCACGACCATAAGGAGTGAGGGGTAAAAGTTAAAGGTTCAAAGTATCGATCACCTCTCGTAAGGTACGGGCCGATGTCTGAAGTTTTCTTGTTTCCTCCTCTTCGAAGGATACTTGAAGTTGTTTGGTTACTCCGCTTTCATTGGTAATAGCCGGAATGCTCAGGCATACGTCACTGATGCCATGATAATCACTTAACAGGGTGGATACCGTAAGGACGCTGTTTTCGTTTCTGAGAACGGCACCGGCGATGCGCACGAGTGCTAGGGAAATTCCGAAATTGGTAGCTCCCTTACGGTCGATGATATCGTAAGCAGCATTTCGTACCTGATCAAAGATTTGATTCCTTTCTTCCACTGAACAGGTCCGATCACATACCGGACAGTACTCACGGAACGGAACTCCTCCAATATTGACATGGCTCCATATCGCTACTTCGCTGTCGCCATGTTCTCCGAGGATATAGGCATGAACATTTCTTGGGTCCACGTTGCAGTGGCTGCTTAATAGATACCGGAATCGAGCGGTGTCTAATAAGGTACCAGACCCAAAAACCCGGTTGGGAGGATATTCCGAGATTTTTAGAGCTACATAGGTGAGGATATCGACTGGATTGGTGACGATCAGCAGAATTCTCGGATTGAATTCTACAATACGGGGAATAATATCCTTATAGATTTCCGTATTCCGGCGCACCAGATCCAGTCTGGTTTCCCCTGGCTTCTGAGCGGCTCCAGCAGCGATCATGACTATGGCAGCATCCTTACAGTCTGCATAATTTCCTGCAAAAATCTGCGCCGGCTGGACAAAGGAAAGCCCGTGGTTCAAGTCCATCGCATGTCCTTCAGCCCGGGCGGTGTTCAGATCGATTAAAGCAATGCTGGAAGCCAGCCCGCTCATCATGAGAGAAAAGGCAAAGGTTGCTCCCACTTCTCCGGCACCGACGATCACCACTTTGCGTTGGTCCTGGGCGCGTACCCGCAGGCGGTCAAGAATCCGCTGCGGATCCTCCTGAAAGGTTTGTTTGCAACGCGTGGTGCAGAAATAATATGTAGATTCCTGATACTTAAGATGAGGGGTAGTCTCTTTTTCAGAAACATTTATCCCGCAAACAGGGTCTTTTGCCATGGCTGGGGTCCTTTTATCAAATAAACCGCTGGCGCTCTTGTTTTTCCTTTATGGGTACGGTTCAAAAGAATATAAGAACATACGGGAAAGACTGTAAGTTCAATGAAAAAACAAGGTATCTGCTCTTGCTGAGGATTCTTGTCTTTGGTCAAAGAAGTGGAAGCGGTGCGATCGTTTTCTCTCATCATTAAGTATCTATGGTACACTGGATACAAGAACTTAATTTTCAGTTTGATCTTTAATGTAATGGACAAAAAAGAAATAGCACGACAAGAAACTTCAGCGAGGATGAATGAACAACGGACTATCTCTAGCCCGGCTGTAGGTGTTGGAGCAGTAGTCATCAGAAGTAACCGTCTCCTCCTGGTAAAAAGAGGGTCAGATCCTCACAAGGGGATGTGGGCAGTTCCCGGTGGCTCGGTGGAGCTTGGCGAGAGCCTGCAGCAGGCCGTCGAGCGGGAGACCAGAGAGGAAACCGGATTGATTGTCGCGGCCCGCGATCCTATAGCCGTTTTCCAGGTGATCGAAAGAAATGATCGCGGTGCCATCCAGTTTCACTATGTCATTGTTGATCTGATTGCTGATTATGTAAGCGGCGAGGCTGCTGCAGCAGACGATGCTGCTGATGTGGGATGGTTCAGTGCTGAGGATCTTCAAGGGGTTGATGTATCGAGCACTACCATCGAGCTGCTGAAAAAAATCGGTTTTCTGTAAGCCCCTTCGCTCAGGGAAGTATTCAAAGTCGAAAATGATCCTTAAAAGGCTCGTGGTTGCAGGCGAACGGAAACGAGTGCGGTAATTTCGTTCCCTTGTTACTGGGAGGCAACCCGCTTCGCGGGACCGGGAAGTAAGGGCATATATCAGCAGCTGATTACCATTTTTTGCTTGACTTCTCAAACCAATGAGAATTAAATTGCTTCCTGGAATTACTCTCTTAAACAGAAGTGCCAATGAGAATAAAAGACGTATATCATGAAAAGCTGAACTGGAATAATTAACAATTCGGCTTTTTTTGTCTGGGGAAGAACGATCGTAATGAGCAAGCGAGGTTGGGTAATGAAAATCGTTGCTAAGGGAATAGTGAAAGCAGCAGCTCTGACCGCAGTGGCAGTATCCTTATTGGCCGCCCCCTTTGATGGCAATCTTCTGAGCGCGAAAGCTCTCGGTGCTACATTGTGGACCTGGGGAAACAATACTTACGGTCAGCTCGGTGACGGTACGACGGTGAGTGGTTTTTCCCCGGCACCGGTCGGCACAGCTGCTGATTGGACATCTGTTTCGATTCTCGACGTTCATGCAGTCGCCCTCCAGGCAGATGGCTCTTTGTGGGCCTGGGGAAAAAACAATTACGGTCAGCTCGGTGACGGCACCACCACGACCGCCTATACACCGATTCACATTGGGACTGATACCGATTGGCGAATGGTTTCCCCTGGCAGTCGCCACACGATCGCACTCAAAACCAACGGAAGCTTATGGGCCTGGGGAAACAACAAGTTCAACCAGTTGGGCGACAACAGCGATAATGACAGCTATACGCCGATTCAAATCGGAACCGATACTGACTGGCAGATGGTTTCGGTAGGTCTCTGGCATACCCTGGCGCTCAAGACCGACGGCACCCTCTGGGCCTGGGGATACAACTACTACGGACAACTGGGAACTGCTGAATCCACATACGTTGATATCCCAACTAAGGTTTTTGAGGATACTGACTGGTCCTCGGTGTCTGCCGGACACCTTAGTACTCTGGCATTGAAGACAAATGGGACTTTGTGGACCTGGGGATACAATTATTATGGCCAGTTGGGAAATGGCACCACGGCTTCCACCTATGTACCTTCCCAGATAGGTACAGATACCAACTGGAAAGCAGTCTCCGGGGGATATAGCCACACAGTAGCGCTGAAGACTGATGGCACGCTGTGGGCATGGGGATACAACGCTTATGGTCAACTGGGAGACGGTACTACGAACTCAAGCTACGTACCGATTCAGATCGGCATGGATACCGACTGGGAATGGGTTAGAACCGGGGGTTGGCATACTGTTGCCCGCAAGACCGACGGAACCGTGTGGGTGTGGGGATACAATCGCTTCGGTCAGCTTGGCACAGGCACGATGAACAATGTCCTCGTGCCGACCCAATTAGGAAACGAAGTATCATGGGAAATACTATCCGCCGGGTATTCATCGACTGCTGCAGTGGCGATCGAGCCGACGCCGTCATCTGCCGCCATTCAGATCTTGGGAATAGACTCCAGCCTGACCGTCAATCCCAAAGACGAAGTGCCCGTCAATCCCAAGCCGGGACAGATGTTCCAAGTGCGGATGAACACTGTGTCTCCTGAAGGCGTTCCACTTGTTTACCAGTTCTACTATCGGTCCGGATATGGCACTCCGGAATGGTATAACGCCGCTAATCCGTGGCACGTGCTCCAGGAATGGAGTCCGAATAACTGGGTTAACATCACTTTCGATACTCCCGATACCTATTTTGTGATAGGCCATGTAGTACCTGAAGGCGAAACCTGGGAGGATGGCCCACAGGCAGGATTCAGTGTAGTGGTTTCGGACGACTCTGCGCTCGATCCTGTTGATACTCAGATCATCGGGGTTTCTTCAAACCTTCTGACCTCTCCGCAGCCAGGCCAGAACTTCCGGTTTGCCGTGAATACTGCCGCCCACACCGAAACAGCACTTCAGTATCGGTTCTATTACCGGTCCGGATATGGCACTCCGGAATGGTATAACGCCGCTAATCCGTGGCACGTGCTCCAGGAATGGAGTCCGAATAACTGGGCCCATGTCGCTCTTGCTGAGCCAGGGACCTATTATGTGGTAGGGCATGTAGTGCCTGAAGGCGAAATCTGGGAAGATGGTGATCCGCAGGGTGGGTTCACTGTGACGGTGGAGTAGCTCCGATCGCTGATTGAGGTGACCCAATAGTAAAGAGTAAAATTCCTCCTGCTGCCCGGGGAGCTGGAGGAGTTCGAACGAGAGCAAAACCCTATCTCCTTCCCCAGATTGTCACGGTCCTTTCCTGTTCGCAATGACCTGTGGTTTCCTGCACTCTGACGGGCTCGACATTGCATTGCCCATGCAAACCGGGCATGTCCCCTCGCGTACGGCAGCCACGAAATCCTGTTTGTTTCCGCTTTCAATATTTTTCAGGTAGGATATACTGAGTTCTTGCAAAAACCCACTTCGAGCACTCCGCCGAGCCCCGCGTATGCAAGTAACACCTTTTCTTATCACAAACTGGATTCCTCTCCTCAGCATTGGCACTGCTGGTTTCATCCTTGGCCTAGCTCTCGCTTGGGCGGTACTAGCGCTGCACAAACGAACTGCGCGAGCGCTGGCGGAAGAGTTTTCCCGCAGCCATGAACTGCAGCGAAATGCCGAGCGCAACGATCTCATGGAGAAGATGAAAGCAAGCTTCGGAAGTTTATCGCTGGAAGCACTTTCCCGCTCTACCGAGGAGTTTCTTAAGCTGGCCCGGACAACCATGGAGACCGAACGTGTCCACACGAGCAGGGAACTGCAAACTCAAAAAGGTCTCATCGACCAACAGTTGAGTCGAATGAATCAGGAGATCGAGAAGGTCTGTTCGCTCATGCGGGAGCTGGAAAAAGACCGGATTGAAAAATTTGGTGAGCTTTCGAGTCAGCTTAAGACTGCTGGTGAACAGACCGCTGCCCTTACCCAGATAACTGCAACATTACGCGAAGCGCTGGCAAACACGAAGGCCCGCGGCCAGTGGGGCGAGCGCATGGCCGAAGATATTCTTCGCATCGCTGGCCTTGTTGAGAACGTGAACTACTGCAGGCAAAAGACTATCGACGGTGCAGGAACGAGGCCGGATTTCACCTTCTTGCTGCCTCATGATCTGCGGCTCAACATGGATGTCAAGTTTCCGCTGGATAACTATATCAGGTTCCTGGGAGCAGATGCTGAATCGGACAAGACAAAATACCGGTCTCTATTTCTCCGGGATGTTCGCGGCCGCATCAAAGAAGTCACTTCTCGGGACTATATTGATCCGGCTCAGAAGACCGTAGACTGTGTGCTGCTGTTTATTCCCAATGAACAGATTTACGCTTTTATCCACGAGCTGGACAGCTCCATCTTTGAACATGCCATCAAAAATAAGGTTGTCTTCTGCTCTCCCATTACCCTCTTTGCGGTCATCGCCGTTATCCGCCAGGCAGCAGAGAACTTTGTGCTCACTCAGACTTCTCACGAAATTCTCTCTCTGCTCGGCAGATTCAAAAAGCGCTGGGATGAGTTTCTTAAGCGGCTCGACGTGCTCGGTAAGCGCATTGGAGAGGCTCAACAGGAGTATGAAGCCATCACCACAACCCGAAGGCGCCTGTTGGAAAAGTCTTTTAATGAACTTGAAGCGCTTCGTATTGAGAGAGGGCTTCCGATAGCTGCTGAGCCAGAGGAGTATGTGGCAGAGCCTGGATATCTGGAAGCAGCTGGACAAAAACAGAATATTGATTAAAGGGGCCTGCTTGGAAGCAGCCGCAATCCCTTGGGAGTAAAAACACAAGGGGCATGACCCGCATTAGGCGGAGCTGTGCCCCTTGTTCACTTCAAAGCGGGACCATTGCCCTTTCAGGCGTAGACCGGCGTAAGCCAGCTTCGGTACCGATCTACTTTGCCGCGCACAGTATCAAAGAACGTGGCTTGAACGTCGCTGGTGATCGGTCCGGGAATGCCGGGTCCGATCATGCGATTGTCCACTTCGCGGATGGGTGTAATCTCTGCTGCAGTACCGCTGAAGAATGCTTCCTCAGCCAAATATAGTTCATCGCGGGTAAATCGCTCTTCCCGCAGCGGATATCCTTTATCCCGAACGATCGTAAGAACAGAGTCCCGGGTGATTCCCGGCAGTATCGACTGCAGCGGGGTGGTCTTTATGGTGCCGTTTTTAACAAAGAATACATTTTCTCCGCTTGCCTCAGAAACATAGCCGGCAGTATCGAGCATAATTGCTTCATCATAGCCGGCGACGATGACTTCCCGCTTCGCCAGAATCGAGTTCACGTAATTACCCACTACCTTGGCCTTGGTCATCTGGGCGTTCACATGCAGCCGGGTGTAGGAGGCCACTTTAGCGCGAATGCCCTTGTTGAGGCCTTCAGCACCGAGATAAGCACCCCAACCCCAGACCGCAATGGCTACCCGGACGTTGAGTTTCTTCACATAAATGCCCATTTCACCATCACCGATGAAGATAATGGGACGAATATACGCTTCCTTGACTTTATTCACGCGGAGCGTTTCCAGAATGGCCTCAGAGATCTGCTCTCTGGTGTACGGAACGGGAATACTCACGATGTGAGCGGAATCAAACAAACGGTCTACGTGCTCCTTGAGCCGGAATACTGCTGAAGAGCCGTCAGCGCATTGATAACAGCGAATACCCTCAAATACGCCCCAGCCGTAGTGGAGAGTGTGGGTGAGGATATGAACATTTGCCTGGTTCCAGTCGACAAACGTGCCGTCCATCCAGATTTTTTCGGTAATTGCGTCCATAAGAGACCCTCGTTTAACAGATGGTTAGTCGGAAATCAGTTTTTTTAGGCTCCTGCGATACGGTTTTTCAGCCACGCCGCAATCAGTGATGATGGCAGCGATATAGGCGCTCGGCGTCACGTCGAACGCGGGATTCCATACTGGCACCCCGCCGGGTACCATCCTTTTGCCCTTGATGTGGGTTACCTCTTCGGCACCACGACATTCGATAGGGATCTCCTTTCCTGTTTTGATGGAAAAGTCAATGGTGGAAAGCGGAGCAGCTACATAAAATGGTATTCGGTGTGCTTTGGCCAGGAGTGCTACCGAATAGGTACCAATCTTATTGGCAGTATCACCGTTGGCAGCAATCCGATCAGCACCGACTATTACTGCACCAATCTGTCCCTGCTGCATTAGTGAGCCGGCCATATTGTCAGTGATAACAGTAACGGGAATACCATCCTTTTTCAGTTCCCAGGCAGTAAGGCGAGCTCCCTGTAAAAACGGACGAGTCTCATCAGCAATAACGCGGATCTCCTTGCCGCACTCCCAGGCGGCACGAATGACGCCTAACGCAGTTCCATAGCCTCCGGTAGCCAGAGCGCCGGCGTTACAATGTGTGAGCACAGTGGTGCCATTCATCAAGAAGTGATGCCCGTATCTACCGATCTGACGATTGCTTGCAATATCTTCCGCAAGGATGGTCTTAGCCTCCTGAACAAGGCACTGCTTGATTGCCTGTATTGGCTGATGATTAATGGCGGCGGCGAGGCGCTTCATCCGTTCGATAGCCCAGAACAGGTTCACCGCCGTCGGACGCGCCGTAGCCATGATCCTGCAGATTTTCTCCAGCCGGGCCAAAAACCGTTCTCTGCTTCGCTCCGGAATGGTCTGAGCACCAAGAGCGATTCCAAAGGCGGCAGCAATTCCGATGGCTGGTGCGCCGCGCACCACCATCTGTTGAATGGCTCGAACAGTGTCCTGGTATGTCCGGCATTCAATATAGCGCTCCTTTTCCGGAAGCAGCCTTTGATCAAGAAGGTAAAGACGGTTCTGCTTCCACCGTATCGGCTCAATACTCATGATGATAACTTTTCCTGAAGAATCTGATTGACCAGCTCCGGATTTGCTTTGCCTCGCGTTTCTTTCATCACTTGTCCGACAAAGAAACCGAACACTTTGGTTTTCCCTTGCCGATACTTTTCTACGCTGTCTGGATTATCAGCCAGGACTCTGTCGATCACGGCTCGGAGCGCTGACGTATCCGAAACCTGCTCGAGGCCCTGCCGAGCTACGATCTCCTCTGCCGAAGCACCGGTTTCATACATTGTCTCAAATACCTGCTTGGCGATCTTTCCGCTGATAGTGCCCTTTTCCATGAGCATCAACAAGGCTGCGAGCTGAGCCGGAGTGACCGGCGATTGATCGATATCCCGATTGTCTTGATTGAGAAGTCTGAGCATCTCGCTCATGATCCAGTTGCT
This sequence comes from Deltaproteobacteria bacterium, assembly GCA_017996625.1. GTDB lineage: Bacteria > Desulfobacterota > WTBG01 > JAGOGO01 > JAGOGO01 > JAGOGO01. The sequence continues at coordinate 8,395 of JAGOGO010000021.1, read as the reverse complement.
CACCACTTTGGGCTGAGGATACTGATGAACACATTCTTCAAAATAATCGGCTAAGGCCTTGGAGGATGTAAGTATGGTGCTGTCATAGTCAGGAATTGCATACGCTTCTACAAATCGCTTCCGCCGCTGCTGAGGCAGTTCGGGAAGAGTGGATCGAATTTCCTCGACCCAGGTCTCATCGGGCTCGACAGGAACCAAATCCGGCTCCGGAAAATAACGATAGTCGTGAGCTTCTTCTTTCCCACGCATAGACAGGGTAATCCCCTGACGAGCGTCCCACAGTCTGGTTTCCTGAATAATCGGCTCACCCGATTCCAGTGCTTCGATCTGCCGGCCGATCTCATAGTCCAGAGCCAGACGCACAAACCGGAAGGAGTTCATGTTCTTGAGCTCGGTCTTGGTGCCCAGTTCTTTCTGCCCTTCAGGACGCACCGACACATTGGCGTCACAGCGCAGACTTCCTTCTTCCATATTACCGTCGCATACGTCCAGGTAGCGAAGAATATCGCGGAGCGTTTGGAGGTAAACAACAGCTTCCTCGCCGGAGCGCAAATCCGGTTCGCTTACGATTTCCAGAAGCGGAACGCCGGTGCGGTTGAAATCCACGTAACTGTATCCGGTAACCGCTCCTTCGATCTCATGCATCAGCTTTCCGGCATCTTCTTCCATATGGGCCCGCGTTATGCCAATCCGTTTGGTTGTACCATTCAGGTCAATATCCAGGTATCCCCCGGAGGCAATCGGAAGTTCGTATTGTGAAATCTGGTATCCTTTGGGAAGATCCGGATAGAAGTAGTTTTTTCGAGCAAACACCGAGTGACTGGCGATGGTGCAATTCAGCGCCAAGCCTGTCTTGATTGCATATTCCACTACTTTTTTGTTCAACACCGGCAGCACGCCGGGCATGCCAAGGCAGATTGGGCACGTGTTGGTATTCGGCTGAGCGCCGAATTCGGTGGTGCAGCCGCAGAATATCTTGCTCTTGGTCAGTAGGTGCGCATGAACTTCAAGGCCGATTACTGCTTCATAGCGCATGAAAACGTTCCTTTATGAATGCTACACGATGCGATCAGTTAAAAGTTGCTGTCTCGATACTAGAGCGCATGAGTCATTCTCTGGATTCCCGCCTGCGCGGGAATGACGGTATTAAGGATTTCCGTTCACCACGTTTATCGAAAGAAACTCTTATAACGATAGGGTCAATGCGGGATTCACCCAGTTCTGTCATTCCCGCGCAGGCGGGAATCCAGGCCATCTATTCAGGTACAATAAGTCTGCTCACTGCTTTCCATCCGCAGATGAACTTCTACGAGATTGTCGTCATTACTTCCTGAAAGCTCTTCCTGACTTATTTTCAACCGATGCTGTCTTTGCATCTATGCGGTGCTCGGCGCCGCTGCGATAGTCGATCTTAATCGTGGTGGAGATGCGCTTACAATCCTGTTCCAACGCCCGGTGGCACTGCCGGATCGTCTTCATGACCTCATCCCACTCGCCTTCGATCACAGTTCCCATAGGATTGAGGCGGTAACTAAGCCCGCTGCGATCGATAATCTCCAGAATACGGGCTACATAGGAGCTGAGCGATTCTCCTTTGTCGACGGGAAACATGCTGAGTTCGACCATGATCATATGCATAGCTCCTGGCTACATAAGACGTACTGAGATTAGAACACCTTGGAACCTGTTTCAGTACTCGTTTCAAAATGTGTTTTGGCACCGATACTAGGTTCATCTATGTCCCCTTTTCTAAAGGGGATGCAGGGGGATTTTGCTTCGCACTCAAATCCACCCCGGCCCTCCTTTAAAAAAGAAGGGGAAAGACTCACTTTCGCGGCCTGAGTTAAGCTGTAGCCGCAGAATCGCTGAGCGCACTCTGCTTACAATACCGGCCTTTGTCGATGCCATTCCGTACTCTGCTCATACGCATACGCGGCATGGAGCACGTTGCCTTCACAAAAGGGGCCACCCATGATTTGCAGACCGATTGGCAGGCCGCTGCTGCTCAAACCGCAGGGAACAGAGATGCCGACGTTGCCGGCCATGTTCGCGGGTATGGTAAAGATGTCCGAAAGGTACATCTGGATCGGGTCGGCCATTCGTTCGCCCATTCTGAAGGCCGGTGTCGGTGCCGTAGGCGTGACGAGAACATCGCACTGAGTAAATGCCTTTTCCAAATCCTGCCGGATCAGAGTGCGTACCTGAGAAGCCTTCTTGTAGTATGCATCATAATACCCTGCGGAAAGCGCATAGGTACCCAACATGATCCTGCGCTTCACCTCCGGTCCGAATCCTTGAGAGCGCGTTTTCTTGTAAAGCGTGAAGATACTGTCCCCGCTGTCTATCGCCCGAAAACCGTATTTCACACCATCATACCGCGCCAGATTTGAACTGGCTTCTGCCGGCGCAATGAGATAGTACACCGGCAGAGCGTATTTGGTATGCGGAAGTGATATCTCTCGAGTTGTTGCACCAAGTTCCTCTAAGACTTTGATTGCCGTGCGCACTGCAGCAGCTACCTCAGGATCAATGCCTTCGATAAAATACTCCTGGGGAATACCGAGTGTAATACCCGTCAGATCTCTCTTCAGAAAAGCGGTGTAATCCGGCACCTCGATGTCAATAGATGTGGAGTCCAGAGGATCGTGCCCGGCAATAGCCGAGAGCAGCACCGCCGCATCATGTACATCCTTTGTCAATGGTCCGATCTGATCGAGAGAGGAGCCAAAAGCAATGAGGCCGTACCGGGAAACCCGGCCATACGTCGGCTTGAGGCCGACCACACCGCAACAGGAAGCCGGCTGACGGATCGAGCCGCCAGTATCGGTACCCAGTGAAGCCAGACATTCATCAGCAGCCACCGCCGCTGCTGATCCACCGCTTGATCCTCCGGGAATGGCTTCCCTATTCCAGGGATTTCGGGATGGCCCGAAGGCAGAATTTTCGGTGGACGATCCCATGGCGAATTCATCCATGTTGGCTTTGCCCAGGACCACGGCCCCAGCCTGTTTGAGCTTGATCATCACCGTAGCATCATACACCGGCACGTAGTCATTCAGGATTCTGGATCCGGCTGTGGTAACGATCCCTTCAGTGCAAAGAATATCCTTAATGGCCAGGGGAATGCCGGTAAGCGGTGTCATCTCACCCCGGCTGATTCGCTTGTCTGCTTCCATCGCGTCGCTCAGTGCCTGCTCCGGCGTAACCCTGATGTACGCATGCACATCCGGCTCCACCTGGCTGATTCGCTCAAGCAGAGCCCGCGTGAGCTCAGAAGCAGAAATCTCCTTCGTCTTCAAAAGGTCGTGTGCTTCGTGAATAGTGAGACGACAAAGATCGATCATAGTGGCTTATCTCCGCTTTACTCAATGATCTTAGGAACGCGGAACAAGCCGCTCGCCGAGTCGGGCGCATTTGCCAGTGCCTGTGACTGAGCCAAGCAGGCATGAACCCGGTCTTCTCGAAAGACATTGTGTACGGTGATGGCATGGCTGGTCGGTTCGACTGACGATGTATCTACTTCCAAGAGCTTGTCAAAGTGGGCAAGAATGTCATTCATCTGTCCGGTGAAAGCGTCAAGCTCCTGGTCGCTGAATTCCAGGCGTGCCAGGTGAGCGATATGCGCTACCTGTTCACGATTAATCTTCATTACTGGTACTCCTGCAGATAAAGGTTGGACACTGATGACGATAGTGTCGGTCCGCGCTAAAAATAAGCTATAAATTATTAGTGGAAAAACTTTGCATTGTCAATGACGATCGAACGAGAACGTCCCTCTGATCGACGATTGTTCCTGCTGATAAACCCTTTAATACAACTGCCGTCTCGCCGTCCGAAGGTTCTGATTGCATCCTTTGCATCAAGAGGGTATGATTCAAGCTCGAATCACCACCCGAGAATACCAAGGACACATACAAGATATTGTGGTTTAAATCTATACATCTACATTCACTGGTATTTTAGAGTTGCAATTCTCAGGGCGGTCTGATACTTTTTTTGCATGACATTTAGATAGGGTGGAAGCGATCTCTCCCAGCCACCGTGAGGGACCATGAAGATAAAAGCAGTAGAAATCTTTGGCTTCAAATCTTTTTTCGATAAAACCAAACTGCTCTTTGAGCCAGGAATAACCGCATTGGTCGGACCGAATGGATGCGGCAAAAGCAACATCGTCGATGCCATTCGCTGGTCTATGGGTGAACAGAGCGCAAAACATCTTCGTGGAAGTTCCATGGAAGATGTTATTTTTAACGGAAGTCGAAGCAAGAAGCCGCTGGGAATGGCTGAAGTCACTCTCACCTTTTCCAATGAAAACGGTCATGCACCGATCCAGTATCGCACCTATTCCGAAATTCAGATTACCCGCCGCGTTTTCCGTTCCGGGGAAAGCGAGTACTATATCAACAAGTCACCCTGCCGACTCAAGGATATTACAGAGCTTTTCATGGATACGGGAGTAGGAAACCGGGCCTATTCGATTATCGAACAGGGTCGCGTGGAGACAATTATCAACGCCAAACCCACGGAGATCCGCTTTTTGCTTGAAGAAGCAGCCGGAATATCCAAGTATAAGGCGCGCAAACAGGAGGCGTTACGCAAAATGGAGGGTACTCGCCAGAACCTCGTGCGCGTAAATGATGTTATTGGCGAGATTCAGCGGCAGATCAAATCGCTTGCCTATCAGGCTCAGAAGCTGAAGCGATACAAGGGCCTTCGTGATCGCATCCGGACTTTCGATTTGGCTCTGGCGTCTCAGCAGTATCGGAGTCTGACCAATGCTCAAGAACAGAAAAAGAGAGACCTGGCTGCACTCAGAGAAAAACAGTCACAGCTCCTTACGGCAATTGAACGCATAACAGCTGAAAACTTCAACCGGAAAACGGACCTGCAGGAGCATGAGGAGCGATTTACCTCCATGCAGCGCAGAAAGCTGGAACTGGAGCATGCTACCCGGGAAGAAGAGAACACGGTCGAGTGGAGCAAAGAAAAGCGTGATGATGCCGAACGTCTGATCGAGCAGGCTTGTTTGGAGATAGAAAAGAATCAGGCGCGAGTGATTCGGGAAGAAGAAGAAACCGCGAGGGCTGCCGATGAAAAAATACGTCTCGAAGAACAGATTGCCGTGCACGAAGCCAGGCTCAAAGAAGAGGAACAGGTGCTGCAGGTTCTCAAGAAAGAGCATAGCCGGGTCCGTTCCGATCTGGATCGCCTTCGGGACGAGCTTTTTGAGATTCGTAACGAGATCAGCCGACGGGATCATCTTGTCGAGCGTTCCGAACGGACCCGGGCTGATTATGAGCTTCGGATGCAGCAGAATCGCCAGGAAACCGAAGAGGCGCAGAATGCCCTTGAAGATCTGGCCCGAGAGCGGGCAGCCATAGAAGCGGAGCTGCAGTCGTCCAGGCAGGAAAAACAATCGCTTGAAATCGATGAGCAAAAGCATCATGCCAGAATCATCCAGCTCGAGGAAGAACTTAAGCAGCTTACCGACGTTATTGCGACTCTCAAAGATAATCGGGCACGGTGTGAGTCTTTGCTTGAAACGCTTCAGGAACTGCAAAGAAATTTTGAAGGCTGCAGTAATGGAGTACGGTCGATCATGCAGCGCAGTCAGACATCGGAATGCGAGAAAGCACGTGTCTATGGGTTGATGGCTGACTGTATCGAGACTGAATCACGCTATGAAACAGCGGTGGAAGCAGCACTGGGGGAGAAGCTTCAGTATGTTGTGGTGCATAGTCACGAAGAAGGTATTGATGCTATCGCCTATCTTAAAACAGAAGCATTGGGGCGGGTAAGCTTTGTTCCTCTTGCCGACGTAAAGCCAATGGTCATAGACGACCCGCAATGCAGCCATTCTCAGGCGATTCCACTACTCAGCGTGGTTCGGATAAAAGAAGATCACGAACCGTTTCTGCGCTCGCTGTTGGTGAATACCCTGGTGGTAGAAAATCTTTCCCAGGGCTTGGAACTGTGGAGAACCAATACAGTCCACCCAAGCACCCTGGTTACTCTCGATGGTGAGATCATCGATCCCTGCGGAATTATCACCGGCGGCTCTCAAAACGGGTCAGGAACGGGACTCCTGAGGAAAAAACGTGAAATCGGCGAGCTGGAAAAGAAGTTGAATAACCTGGCCTTCGAGCTGGAGTCTCAACAAGAAGCATGGAACGCATGCCGAGGCGAGCTGACCGAGGTGCGGCAGCTGCTTAAAGAAGTGCAGGACCGGTTGGTGCAGCGCAAACTCAGCCTTCAGAACAAAGAACGCGACGTTCAGCAAAACGGCGAAGAAATGAGCCGTACGGAAAAGAAACGCGGATTTTTGCACGCTGAATATCAGAAGCTGTGCAGTGAAGTTCGAGAACTCGATCTGGCTCTGAACACCATGCGTCGCGACCGAGAGGAATATGGTATGCGACTAAGCAGGTTGCAGGAACAGTTTTCCGATTTGCAGCACAAAGAAGCATCCGATCGGCAGCACATTGAGGAACGGGAGCAGGCTTTCAGTCACTCCAGGATCGACTTAGTGGACATGAAAGGACAGCTCACCAGTGTAACCTCTTCGCTCAACTTCCGAAGGCAGACGATTGAGACGTGCCGTGCGGAGATTCTCAAGAATGAACAGATTAAAGAGGAAGCGGAACAGGACCAGGAAGACCTGCGCACCAAAATCAACTTCGCTCAGCAGCGGATGGATGCTCTCGTGATCCAGTATCAGGAATTTAAAGGCGAAATGCAGGGGCAGGAGAATCTCCTCATCGACCTGCAAACCGAACTGCGAAAAGGGGAAGAGCAACACAAAGAAGCGCAGCGCGCTTACAATGACCTGCAACCGCAAGTACAGGACTGCGATCACGACCATACGCAGCTGTTGTCTCAGATGAGGCACCTCGAAGAGACCGTAGAGAACAAATACCATGTCGTGCTGAAGGATGTGATGAATGACTATCCGCTTGAGCAGTATCCGGAAGAAGCAACCCGGGAGAAGCTGGCAAAGCTGACGCACGCCCAGGAAAGTATGATCGAAAGCATCAACTTCAATGCCGAGCGGGACTATGAAGAGCAGACGCAAAAGCTCGATTTTTATCAGTCCCAGTCTGATGACTTGAGTCGCTCGCTGTCTGCGCTTGAAGAAGCTATTGCCAAGATCAATCGTACCAGCAAGGAACGGTTTCGCGAAACGTTCGACAAGGTAAGCGAAAATTTCAAAGCGATTTTTCCTCTGGTGTTCGAGGGTGGCCGTGGAGAACTGATGCTTACCGACGAGCACGATTTGCTTGAAACCGGTGTCGAAATCCAGGTTCAGCCGGCCGGAAAAAGTCTTAAAAGCATTACGCTTCTTTCTGGAGGGGAAAAAGCTCTTTCCGCCATCAGTCTTCTCTTTGCACTCTATCTGTATAAACCGAGTCCGTTCTGTCTCTTCGACGAAGTCGATTCACCACTCGACGATGCGAATGTATTTAGGTTCGCCAATATCCTAAGGCAATTTTCTGAGGATTCGCAATTTCTGGTGATAACGCATAACAAGCACACCATGGAGACGGCAAATACGCTCTATGGCATTACCATGGAGGAGCCAGGTGTGTCCAAGGTGGTTTCGGTGCAGCTCACCGAGGGACATGCCTAGTCGTAAGCGAAAGCCTCTGGGCGCCTTCGGGCCCAGGTTGATCGAAGAAGAAACGTTCCCATCGTCATTCCTCACTTCGTTCGGTGGATAAAGAGCTGAGGCGCCGCCTCACTTCGTTCGGTGGATAAAGAGCTGAGGGGCTACCCGCGCCGCCGGTAATCTACTGAGATGTCATTCCCGCGTAGGCGGGAATCCAGAGCATATGGCCGCTTCTGGTAGGAACGACATTTCACCGAGCACTCATCGCCAGCACAACGGGCTTTAGCAGTGTTGTGGTACGCTGTTCACAATACTGGATTCCCGCCTACGCGGGAATGACGGTTAAAGTATTGTGCGCTTGGCGGGTTGCGCGTCAGCTCTGTATCCGCCGAACGAATGACAGACAAACGTGAAGTTTCATACGAGGAGATCCTTCCCTGGTGCCCACCCTGCGCATGAAATCACGGGCAGGCACGAGGGACATTTCTAACTCCTTACTCTTCACTCTTTACTGTTTCCTGGCGCTGAGAGCGCAGGGGAAAAAGAATTGTCATTGCGGGCAGACCCGCCCTCAAGCTGAGATTGCCGCGCTCGTTAGAAACTCGCTCGCAACGACCAGCCTCTTTCCTCATGTTCCCTGCGGGTCGAGGTGGCAATCTCCCGAACCCTCTTCTCCGCGTGCTCTGCGTCCCAGCGCGAGAATAGTAAGTGTCTATTCTGCCTTGCTGGTGTCCTCCTGACTTTCACCCTAGGCTTCCGACTTTCTTCCCTTTCCCTCTCTCGGACTTT
>JAGOGO010000149.1 GCA_017996625.1 Deltaproteobacteria bacterium | reverse complement strand
TCTGCTCTGAGCCAGAAAAAGACTGCTTCACTCAGAACATCCCGGACCGGTCAGCCTTCTTCTTATTTGCCACCTTCCAGGAGCATCTGGAGGCTGTAATTTCTCCCGTTGGCACAACTGTTATATGCGGCTGACTCAGCGAAAATCCGGCTTGAGTGGCCGGTCTGCAAGTCATACATGTCGAAACCGTACCATTGGGCATAGTTCTGTCCATCTTTGGACAGGGTCCCGCCCAACCACGGTATGAACGCCTTGTAGATCTTCATCTGCTGATCGTAGATATCCATGGCCAGCGTCTGGAACCAGGGGATCCAGAATGGAGGTGCCGGCACATAAATAACCCGCTTGCCATACACGTGCTCGCCCCGTGGCGTGCCTTCGACTACGAATACGGGCGTTAAAGCCCAATGCACCCGCGGAAACTTGTCGCCGCCGTCGAATGTTACTGACTTGCTATCGAAGTGACCCTCAGCATTTGAGTAAGGCGACGGATCGTTCTCGCTGCCGGGAGCCTTGGTAGCAGTGGTAAAAATGTACTTCTTACCGATGAGCTTGTAATCCCAGTAGGAAAAAGGATCGTTCACGCCTGCGGCATCGCAATAAAGAATATCGGCGCCGCCGATGTTATCCTGCCAGGTGTTCGAGCTGACCCGCAGTGACCGCTTGAACGCAGGCAGGTAGGCAAATCCGGTGTCGATCATTTTGGTGTCATCATAGTATCTGATACTGAACTGCCCCAGACCTTTCATGTCTTGAGGCGATCGAAAGGACTGAATTCTTCTGAAATTCTCCTTCTCACACCCCGGATAAGCGCCAAGGGGATCGCAGGAAAGCCGATGTGACATAAGAACGTAGGTGACGTACTGCTGAAACGTCTTATAGATCTTCCCTTCTTCATTGACAAAGCTGAGCCACTGTTTGCTGAACCCGACATCGTCAGCCGCTTGACCGTACTTCAGGTTAGCCATCACTTCCAGAGCAGTCTTAGGCTCCGAGAAAGGAAGCCCTCCCGGCCAAACTGAGCCGTCGGCCAGATACACGGTTCCGTTTTCATCAATAGTGGCTTTACCTTTGTTTTTTTCAGTCGCTTCCCGGAAGTATGCGGGAATGAGTTTATCCAGCGGAAGATGTTCTCCCATGATGAGCTTCATGCCGCGCTGGACGCACTCGTAGGTACCTACTGACAGGTGCTCTTTCACGAGATCCACATTTGTCTTGTCAATGACATCACCGAGCTTCACCTTTCCGTCGGTCAACTGTTCGACGGTAGGGACAGTATCCTGCGCCTGGGCGCACATGCTCCCAGCGAGCAGAAAAGCAGTGCAGACGAGCGCAACCATCATGCGCGAATTGATCGATGATCTCAGGAACAATCTCATGACCTTACCTCCTTAAAGCAAAAAGAGTTTGCGTTCTTTAGCAGATTCTCCTGTTAGAACTGATACGTGACTCTTCCATACACCGTATCGGCCCAATAGAGGCTGCCGAAACGGCCTGGCCGATCTTCCGAGCCACCGAGAAAAACCCCGAAAACGTCAAAGTACCAGTGGTCGCCGCGTTTGTATTGGACCCACGGCTTAATCATATAAGCACTGTCCGTATCGTACACAGTCTGAAAGGTCAGATTGAGATCATTGTGCAAAAGCGGCTGTTTCAACTGCAGCGTGATGTTATTGACTGTCTTGTCGATCCGGCTGTTGTTCGGTCCCAGAATGTCATCCTCATCGCCTTCCACTACCGTCTGTTTAAACTGCAGCTGGATCGTCATGAAACTTGCAGCATAGAAGCTCTTAGGAACGACCTGAGTCGGCCGGTCAAAGCGCACCGCATAATTCAGCGTTCCCTGGTCCTCTATCTCCGGCTGCGCGCTGCCAGCCTTCCCATATGGCTGATTAGGCACCCAGGCGCCTTCAAAGGTCATGACCGCGTTGAACGGCTCTCCAAATGCATAATTCAGAGACATCCCGTAGAGATCAATCGCCTTGTGTTCGGCATCAAGCAGCATGGCATACCTGGTCATATCGCCGGCTGAAGCGCGCAGGGGAACACCCAGGATCGGGTCCGGCGTCAGACCGGTGAAATCGAGGCTGAAGTCATCATTGTAGCTGTGGATGTAGTTCAAGGTGCCATAAACTTGCCCGATCAGGCCTCCGATGCGGCCTCCATACTCCGTGCTGCCCCGGTTATCCTGCTCATCGATTCGGAAGAAAGGAGGAAAGGCCATGAGATTAAACGGCGCCCCCGATTCGGCCCGCTGGTTGCTCAGCACATCGCCCGGTGTGACGAACCCTTCGACGTTCAAGTCGCTCAGCCAGGACAGAAGATTCTGCTGAATGTTGTAGCTGCCGCGTATCGACCACTGGGGAATACGGATGTTCTCGAATTCTTCCGGTTCAAAAAGAAAGTTCCAGCTCTGATCTATGGGATTGATGGCATCGAGAATCCGGGCTCCGATCATTTCTCCCCAGACGATCTGCTGCCGTCCCATTCTGAACCAAGCGTTCCCGTGTCGTATGTCTCCGTATAGCTCCCACACCTCGGCGCGCCATTCGTCCTCGCTTACTTTCATCATAGTCCAGTCATCATCGGGCACATCGACCGGATAGGCGTTATAGTCATCGATGTCTCCGTCCCACTGAGCGGTCTGATCCGCCGAGAACCGAACATTGGCAAAAAGCTTGAACACGCTTGACGGCTTATAGGTTATTTCAGTTTGGAAAAAAGAGCGGGCCAAATTTATGTCGTTATTGTCGTCATAGAGCGCCGCATTGTTCGGATTCTGCTCGGCCGCATGGAGTCCGAGCTCATACCGAACGTATCCGGATAGTGAAAGGGTGTCAGAGAGCTGGATTTCCGCACGATTTTCCGCGGGACGCGCCAGCATTACTATACCAATAACAAGAAACGCAGCTACAAAAGGATATATTCCTCTCATGTTTCTCTCCCAAATACCTGTGAGTGGTTGATAACAGAAGCAGGCAAAACCGCTTCACCTCACAATCACACTGCCTGAAGCTTTGTATTTCACCTCCAATTCTCGGCCGGACTCCTTCCTGACCGCTCTTTAAAACGATCCCATTCCGCGTTTTAGGAACTTAGGTTTTAAAACGTACACGAGAGACGGTACGAAGATAAGTGCACCGACCATGTTTATGAACATGATTACTCCGAGCATCAGTCCCATCTCCGCTTGAAATCGCATGCTGGAAAGAAAATACCAGAACACAACACCGGCTACCATTGACGCTGCTGTGAAGAAAATCGCCTTACCGGTGCTAAGCATCGCTTTAGTAACAGCATCGAGCGTATAGATGCCTGCGCTACGGTATTCCTCCGTGAGACGGCTGAGCAGATAGATACCATAATCAATACCCACACCCACACCTACCGATATAACCGGCAGTGTGTTAACATTGAGTCCTATACCCATGAACTTCATGAAGCTGAGAGTCATCAGATTGGCCAGGTTCAAGGGAAGCATCAGGATCAGCGCTGCCACCAAGGACCGATATGCCAGGGCGCAAAACAGAAAAGTAGCTGCCGTGACCAGCATAAAATTAAGGAGTTGCGAATTTCTCACCGATTCATCGACTGCCGCGAGGACGCCAATGGTGCCAGAAGCCAGTCGGACAGTAACGCCATTCTTGTTCAGCAGCGTCTTATTCTGTTCGATAAAGCTCTTTGCCCGCGACATGGCCTCAGTGATCGTCTCTCCCATATGGTCCTTAAACCAAATGATTACATTGGCCGTCTTGTAGTCCCGGCTGAAGTACAGGTCGAAGTCACCCGGTGCCGAATTGCCTGCGAGCACAAAGTAGAGTTGTCCGACACTACGCTCATCGGTAGGCAGTACCTGCCACTTGAAGTATCCTCCGTAGATCGCCTTTTGAATGGGCGGAAGAAGATTCTCCACGCACAGCGTCTTGGAGACCTTGGGGCTCGCCTCCATGTGGCGTTGGAAGGAGTCGAGGATATTCAAAAAGGCGTGACTTTTAACCGCATTCTCTTCCTTCCCCTCAAAAAGAACATACAGCTCCTCAGTACCCGGAAAATTGCTGTTAATCCGATTCACCGCGGTGTTGTACTCAGATTGTGGCCATAGAATAGGCGTTCCGGGATTGATATCTCCGATACCCACCTTAGTGCTAAAGAATCCTGCTACCATGAACAAGATGACCATGCAGGAAACCACTATCCAGCCTGGCCGGCCATACGTTATCCGAGCAACCGGTCGAAGGACAGTGTGAATAAGGCTCTTCTGCGGATGAACAATCGCTTGAAGATTCTTCGGAGGAGTGAAAAAGGTAAGCATCAGCGGCGTAAAAACGATACCGTTCAGCACAATGTTGATCGCCCAAAAGGCGCAGACAAAAGCAAGCTTCTGCATAATAGGTATGGGCGCCACTGCAATCAGCAGAATTCCAAGACTATCGGTAATAATGCCGGTGGTACCCGGGACGAGCATGGAATGGTTGCACTCGACCGCCGCAGCCTTGACATCGTTTGTCTGCTCAAGGCATTCTAAATATCGTTCGGTAATTTGAACCGAATGGGCAAGCGCGCGAGCCGAGATCAGAAGAGGTATAACGAGAGTTAACGGCTCCAGATTGAAGTTGCACAGCCCTGCAAACCCCAATCCCCAGATTCCTCCGATCAGCATTGACAGCGTTGGAACAATCACGCCTGCCAGGTTGCGAAAATACAAGAACAAAAGGAGAACCAGTGCCGCAAACGTGAGCCCGAAAATTATGATTGTCTCCTGTTGGTAACTATATACCCAGCCCGCCAGCACCGGCTCGCCGGTAATGAAAACGCGGTGTTTTTCGTCAGATATGTCTCTCTTCAATTTCTGTATGTCATTGAAGAGAACTCGGGGATCTACCAAACTCGGAATAAAACTTGCCGCAAAGAGCAGTGACTTCTCATCGGGTGAAACCCACACCCGGTACACTGATCCATTTTTCTGCACGGTCTGTCGGAAATTCACCATCTCTTCGCCCGGATCCGGTATCCGCGGCATGAAGTTCTCGGTGATGATCCCGTCAGCGGTAACTCGTGTTTTCTTCACTTTCCGTGAAGCGATTGAATAAATCTTGTCATGGTTCACACCCGGTATCAAATCGAGCCGCTTCGTGATCTCCTGGGCTTTTCGCAGAGTATCCTGATTATAGATATCACCGCTAGCTACCTGGAGCATAAGAAATACTTTGTATGGGGCGCCAAGCTGCTTTTCATAAGCTTTATGCGTCTGAATGTAGGGGTGATTTGCTGGCAGCAGATCTTCGAACCGCGTTTCAACTTTCAGGTTGATAGCTTTCCACCCGAAGAATGCGGTGACCGCCATGAAGCCGATTAGAATTCCCAGCCGGTGCCGTATCAGCCATTCGCTAAGCAAACGTATAAAACTCTTGTGTGCCATTACACCTCCACCTTTCTGCATTATGGTGCGGGGATAGCCATTATTTTCAGTAAACCCCATCCGCTCACGATACACTGACGCTCGCTATGACTGGCTAGCAGTTGTATGTCCCCAATCCATGGAAACGGAGGCGGCATCATGACTGGCACGGAGCTCCAGGTTCTGCCTTCGTCATTGGTCTGAAGCAGGGTTCCCTGATCTCCGACGATATACCCGCGGCTGCCGTCCATAACGATGCGATAGAGACTGGCTCCAACGGGCACGGCAACAGTGTCCCATTGGATGCCTCCGTCCACCGTCCTGAGCAAGAGACCATTTTGTCCGGTTGCCCATCCTTCCTGTGCATTCTCAAAGAAAACAGAAAAAAGTGGCGGCTCAGTGCCTGCCCGGGCGAGCATCCAGGTGGCCCCGCCATCGTGACTCGTAAGCACAAGGCCGCTATCCCCGATAATCCATCCTTTTTCCTTATCGATAAAGAAGATATCGTAAAGATTGGGAGCTACCACTCCCATCATGATGACCTCTTCCGGCAGCAGCGACATCCAGTCGAGGTCAAGCAGTCTCCAGGTGGCTCCGCCGTCATCGGTGGTCATGGCTGTCCCTCCTTCTCCCACAACAAAACCGCTCTTTTCATCAAGAAAGGTGATCTGCATGAGCGATACATCGGCCGGACTGCTTTGTTGCGTCCAGGAATCACCGCCGCTAGAGGAATACATCACCGTCCCATCTTGTCCGATGA
>JAGOGO010000148.1 GCA_017996625.1 Deltaproteobacteria bacterium | reverse complement strand
CGATATACCCGTGCTCACGGGTATGAAGATCGAGCATGAAGTTGATCAGTGCTCGCTCCATAAGTGCACCAGCACCTCGCAAAAGTGTAAAGCGAGCGCCAGTGATTTTCGTTCCTCTTTCAAAATCCAGAATCCCCAGCTTTTCCCCGAGCGTCCAGTGAGCCTTGGGTTCGAAGTCAAAACGAGGAGCCACTCCCCAGCGTCTGACCTCGGGATTCTCAGTATCAGCAGCGCCAACCGGTACGGACTCGTGAGGAAGATTGGGAATCACGAGAAGAAGCTGTTGAACCTCCCGCTCGATATCTTCAAGCTGAGTGTCAAGCTCCTTGATTTGCTGTGAAACCAGACGCATTCGCGTGATATCGTCCGGAGCTTCTTTCTTCTCCTTTTTCAGCTGCGCTATTCGCTCAGAAGCTGCGTTGCGTTCGCCGCGCAACGTTTCAACCTCCTGAATTAACTCTCTGCGTTTCTGATCACGGACAATGATATCATCAAGATTGATGCTAACATTGCGCTGAGACATTTTTTCCTTAATGAGCTCTACATTCTCTCTGACGAATTTAAGGTCCAGCATGAGTACTCCTGATTACCGTGCATGTAAATCCCGGGCGGCGAAGAAAAGACTAGCGCGTCCTGAAATTAATGAATTGCTGAAGCGAAACTGTAAGCCGAGTTCTGTTCCCTGATTCGAAAACCAGGGCAATGGCCATTCATCTGGAACACCGGTTACCCGATGCTTCTAGCGACCTACCCGGGAGCAACGGGCGGACCACCCTACTGACGCTCCCCTATTTGGTCTTGCTCCAGGTGGGGTTTGCCTAGCTCTCGATGTCACCATCGAGACTGGTGAGCTCTTACCTCACCGTTTCACCCTTGCCTCTATATAATGTGACCCTGCAGCCACCAGAGGCGGTCTCTTCTCTGTGGCACTTTCCTTCCCGTCACCGGGACTGGGCGTTACCCAGCACCCTGTCCTGTGGAGCTCGGACTTTCCTCCCGCTTAGTCAGGCTAAGCGAGCGACCATTCTGTCCGCTTCAGCAATTCGTTATCAGTTTTAACAAATTCGAAAAAGTTTAACGGCACATGCCTGGCCACTCCTGTCTGGAGTGAATCCCCGCTTAGAGAAAGGTTTGCGACTGCATCTTGTACCATATAGCTGCCGAGGCTGCAATGCCAATGATTCACAAACAACGCCTCAGAGAGTCTTCAGGACGCATGCTCTTGCGAACTGTAGATGATACGGTTGCAAAAGGGGCAGTTCATAATAGTGCCCGGATCTTTCTGCAGTTCGATCGTCTGTTGAGGAGGAATATTGATGTTGCACCCCTGGCAGAGGCCTCCCACAACTGCTACCACTGCAAGCCCTTGTCTCCGTTCACGCAGGCGTTCATAACGGGCAAGAAGATCGGAATCGATCTTTTCCACTACCCTGAGCCGTTGCTCCTGGAGTAAGGCAGCGTCCTCGTCGCAGTGTAGAACCTCCCCCTGCAATTCCCTCTGTTGCTTCTCGGATTGGCCGATCCAGTCTCTATAGCCGTCTTCTTCCGTTTTCAGCAGCTGACCGATCCGGTCGGCCTCCTCCATACACTTGAGGATTTCCGTTTCCAGTTCACTTGCCGCATGGTTGATGTCTTCTATTTCTTTGAGAACAGCATGGTACTCGCGATTGGTTTTGACTGCAGTGAGCTTATCCTGAGATTTGCGCAACCGTTCGTTCTGTTCTTTGAGCTTCTGCTCATTTTTCCGCTTGTCTTCATCTACCTTTTTCAAGGACAGCTGTTCTTTTTCGTACAGTTGTTCCCGTTTTGTGCGCTCTTTTTCTATACGCTGAAGCATCCTTGGGATATCCTGCCGCCTTGTCTCAATTTTGCTCAGAACAGTATCGATGCCTTGAAGTTGTTTTAATAGTTCCAGCTGCTCTTCCAACAGATCACCTTCTCTCTACCACATCATGTGGCTAACAAAAAAAATGCACTCCTCAAGAGTGCATTTCCGGGTACTTCATCAACTATATGCTTGAGCATGATGTTTGGCACGCATAACTAGAGGCAGAAACCCGGTATCCATAAGCACCTTACAAACACCATCAGTGGGCCCACCTGGGTTCGAACCAGGGACCGACCGGTTATGAGCCGGTAGCTCTTC
Organism: Deltaproteobacteria bacterium; assembly: GCA_017996625.1. Classification (GTDB taxonomy): domain Bacteria; phylum Desulfobacterota; class WTBG01; order JAGOGO01; family JAGOGO01; genus JAGOGO01. The sequence continues at coordinate 4,064 of JAGOGO010000148.1, read as the reverse complement.
CAGCTGAGCTATGGGCCCGTTCTGGAAATTCCATTTCCGTCAGCATTGCACGTTTCACTCCGGCCGGAAGCCCCGTCCGCAGCGAACCAACTTCTATACGGCTTCATCATTTCTCGATGAAGCTCTTCAGATTTTTGCTCCGTGTGGGATGTCTCAGTTTTCGCAGGGCTTTTACCTCGATCTGTCGTATCCGCTCACGGGTAACATCAAAATCCTGTCCAACCTCTTCCAGGGTATGATCTGCTTTTTCTCCGATACCAAACCGCATGCGAAGCACTTTTTCTTCCCGCGGTGTCAGTGTAGCCAAAACCCTCCGGATTATATCCGAAAGATTGGTGTTTGTCACCGCATCACCTGGAGCGATCACCTTCTTGTCCTCGATGAAATCACCAAGGTGGCTGTCTTCCTCTTCTCCAATAGGAGTTTCCAGTGAAATCGGCTCCTTGGCAATTTTAAGAACCTTGCGTACTTTGTCAAGAGGGAGCTCCATCCGCTTGGCGATTTCCTCCGGCGTAGGTTCCCGTCCGATTTCCTGTACCAACTGCCGTGACGTACGAATGAGCTTGTTTATGGTCTCAATCATATGCACCGGTATTCGGATCGTTCGTGCCTGATCGGCAATCGCCCGGGTAATTGCCTGCCGGATCCACCAGGTGGCATAGGTGCTGAACTTATATCCACGCTGGTATTCGAACTTATCGACTGCCTTGATTAATCCAATGTTCCCTTCCTGGATGAGATCAAGAAATTGCAGTCCTCGATTCGTGTACTTTTTCGCCAAGCTGACCACGAGCCGAAGGTTTGCCCGGACAAGCTCTTCTTTTGCGGTTTTTGTTTTCGCTTCCGCGCGAACCAGGGCCCTATAGGTTTTTATTATTTCTTCCGCTATCTGTTCTGATTCCTGCTCTACGATTCTGATCTTCTTGAGCGCGACTGTGATTGCTTTCTGCAGCTCGGAAGAATCTTCCCCCCGGCAGCGATGACACATGAAGCTCTCACGCTCTTCTGGTTTCTTTCTGAGCAGTTCTTCAAACACCTTTTCAAATTCTTTTTTGGCTGATCTACCGCCATCGACGCATCTCAGTGCTTCAATTTCCGCCGAACGAAGCCGCTGATGGAACAGCTTAAGCTTTCCTCCAATGCGTTCTATCTGCCGAGAATGCAGACGAAGCTCACGCAGGTACTTTGCAATAAGGGCTTTTCGCCGAACGATACGGTTGGCAATGGCTTTGCCCTTTTTCCGCTCTCCGGAATTCTTTCCCAGTTCTTCTTCAAGCTGGCATATTTCTTGATCAGCTTCCCTGATTTTCTGAATCAGCTCAAGGCTGCGCTGAATAAAATGCTCATCGTCAAAATCACCAAGCTCCTCTTCCAGGTCGTTGACTACTTCTCGAATCAGGATCTTATTGTTCCTGATTTTTTCTTCCAAAGAATAAATCTCATGACGGGCAAAGGGAGTATTGAGAACCACATCGTTAATTGCCTGCTTGCCCTTTTCGATCCGTTTAGAAATTCTTACCTCTTCATCGCGCGTCAATAGGGAGTGGCTACCCATTTCACTCAAGTAGAGTCGCACCGGATCTGCAGATATTCCGAAGTACTCGGACTGCAGTGTAAACCTGTCTTCTGTTTCTCCCTCCTCAAGAGGATCTTCATCCGGCTCTTTGGCAGTTTCCTTGTCCGAAATTTTCAGCTTATGGATGTCATCGACGATTTCAATATCCATTTCTCCAAACATCCCCATCAGCTCGTCGATCTGGTCTGGAGATACGATTTCCGCCGGCAATACGTCGTTTACCTCATCATAGGTGAGAAAACCCTTTTCCTTACCAAGGTTAATCAATTGCTTGACCTTATCAATCTTTGGTTTTCTTGGCATGCAATTATCTCCACTTCGGAATAATCACCGGTACTCTACAGTTCAAGGCCTTAATTAAGGTTCCTTTCCTGATCTATCAGGAGGGCTTTCTTCCGGTTCAACGCACGAATTTCCGATTCATTGTGATTCTCTTGAGCCTTTCTAATCTGCTTCGTCAGTTCCATTTTCATCTTTTTGATCCTGCTGCGCTTGATCTGACGGATACAGTCCGAAAAACCCTCATCACTGTCCTCAAGAGTATCTTCCCTGAGCGTAAGCTCAGTGATCAAGGCTCCTTGTTTTTCGCCTACTATGTCAATAAGACGTGTAACATCCACTTTGCCGTCTTGCTTATACATCGTGATCAAAGCGGCACCAAGGCTCCGGAAGCGAGGATTGATAAAATCTTTAAGCACATCGGATTGATCCATAGCAGTAAGAAGGCAGGGTTTTCGAAGAACCAGAGCAAGGAGAAACTCTTCCCGCCGATCTTCTTCAGGATAGCGGAACTCTTTTCGCCCTCGAGAGAGAGAATCGTTTTGGATAAATTGCCGAATATGATCTTCACGAACGCTCAGTCGTTCAGCCAGCTCTCGGATGTACTCATCCTGAACTATCGGATCATGTATCGCATTAAGAATAGGCATGACCTTTTCGACGACTGCCGATTTACCCAGTGGCCGGAGTATATCGGTCTTATCAATTGCTTTGCTGATAAAGTAATTCAGCAGAAGCGGAGCTTGTGCAATTTCGTTCTCGAAGTACAGGCGGCCTTTCTGTCTAACACATTCATCAGGATCGAGTCCCGACGGCATAATGACTACTCGAGGCAACAGGCCTTCGGCCAAAAATAGTTCCAGGCTCCGAAGGACTGCCTTTTCACCTGCCTCGTCACCATCGAACAGCATAACGATGTTTGACGTAAACCGCTTCAAAATCCTGATCTGACTGCTTGTGAGAGCGGTACCAAGAGGGGATACGACTGTTTTTATTCCAGCTTGATACAGGCTAACCAGGTCAAAATAGCCCTCCACAATAACAACCCGATCTTCCCGGACAATTGCTTCCCGTGTTACGGAAAGTCCAAACAGGCTCTGAGCCTTCCTGTAGATTACAGAATCAGGCGAATTCAGGTACTTAGGAGAGCTTCCGCCAACGGTTCGACCGCCAAACCCAATCGGCCGGCCACTCAGACTGGTAATAGGGAAAAGAATCCGGCCCCTAAAGTAGTCAAAGTACCCCCCGGATTTGCGGGAGGAAACAAGTCCCACGGATTTGGCAGCTTCCAGTGGGATCTTCTTTACTTTCAGGTACGATACCAGCCCATCCCACCTCTCAGCACTGTAGCCCAAAGAAAAAGCCTTCCACATTTCGGGTGCAACACCCCGCTTCTTCAGATACTCTCTGCCTGGCTGGCCTTCAGGAAGCTTCATCAACACCGAATGAAAGTAGGCACAGGCACTTTCGTTTATGCTGAGAAACGACTCACTCTCACCCTGCTTTTTAGCCGTCGACTGTTCAAAGGCGGGCAGACTAACTCCATAACGTCTTCCCAGTTCAGTAACGGCCTCTATGAACGAGAGGTTGTTAATCTCTCTGAAAAATGTAATGACATCGCCACCTTTCTGGCAGCCAAAGCAATAAAATACCTGCTTTTCCTCGCTGACAGTAAAAGAGGGTGTCTTCTCGTTGTGGAAGGGACAAAGACCCTGATAATTCTTGCCAGCCTTCTTAAGGGAAACATACTCGGAGATGACACCAACGATACTGGCCCGATTCCTGATCTCTTCTAGTATCTCTTTGGGACAAAAGGTAGTCAACTCCCATCCCGAATAGAAAAAGGGGTTCCGCTTCGTTCTTAATATTTATCTCAGAAAGAGGAAAATCAAGGAAAGAGTTTTCACAAGGTCAGCAAGACCAAGCCTAGTAGCTGCGACTTCTGCGAGCCAGTCTTTGCAGCCGCTTTTTTGCCGCAATCTGCTTTTTCTTCTTGCGCATGCTTGGCTTTTCGTAAAATTGACGTTTTCTTACTTCAGAAATGATCCCCGCTTTTTCACACTGTTTTTTGAAACGTCTCAACGCAACTTCAAAGGGCTCATGCTCATTAACAATAATGCCCGACATTCATTTCACCACCTTACATAATAGAGAAGTTTAATGCTAAAAGCTATTAAAATTTTTAATTTATTAGATGAGAATGATTTTG
>JAGOGO010000147.1 GCA_017996625.1 Deltaproteobacteria bacterium | reverse complement strand
GCACCAAGGCAGCCAATAATGATCACACCAAGCAGCGGGAAGAGTGGTATTAACCAGACAAATTCAATCATGTGTACTCACATTCTCTCTTGTCACTACCGTTCTCGCCGGATACTCCTCTCAGGCCTGTCAGCCCCGTCCTCTTTGACAGCGCTGATGATGATTGCCAGTCCCGTGACCATGGTGGCCGTGATCACCGCAATAAGGAAAAGGCCGATCACCTGTCCGTCGAGTGAAGCCAGTTCCCGGGCTATAGTTACGAACGTAAGGGTAAGAGCATTAAGCAGTACACTCACACACATGATGGCGGTCAATGCATCACGCCGCAGAATCGCTCCGACAATGCCGACGGTAAACAGGACCGCACTTACGAGCAGGTAGTGAGACGCTGGAACCATCATCCTTTTCCTTCATGTTCTTTCTTGACTAAAGTGACCGCTCCAATGAGAGCAGTAAGCAAAAGAATTGCAGTAACCTCCATCGGGAACGTATAGCGCCGGAAAAGAAGCGCTCCTACTGCGTGGGTATTGCCGCTTTCCTGCATAACCAGGGATGAGAGGCTTTGATGGGCTTGAGAGCCAGGCACTATGTTTCCCCAGAAAGCGAATCCAGCAGCCGCCAGAATCAGAAAGCTGAGAGCAATACCGGTAACAACGTGCCAGCGCTGTTGAGAAAATTTCGGCCCATCATGGCTCTCTCGAAAAGCTGTAAGCACAAAAATCAGAATCACCAACGCCAAAGCTGATGCACAGATCATCTGCATGGCGGCAACAAGCTCAGCGCCGAGAAGCAGATACAGGCCGGCCAGAGAGCCGGTCAGCACAAGCAGCCAGAGGCTGCTGTAGAGCGGCTTGCGCCCGCAGACAATGCACACGGCAGTCACGAGGATGACGGCGCTAAGAGGATAAAACAGAGCTTGTTCCATGGCGTTTTCCTACTCTTTGGACAGGGTCGTGGATGGATACACGCTTCGGGTTATCTCGCGCGACGAGGGATTGCAGGTTCATGTCTAAACAAGAACTCGCAACCCGCAACACCGCTTCGAGTGGGTTGCGCCTCAGCTCTTTATCCACCCGCCAAGCGCACAACACACTTTAACCGTCATTCCCGCGCAGGCGGGGATCCAGTTCGAACAGCGTCAAGACGATGCAAGATGTAGCCGTCATTCCCGCGCAGGCGGGAATCCAGTATTGTGAACGGCATACCACAACACTGCTAAAGCCCGTTGTGCTGGCGATGAGTGCTCGATAAAATGTCGTTCCTACCAGAAGCGCCGCTATGCTCTGGATTCCCGCCTTCGCGGGAATGACATCTCAGTAGATTACCGCCGGCGCGGGTAGCCCCTCAGCTCTTTATCCGCCGAACGAAGTGAAGCGGCGCCTCAGCTCTTTATCAACCGAACGAAGTGAGAAATGACGTACTAGGTGCTGACTTATGGCGCTATGAATATAGTCCTAGATGAAAAGAATTTGTGTCGACACTGTCACTTCTTCGTGAGCAGTTGGTTTTTGTCGTACAGCAGGTCTTCCCGATGATAATCAGCTACGTCGAATTCACTGCTCATGCAGAGAGCACCTTTCGGGCATGCTTCGACGCAATACCCGCACACAATACAGCGACACAAATCGATTTCGAATCGCCGGGGATATTTTGCTTGATCCTCCCGCTCACCGGCTTCAATGCTGATACTATTTGCCGGACACACCAGAGCACACAAGCAGCAGGCGACGCAGCGCTCCTTGCCTCGGTCATCTTGCGTCAACCGTGGCGTCCCGTGAACCCCACAGTAGGAGCTGCGTCGCTTTTCCGGATAGGAGATGGTCTTGGGACTCATGAACACGTGTCCCAGAGTGATGCCGAGTCCTTTCGCGAATGCACCTGTTTTTTTTAACCAGTAGAACATCACCATCCCATAACGTGCGTCAGCACTAATTCAATCATGAAGCAGTAGGATAATAGTTAAACTGAGGTACTTGGAATGATGGAATACTGGAATGATGGGTTTGTTTTAAAAATTACATCGAGAGGGGAGATCCATTATTCCTCTATCCCTTTCAAGACCCCAGCATCACTGCAGTCAGCACAATGTTAATCAGGCTGAGTGGAAACAGCACTTCCCAGCCCAGCTTCACAACCTGGTCAGGACGAAAGCGGGGCAATGTTGCTCTGAGCCAGACAAACAGGAAGCAAAATCCAAAAACCTTGAGCCAGAACCATATCGGGCCGAGCCAGAGGGGGCCCCGGGGGGCACCAACCCATGGCAGGGGAATCCATCCGCCAAAAAACAGGGTTACCATAAAAGCACTCATCAGAATGATTCCGGCATACTCGGTCAGCCGGAAAAGTGCATACTTCACACCTGCGTATTCCATCAGGTGTCCGGCCGCCAGCTCGCTCGAAGCTGCTATCTGGTCGAAGGGCGTACGATTGCACTTCATCACGGCACAAATCAGAAAAACGACAAAGCCGATGCCCTGGATATGGTACACAAACCAGCCTTGTTGCGCCTGTACCTCCACCAGAGTAACCAGACTAAGCGACCCGGCCTGCATTAAAACACCTGCGCACGAGCAGGCTAAGGGAATTTCGCAGCTCATCACCAGCATTGAGGCGCGTAGTCCCGCCAGCAGTGCAAAGGAATTAGCCGAGGACCATCCAGCCAGCAAAATTCCGAAAATTCCACAGAGCGAGAACGTGAGCACGTATATCAGCCCGACATTGACATCCGCAATGCGCAGCGCTGTGTCGATGCCGAACCACGGCATGGCGTTGCCAAAGGGAATTAGCGAAGCCATAGATACAGTCGCAACCAGCGCGATGAAAGGGGCCAGACGATAGAGAACCGGATCGGTCACACTGATCGAAATATTCTCCTTGCACACCAGCTTGAGGCTATCGGCAAGCGGCTGGCTGAGACCCAGCGGTCCGTCCCTCTGCGGCCCACGCCGGGCCTGCATTCGCCCCAGAATTTTCCGTTCCAGCAGTGCCAGACATACCACCCCTGCAAATAGTGTCATACAGACTATCACTATCATAATGAGTGAGCCCGTGAAAGCCGCCATCAGCCTACCTTTTTTTCATCGTTACCCGGCACGAGTTATGTCCTCCCAGGAGAGCGTTTACTGCCACGCCTGGAAAATGAGAGGGAACAAAGACAACTCCCGTGGGCACCTGACTGCTGCTTTTCACGGCAGCGGTAATCGATCCACTGTCGCTCTGCAGCGTAACCAGATCGCCATCAATGAGATCGCGTCTTCTGGCATCGAGATCGTTAACATCAACCCATGCCGAGTCGGCAAGTATCATGAGCCCCTGAGCATGCGTGGAGAGCGATCCGGAGTGAAAGAATGCCGAGCCGGTTACCAGCACGAAGTCTTTCTCGTCATCTGAATTGGCAGGCAGTTCCACTGCAAGAGGCGCATACATCATGGAAAGTTGCTCCAGGGGAATGAATGAAGGATCACCTGTGTCGGCATATCCCCACAGAATACCATTCCGGCCAAGTCCTTCGTAACCTGCAGCACTATAAGCGGGAACCAGAGCAGCAATTTCTCTCATTACCGAAGCAGGATGAGCGTCATCCATGGGATATCCCAAGCAGTGTGACAATTTCTGGATTATGTGCCAGTCCGGCAGCGAATGATACTGCGGTTCAAGCGCGGCCTCATAGACCTGTACCCGCCGCTCCGCGCTGGTAAAGCTTCCCGGCCGTTCTGCAAACGTCGCAGCCGGAAAGACATAGTGAGCAAGATCTGTTGTTTCAGTAGGAAATACATCCTGAACCGCCAGCCAGTTCAACTTCTTCAGCGCCGCGCGCCAGCGTCCTGGTTCGGGGAATTCCTGCAGCGGATTACATCCCATCACGTAGAGGCCATGGATTGACCCGTTTTCTACTCCTTCAAGAATTTCAGTGGAATTCTTTCCTGGTTCTGATGAGAGCGTTTTCCCCCAGGCCCGTTCGAATGGAGCTTTTCGGTCGTAGGGTTGGTAGCCAGGAAGGAGATCGGGCGTGATCCCCATGTCCAGCATGCCTTGGGCATTGTTTGTTGCCATAACCGGCATAAGTCCGCTGCCCTCCCGCCCGATCTTGCCGGTAAGCAAAGCCAGATTGGCAAGTGCGGCTACAACGTTCTCAGCGAGCCGATGAGTAACCGCATCGAGTCCGAATAGAATGCATCCGGTATCACCTTCGGAAAGAATCCGGCTGACCGTAACCAGATCTTCCATAGGGACGCCGCTAAGTTCTGAAATAGTCTCCAGAGCAATCGATCTCAATGATTTCTTGAAGTCGTGATATCCGCCGGCCGCGCTACTGATAAAGGGTGTATGCTCCCATCCTTTCTCGATGATAATCTGAGCAAGCGCAATCGCCACGAGGAGTTCACTTCCCGGTCGATAACGCAACCGCACCTCGGACCAAGCGTCGAGCTTGGTCGATCGCGGATTAGCCACGACGAGTCGTGATCCGCCAAATCGTACGGCTCGAATGATCTGCATACTGGCCGGCGGCATTTCAGCGTGTACATCCGCACCAATAACAAAAATCGTTTGCCCCTTTGTGATACCGCCAAATCCGAGCGTACCCGCTGGAAAACCAATCGTTGGCATCAACCCGCGCTGGACAGCGCGATACGTAAAATGGGCGACGCTGTCGATGTTGTTGGTGCCGATGCCCGCCCGCAGCAGTTTCTGAAATACGTAATTATCTTCGTTGGACACCCGAGGCGACCCCAGACCGGCAATGCTGCTGGGCCCCGACATCTCAACAATCCTCTTCAGGTTACTGGCTGCAGACTCAAGCACCTCGGTCCACGAAACCGGTATTTTCTCATTGCGTCTTCTCAGGAGCGGCGTATGCAGGCGATGAGAACTCTGGATGAATCCATAGCCGAATACGCCGCGACAGCAAAGATAGCCCTTGTTATGCGTCGCATCGGAATCGGAGGTCACCCGAAGGATGCGATTCTTCCGAACGTTGAGCTCAATGCTGCAGCCAGCGCCGCAGTATGGACACACTGAGGACACCCGGTCGAGCTCCCAGACCCGTGCCTTATACGAAAATAGACGACTGCCAATAGCCCCAACCGGACATGCAGCGATGCACTGACCGCAGAACTCGCAGTTGAGCGGATATCCGTTTACCGGGACAACCTGGCGAATGTCACCCTGGATCTGCCACTTGAGTGCGAAAGCTGCCTGAATTTCATCACACACGCTTACGCAGCGACCGCAGCGGATACAGCGATTGTTGTTGCGCTCAATCAGCGGGGAGCTCGTATCAATATCGAGGGCAACAGGAGGTATCTGATTCTCACAGTTCCTGACACCCAGAGCATAAACCAGATCCTGCAGACGACATTCTCCCGCTTTCGGGCAAATCGGACAATCCAGGGGATGATTGCGAAGAAGATCGGCTATCGATTTCCGCCGGAGCTCGTCGAGGTATTCGGCAGCAGTGGTGACGGTCATTCCCGACTCGACGGGAGTAACGCACGCCCGTACCGGCTCGGACATACCGGTAACACCAACAACACATATGCGGCAGGTTCCGGATCCCTGGAGTTTCGGATGGTGGCAGAGCGTCGGGATTTCGATGCCGGCTGCAGCCGCCGCCTTCAAAATCGATGTTCCGGCAGCTGCCGTAACCTCTTTTCCATCGATCGAGAGGGTTATCGTTTCGTCCATCATAGATGGTCCAGCGTTCAACGTTATCTATCCACTTCGCTCATTGAGATGTCCAGGCTGCCCAGAATTGCTATCAAATCCGAGACAGTCTTTCCTCGTGTCAGCAGTTCCAGAGCTTGAAGGTTCATGAACGACGGAGTCTTTACCCTGAGCCGATACGGTCGAGGACTGCCATCACTCACCAGAAAAATACCGACCTCGCCGCGAGGTGATTCAATTGCGATAAAGGCCTGTCCTTCCGGAACCGAGAAACCTTCGCTGAAGATTTTGAAATGGTGAATGAGCGCCGCTGCATCCGAACCAACCCGTTCCAAAGGGGGTGGAATTACCTGCGGTACATCCGCACACAGAGGACCCGGTCTCAGCGCTGCCAGACCCTGTTTGACCAGGCCAACACTCTGCCGCATTTCATTAATGCGCACCAGGTAGCGGTCGTATGCATCTCCTTGTCTTCTAACCGGGACTTCAAACTCATAGCGCTCGTAGCCACTGTACGGATGAACCTTTCTCAGGTCATGGGCTACACCCGTGGCCCGCAGCACCGGTCC
>JAGOGO010000020.1 GCA_017996625.1 Deltaproteobacteria bacterium | reverse complement strand
GACTGATCTCGCTCTTCAGCACGGAAATGAAATTCTGGGCTACTCCTTCGGCGGTTTTGATAACGATGTTTTCGGTAAAACCATCGCAGACTACCACATCCACTTTTCCGGCAAAGACATCTCGTCCTTCCACGTAGCCGATGTAATTGAGCTTGGTTTTTTTCAATTGCTCGTGAGTATCGCGAGTGAGATCAGTGCCTTTGCTGTCCTCTTCGCCGTTGCTGAGCACGCCGACGCGGGGCTCGGGAATTTCGAAAACATGCTGAAAATACCCGGAGCCCATGACAGCAAACTCAATCAGGTTCTCCGGCTTGCAGATTGCATTTGCACCAGCATCGATAATGACTACCGTGCCGCTGGCTGAGGGCATCCGCGCAGCAATGCCCGGACGAATAACATGCTTTAATCGTTTGAGTACAAACAAAGCACCATATAGTACTGCTCCGGAATTGCCGGCACTGACAATAGCATGGGCTTCATCATTTCGTACGAGGTCAAAAGCCACTCGTAACGATGATCTTTTCTTTTTTCGAATCATGTGGTGCGGCTTTTCACCCATTTCGATTACTTCCGGGGCGTGACGCACCTCTAGGGAAAGTCCTTGGTACTTGTGTTTTTCCAGCTCTCGCCAGAGAATATTCTCATCACCCACAAGTATAAGTGTGATGTCGAACGCGCGTGCGGCCCTAAGTGCTCCCTTTATCGCCATAGCCGGAGCAAAATCCCCTCCCATGGCGTCGAGGGCAATTCTTATCGGTGCTCGGTAACTCGTTCTGTCTTGCATACGTTGATATTTCCCTCTGTAAGAACTGGCAATTTCCGGGAAAACGATGCGAATGCATCGAACTGGTCAAATACCGCCGAACGTGTGCAGTTTCGCTGAGCGGAGTATAAGAAGCGATGCTAATGGTTAAAAGATCGATCTCCGTTACGGGCCTTGTTTCCAATGCACCTTATTCTTTATCGGCCTTATCCCGCATCTGCTGATCCAGCATTTTTTCGATTCGCTGTAGTCTGCCGTTGAGTTCGTTGATTCGTTGATGCAGTTCAGTGTTCTCCTGCTGTGCTCGTGCATTCCTGGTAAGAGCACGCAAATGAGCAGTTATTGCACTTACATACATCGGATTGTCAGAATCGAATAATTCTTTCAACATTCGGACGGCATGGCCGAATGCATCAGCTGAATAACTGTCTGATTGATCACTGACCGAAGATAGTGATTCTTCCCGACCAAGCACGTCATACTCCTCCGATCCGCATGCTTCTGGGAATTCTTTGCGAGCACCGGGGTATGGCTCGCCAATCCCAAGGAAGAACCATCTCAAGCTGAAATTAAATGCCTCAGAAAACGCGACGAGAAAAGAACCCTTGGGCTCAGCAAGCATCTGCCGGTAATTATTAATAGTACCGACGCCCACAGCGAGTCGTTCAGCAAGCTTCACATTAGAGAGGTTTTCTTTCTCTATGATATAATTTATGGCCCATTTGGTACGTTTTTTTATTTCATCTGAGATCATTTCTGATCTTTCTCTTGGGTATCACATTCGCCGGAACATGTAAAGCAATGCGTAAGCGGAAAGGAGCAATTAAAATTAATAGAAATCAACAAAACAAAATACAGGATCCAGGATGGATTAAAAATGCACAGATACCATAAAAATTATCTTGACATGCTATATTTTATGTTCTATTTTGGTTATCAAACATACGCCAAGCAGAGATAACCTGATGCGATGAAATAACACTAAATACTTCCGGGCCAATTCAGCATCCAGGTTGAGCTCGGAAGCAGGCCATTCCAAAACACAGTGCCCCACGGAGCCTGTCCGATGCTGTCGTTCTGAGGCGAGAGCCGAAAAATTTCAGGATGACGAAAATCTCCCTCAGAGGTTATCGGACAGGCAATACCTCTGGTTGTCTCGTGCGTACTGGTACCCCATACATCCGCTTATTTGCTTGTGGGAGGATGTTGCATTACACTGCTTTCTTCAACACTCTGGTAGAGCTGGTCGTATGCCATTGGTCAGGAAGAGCAAACCTGTGCTTATTGCGAGCACTGAGACTTCCTGCGATCGACCAGGCTCTTTGATTATCCAATCCATTCTGCAGGCGATAGCTAGATGAAGGCATTCTGTGTCAGCAGCCATGTCTGCTGCCGATACCCGTTTACTGCAGTTGGAAATGTACAGTGTAGCCCAGAAGTGAGGCATTATGCAAGAGCAACCTATAACCATCATCGGCGGTGGCTTGGCCGGGTGTGAAGCAGCCTGGCAGGCGGTTCGGGCCGGAAAGCGTGTTGTCCTATGGGAGATGAAACCGAAGCGGTTTTCCCCTGCTCATCACTCGGCTTTTCTGGCGGAACTTGTGTGCAGTAATTCCTTGCGGGCGGAATCGTTAGAGAACGCGGTCGGACTCCTGAAGGAAGAAATGCGGGAAATGTTTGCTCTTTTTATGGATGCCGCAGACAACAGCCGAATTCCTGCCGGAGGAGCTTTGGCGGTCGATCGTGAGTATTTTTCCGCTCGCATCACTGCTACGCTGATAACACATCCCGGCGTTACCCTGGTTCGCGAGGAAGTGAAAGAGATCCCCGCAGACCGGCCGCTCATCATTGCTTCGGGGCCGTTAACTGCGGACGCCCTGGCTCATTCGATTCAACAGTTGATCGGCGAACCCTACCTTTCTTTTTTTGATGCTATTTCGCCAGTGGTAGGAGCAGATTCGATTAATATGGCAAAAGTTTTTTGGGGATCGCGATATAATCGCGGTGATTCGGATTATCTGAACTGTCCGCTGACCCGGGAAGAATACTATCATCTAGTCGACGAAATCATCCAGGCGGATCAGGCGCCAGGCCATGATTTCGATGAATCTCCTTACTTTGAGGGTTGCCTTCCGGTCGAAGAGATGGCAAGCCGGGGAAAAGAAACCCTTGCTTACGGGCCGATGAAACCCGTTGGTCTGATTGACCCACGCAGCGGAAAAACGCCTTTTGCCGTGGTTCAGCTGCGAGCCGAAAATAAAGAGCGCACGCTGTTCAATCTGGTGGGCTTTCAGACTCGCATGCGCTGGAATGAGCAGAAAAGAGTCTTTCGGCTCATCCCCGGATTGGAAAACGCAGAGTTTGTTCGTTTGGGAAGCTGCCATCGCAACAGCTTTCTGCATGCGCCGCGAGTGCTTCGACCCACGCTGCAATTCCTTCGTGATCCGGGTATATTCTTTGCGGGCCAGATTACTGGCGTTGAAGGGTATGTGGAATCTGCTGCTACGGGAATGGTGGCCGGTATCAATGCCAGCCGCATGCTGGACGGAAAGCCGCTCCTCTCGCCGCCGCAAACCACTGCCATCGGCAGCCTTCTGCACCATCTTTCGAGCAGCAATCCCGACCAATTTCAGCCTATGAATGTGAATTTCGGTTTGTTTCCACCTCTTGAGACCAGAATCCGGAAGAAGGAGAAAAGGAAGGCGTTTGCCGACCGTGCGCTTGAGGATCTGGCAGGATGGAAGAAACAGCTTGCAGAGGGTTGATTCTTCGATTCAACGCAAGGCTCATTCCAACAGTATCCACGCTGCTCTCCCGACCCAGCATTTTTCTCGGTGAAAAAAACCATCACACGCTCTTCAAGCGGCGAAGATACCCCATCGCACTATGTTCCAGAAATATCCCTCCGTCTCTTCATCAGTGTTTTTGCTCAATACTACTATGACTGCCTGGCCTGGACATTAATTGCATTGACAATACTGTCTGTAGTTTCTAATATCGGCTCATTTAGGGTGTTAAATTTTGTGCATTGCGCCGGGTTGCGACGAAGTGCGCTATCGGAGGAAGATTATTCGTTAACCCTATCGAATGGACCAGAAAGGAGGATACAAGAATGTCTATGCTGGTTCCACCTCATGGCGGAGGTTCGTTAAAGCCGTTGTTACTCGAGGGAGACGCCCTTACCGAAGAAATGAAGAAAGCCGGGAGCCTGAAGAAAATTCCCATCACCTCCCGTGAAGCCGGCGATGTGCTGATGATGGGCATCGGCGCATTTACTCCCTTGGAAGGATTCATGGGCTATGACGACTGGAAGGGTGTTTGCGACGATTACCAGATGGCGAACGGCGTCTTCTGGCCGATTCCCATCACCGTCTCAGCTACCAAGGAAGATGCTGAGAGCATCGCTGCCAACCAAGAGGTTGCTCTTTTTGATGTTGAGAATAATGAGATAATAGCCACCATGACGGTATCGGAAAAGTACCGGATCGATAAGATGCATGAATGCAGGCAGGTGTTTCGGACTGAAGATGCCGAGCATCCCGGCGTTGCCAAAGTTCTGGAGCAGGCGGAGTTCAATCTGGCCGGTCCGGTCCGGGTGTTAAGTGAAAGCTATTTCCCTTCAGAATTTGCAGGCCTTTATCAGCGCCCACGCGAAGCACGCCGGATCTTCGAAGAAAAGAAGTGGAGCACGGTTGCCGCCTTACAGCTTCGCAACCCAATGCATCGATCCCACGAGTATTTAGCCAAAATAGCAATTGAAATCTGCGATGGCGTATATATCCACCAGCTTCTCGGCAAATTGAAGCCTGGTGATATCCCGGCCGACGTGCGAGTCAAGGCTATCAACGTGCTTGTGGAAAAGTACTTTGTAAAGGACACCTGCATCATGGGTGGTTATCCGATGGAGATGCGATATGCTGGTCCGCGGGAGGCATTACTGCATGCTGTCTTCCGTCAGAATTATGGCTGTAGCCACCTGATCGTCGGCCGTGACCATGCCGGCGTCGGCGATTACTATGGCCCGTTTGATGCGCAGAAGATATTTTACGAAATCCCCGAAGGAGCGCTCAAACTGAAACCGCTTCCAATCGACTGGACATTCTATTGCACCAAGTGCGACGGTATGGCTTCGATGAGAACTTGTCCGCACGGCAAAGACGACCGGGTAATGCTGAGCGGAACCGTGGTCAGGAAGACACTCTCCGAAGGTGGAACCTTGACTTCTCAGTTCTCCCGACCAGAGGTGCTGGAGATATTGAAAGAATACTACATGGGACTGGAAGAAAAAGTGGAGGTGAAACTCCATGGCGCAGCAACCGGCGAAGTGAAGGATAAGTAGCAGCAGTCCTGCAGTTCCGGGCAGCATTCAACAACATTCCTATCGGACACGAACGAGCGAGCTCTGCAGGTGCTTTTTCATGCCTGTAGAGCTCAGTCATCTGCCCGATGCTGCTCTGTCGCAGCACCTGAAGGCAGCTGCTGCTTTCTTGACAGTTTTTGATCGCTGTTGTTAAGGTATATCATTTTTGTTCTAATGAATGTTTTTCCCGTCTCTAGGGTGCTCACCTCTTTCGAGACAAGCTGTCGACAAACACAGCGACGCCAGCGAAGTGTGCCTTTTCCTGCAGGCCAGAGATCATGAAATCAGTCTTTCCATTCCAGATAACGACTGTGGATTCGGTGAAGAGAAATCGCAGACGGTCACGGCCTTTGGAAGCGGCCCGGGACATTCGAGCACGCGGGAACGGGTTCAGTTCTCCGGAGGAACGCTATGCAGTGAATCCGTGCCGGGAAAAGGCACTCGAATCTCCGCCTCATGGCCTCATAAGCAACGGAAGTGAGTCTCCCCGATTTCTGTCCATATGGAACGATTACACAAAAAGGAGGATTTTGTGAACCATACTCGAAAAACAATCTTTGCGCTTCTGGTGCTCTTTCTCGCTCTAGCGGTTTTTTCCGGCGCTCTTTTTGTGGTCGGCACGAATGTGTTAGATTCGATCGGAAGTTATCTTTCTTCACTGCGTACTACCGCCCCGCATGCCGAACCAGAGATAATCAGTGTCGAGCGGTATGTCAGCACCATCGCGTCGCTCCTGGCGCCTGTTGTTTTTGGAGGTGCATTCGCTGTCTTTATTCTTTCCTGGCTGGCAATGAGAATCTTCGTATTTCCTCTGCTTCAGCAGCCCGGGGGAAAAGATGTTCAAGACCTCCAAACGAAAGAGCACGCTGGGAAGGCAGCACCTCTGGAAAAAAAAATTGATACAGCCTCGGCAGCCTCTCTGCTCTCGCTTCTCCAGCAAGAAGGAAGGCTCATTGATTTTCTCCAGGAAGATTTATCACAGTATGAAGACAGCCAGATAGGAGCAGCAGTGCGCGGTGTTCACGAAGGATGCCGAAAAGTGCTGGCAGAATCACTGCGACTTGATCCGGTCGTTTCCGGCGAAGAAGGCACCGACTATGTGGTGGAGAAAGGATTTGATCCGGCCCGGATCAAACTGATCGGCAATGTCACCGGTGAACCTCCGTTTAAAGGTGTCCTGAGACATCATGGCTGGCAGGTATCACGCCTCAACCTTCCTCAGCATGCGTTGAGTCAGGGTGAGGCGGTTATAGTGCCGGCGGAAGTGGAAGTTGCCTAGCGGGGTGTTGAAAAAGGCCCATCTGCTGTGTTGTGCTTATCCTTCGTCATTGCGGCGTACTGATGTGTACGCCTCATTCCTCAGGATGGCGCACGCCTTGCATCTGAGCCTTTTTGAACACCCCGGGAGCAGGTGGGAGTTGGCATACCGTAAGGATATTGATCGTGGCCGACTAAATGTGATTGACACTAACCGACAAACGCCAACCGATTCTATCGGCGAACGGATAATGATGAACAGTGAACGCGACCCGCAGGGTCACGACACGGAGGGACCAATCAGTGGCAGAGAAAAAGCCACGCTACATTGTAGGCATTGATTTGGGGACAACCAATTGTGTTGTCGCGTATAGTGAGGTGACTGATCAGGAAGGTGCTGGTTCATCAGTTGCGATCTTTGAGATTTCCCAGCTTGTTCAAGCAGGACTGACCGCAGAACGATCGCTTCTGCCGTCGTTTATCTTTCTACCCGGGCCTCACGATGTTCCTGAAGGAAGCCTGGAGCTTCCCTGGGACAGTAATAACGATAGTGCTGTTGGTGAGTTTGCCCGGGCCCGTGGATCTGAAATCCCGTCGCGAATGATCGCTTCCGCAAAATCCTGGCTGTGCAATACGGCTGTGGACCGTAATGAAAAAATCCTGCCTTGGGAAGGATCTCCGGAATCGAAAAAACTTTCTCCTGTCGAAGCACAAGCGTATTTTCTGCAGCACATCAGGAACGCCTGGAACTTCACGATGGCTTCGGACGACAAGGGGGATCGTCTGGAAGATCAGGAAATCCTGCTGACGGTACCGGCTTCGTTCGATGCTGTAGCCCGGGAGCTGACGGTTCGGGCTGCTGATCAGGCCGGACTGCCCCGGGTGACTCTGCTCGAAGAGCCCCAGGCAGCATTTTACGCATGGCTGGACAAGGTTGGAGATGACTGGCGCAACCTGGTGACCGTAGGGGACATGATCCTGGTGTGTGATATCGGTGGAGGCACGACCGACCTCAGTCTCATTGAAGTGGCTGAGCAAGACGGAGAATTGGTCTTAAACCGAATCGCAGTCGGTAACCATATTCTGCTCGGCGGAGACAATATGGATCTTGCCTTGGCTCATACGGTGCGCCAGAAACTGCTCCGGCAAGGGAGCAAAATCGATTCCTGGCAGATGCGGGCGCTCTGGTATGCCTGTCGAACAGCTAAGGAAGCGCTTTTTCAGGAGCCGGAGCGACACTCGTATCCTTTGGTGATCCTTGGACAGAGCTCTAAACTGATCGCCGGTTCTCTGCGCACCGAGCTCCGTCGGGAAGAGATGGACGGAGTGCTGCAGGATGGTTTTTTCCCCATGTGTCAGGTAACCGACAAACCCGAAGAGCGACGCTCGGTCGGCATAAAAGAGTTGGGGCTCGCCTATGCTGAGGATGCCCGAATCAGCCGGCACGTGGCAGCGTTTGTTCACCAGCAGTGCGCCAAGGGGTCTGACCGGCTATTTCCCACTGCTGTTCTTTTCAACGGCGGCGTGATGAAGGCTGAGGTTTTGCGCCAACGACTTCTTGAGATGGTACGAGTATGGAGATCTGATGATGACCGGGATCGTTCTCTCAGAGAGCTTGACGCTGCGGATGCAGATCGAGCAGTTGCCTTGGGAGCGGTTTACTATGGGCTGGCTGCCCGGGGCCGCGGCATTCGTATTCACGGCGGTACGCCGCGTTCCTATTACATCGGTATTGAAAGTGCTCTGCCGGCGGTTCCAGGTATGCCGGCGCCGCTGAAGGCGCTCTGTGTTGTTCCCTTCGGCATGGAAGAAGGAACCGAGGCGGACATTCCCGGTCAGGAGTTCGGCCTGGTGGTTGGTGAGACCGCACGCTTCTTCTTTCTTGGATCCACGGTGCGGCACGAGGACAAGGTGGGCGATGTTATCGAGGATTGGAACGAAGAAATCGATGAAATCACCACCATGGAGGCACACCTGGAACATGAGCAGGGTGAAGGGGTGGTTATTCCCGTACGGCTTCACAGTAGGGTTACCGAAGTAGGAACCCTGGAACTCTGGTGCGTCGCCCGCGACGGCAGACAGCGATGGAAATTGGAATTCAATGTGCGGGAGCAGAAATAGAAGCAAAGAGCATGGAGCAGCGGAGCAATGGAGCAAAGGTAATCAGTCGAACGTTGAATGTGTGATGTAGGGGCGCTGCTTGCTGCGCCCTCCTGGAAGTCGAATCCGACGTAGGGGCAGCCATGTAGCCCGCATAGAGCTTTGAATGACGTGAACCCCCTAAAACTCTCGGTTGAAACCGGCGCAGGGGCAGACCTGCGTGTCTCCCCATAGGAACTGATTTTATAATGGACAGGGAGAACTTATTCTCATGACGGAAAACAAAAGCCGATTCCTGATCGGTATTGACCTGGGGACAACCAACTCGGCTGTTGCTTTCATTGACACCCAGGTCGGCACCAGAAAGTCGGAAATTCAGCTGTTGCCGATTCCTCAGATCGTTTATCCGGAAAGAGTGGAGTCAAAGACGATCCTTCCGTCGTTCCTCTACCTGCCTGGACCATACGATCTGCCCCGTGAACAGCTTGTTCTCCCTTGGAACAGCAATCCTGACAGAGTGGCGGGCATCTTCGCCCGGGAACATGGATCGCTTGTTCCCGGGAGGCTTGTTTCTTCTGCCAAGTCGTGGCTCTGTCATGGCGGTGTCGACCGAACCGCCAGAATTCTCCCCTGGGGTGCTCCTGCTGAGGTTGAAAAGATTTCTCCGGTAGATGCTTCGGCGGCATATCTGCGTCATATGCGGGATGCCTGGAATCATGCCCAGCAGGAGAAGGGCGAGAAGAACTGGTTTGAAGAGCAGGATATCGTACTCACGGTGCCCGCTTCCTTTGACGAGGTCGCCCGGGAACTTACTCTCGAAGCCGCCCAGAAGGCGGGTTTGCCTCACGTCACGCTGCTGGAAGAACCACTAGCTGCGTTTTATGCATGGTTACGCAGTCACGAAACGGACTGGTCTAAGCTCGTGCAGCCGCAGCAGGTCATCCTGGTATGCGATGTGGGCGGGGGTACTACTGATTTCAGTCTCATTACACTGGTTACTGAAAACGAGAAGCTCAGATTCAGACGGATTGCGGTTGGCGAGCACCTGCTGCTGGGTGGCGACAATATCGATGCTACCTTGGCTCGCAGGATTGAAAGCCGTATTCTCGGCAGACCGGGCAAGCTTGATTCAGCCCGCTGGCATACGCTCTGTCACCTCTGCCGTGCTGCGAAAGAGGAAATCCTTTCCCGGGAAGATGTTTCGGAAAAGACTATTGCCCTCATGGGACGCGGCACAAAGCTCATCGGAGGCACACTGCAGGCACGACTGAGTCGTCCTGAGGTCGAGCAAGTCGTGCTGGAGGATTTCTTCTCCGTCATTGACTTGAATGAAGCATCGGGCGAAGTCTCACGCCGGACCGGACTCTCTGAATGGGGCTTGCCCTATGCCGCCGATCCCTGTGTGACGAGGCATCTGGCCCGCTTTCTGCAAAGTCACGCAGCAGAAACCAACACGGAGCTAGCGAGGCCGGACCTCATTCTTTTTAACGGCGGTGCTCTTATTCCCCGAATGATCAGAGACAGGATCGGGACCATCGTCAGCAGTTGGTTTTCTTCTCGAGACGGACTCGCCTGGCGCCCTGCTGTTCTGGAAAACGAGAGCCTTGAGCTGGCGGTAGCCCGGGGCGCTGCGTATTACGGATGGGTGCGGAGAGGATTCGGGATCAGGGTGGGCGCCGGTATGCCTCGTTCGTATTACATCAAGGTTGCTCCCCCCAGCGAAGCGACACCTTCCAATGAGAAAACATTTTCCGGTTTGTGCGTTATCGAACGAAACATGGAAGAAGGGGAAACAGTCACCGTTGAGCGAACGTTTGATGCCTGGGCCAACCGGCCGGTAGCCTTTGATCTCTATACGTCCAGTGTGCGCATGAATGATCGGGCCGGCGAGATGTACCGCCTGAACGAAGACCAACTCCATGCTCTGCCGCCGGTGCGTACGGTGCTGCGTTTCGGAAAAAAAACGGGGGCGACGACAGTTCCCGTGCGGCTGCAGGCTCAGCTTACGGAAGTGGGCACACTCAGTCTGTGGTGTGAATCCAGGACTACCCCTCATCGTTGGCAGCTGCACTTCGATCTGCGCAAAGGGCATCCTTCCGGTGAAGAAGAGGTGGTGATGGAAGAAGAAACGCTTTCCGCTGCTGCCGAACTGCTTAGTCGAACCTTCACCCCTCCGATACGCAAAGATGATGATCCGGAAAGCATCCTGAAACGTTTGACTGAGCTGCTGGGGATGAAGAAAGAGCGCTGGCCGCTTCAGGCCAGCCGTCATTTGGCCGAAATCCTCATTTCCGCAAAAGACGGACGGAGGCTTGGTCCTCAATACGAAGCACGCTGGTTGAATCTTACCGGGTTTCTTCTGAGGCCCGGCTTCGGTCATCCTCTGGATGGCTGGAAGATCAAAGAAGTGTGGAAGATTTTTCCTCAAGGTCTATATGCAGCGAACGACGCTCAGTGCAAAGCGGAGTGGTGGATTCTCTGGCGCCGCATTGCGGGAGGACTGGAGACCGGACATCAGCTTACCATTTTCGATCGACTAAGGCCATACGTGCTCCGGCAGGCCAGCGGAAAGGCCGGAAAAGGAAAACTCAGGGTTGAACCACAGGAACTCATGGAGATGTGGATGGCAGCAGCGAGCTTCGAACGGCTGCCGATAGAAATAAAACAGGAACTGGGAGATACCTTGCTAGCCTCGATCAAAGGAAAGAAAGCGGGCAAGCTCGAACTGTGGTGTCTTTCCCGATTGGGGGCCCGGATGCCGTTTTATGGACCTTTGAATCGAGTCGTACCTAAGGAGGTTGTTTCTGTTTGGATAGAGAAACTTCTCGACCTGGAGGTGAAAAACCCTCAGCCGGTTGCTGCCGCTCTTTCTCAGATGGCACGCCTCTGCAATGACCGGCAGCGGGATTTGGATGAACGCCTCATTCAACGTATTCTTGACCGGCTTGCTCAGTTTGAAGGGAAGCAGCGTTACCAGGAACTGCTGATACATCCTACTGAAACTGCTGAAGACGAAAAGACGGAAATCTTCGGAGAATCACTTCCACCCGGCCTGGTGCTGCGGGAACCGGATAGCGGGCAGGACACACAGCCTTTATAGGGAACTTGCATTACCCAACAATGCTTGGTAAACTGGTCTTCGAGGATGTGCAATGAGCATTGTGGTCAAGAAAATCGGCAATCAAAATTATGCCTATCGTGCATACCGACAAGGCTGTAGAGTAATCAACCAGTATCTGGGGCCGATGTCCAATGAAGCGGTTCAGAAGAAGGTTGAGGCGATCAAGGCGGAACAACAGGTGCCGCAACGCTTTCGGCCTTTGTTCTGGGATACCACCCTTGCGCACATCGATCTCAAGAATCATGCTCCCTATGTTATCGAGCGGGTTCTCGATCTCGGTGATTTCCCGGCGCTGCTGTGGCTGCAGCGGGTCTATCCTACCCGACTCATCACTCAGACTCTCGAGATAAGCAGGAAGCTTTCGGAAAAATCAAAAAACTTCTGGAGGATCTGGTTTGAAACGACTGACTGTGGTCGGTGAATGTCTTCACCAGCGCTGTATTCCTGCCCAAACTCTGACCATTCTAAGCGCCCTGAAAACAGTGCTGACTGGCCAACACTTTCTTCTGGCAGGCGGAACAGCATTGACGCTGTACCTGGGGCACCGCATCTCTGCCGATCTCGACTTCTTCAGTGAACAGCCGTTTTCAACCGATCAACTGTACCGGCGCATCGAACACGAAGGACTTCAGCCGGTGGTGATCCAAGAGGATGAGAGTACACTCACCTGCACGGTTGCGGAAACCAAGGTATCATTTTTCCACTATCCCTATCCCTTTATTGATGAGAAAACCGAATGGGAAGGCGTCGAACTTGCCGGAGTTCTCGATATCGCAGCCATGAAAATGATTGCCGTTGCGCAGCGTGGTGCGAAGCGGGACTTTGTTGACCTCTATTTTGTGGCCCGGGATGTTCCCTTTCGTAAGATTGCAGAAAATGCCGTGCACCGCTTCGGACCAAACCGGATCAATCCCGTTCACATGGGCAAATCACTAGTGTATTTTTCCGATGCTGAGCTTGATCCTGATCCGCAGTACTGTTGTGCCGACCTGCCTTCCTGGAACTCTATCAAGCAGTTTTTTACCAAAAGTATTCACCAATTAGTCTTTGACTTGCAGCGGGCGAAAGAAATCCCGGCCGGGGAGTAAGAAGTAAAAAGTAAGCGAAAGCCTCTGGGCGGAGCCCAGGTTGATCGCAGAAGAAGCAAATCGCATTGATTGTAAGAGCAAACTCCCCTTAACCCCCTTGTTGCTCAAGAGGGGGAAGCTGGTCAACACCTGGTGCGGCCAGCGCTACTTCCTGCCGCAGGCTCTTCGCTCTATGCTCTTTGCCTTACCCCTTCTGCTCCCCTCTTTTCCAAAGAGGGGTTCGGGGGAGTTCACGACTCAAGAGCGCTTCAGCACGCCACAGGGTCCATCATCTGCTGCTCACCGAGGAGCTGTTCTGCATGCGAGTTTCATTCGAGAAGTTGGGGAGAATAGGCACGCATCAGCCATCGTCTTTTCACTCCTCACTCTTTACGCCTTACTCCTCACTATATTTACATTTCACTCCTCAAGACGTGCCGCAGCAAACTGCCAGTTGAGCAGCTTTTCGATCACCGCATTGACATAATCGGCCCGCCGGTTTTGGTAATCGAGATAGTAGGCATGCTCCCAGACATCGATCGTCAGCAGGGGTTTCATGCCCTGCGTCATCGGGTTATCGGCATTGCCGGTTTTGACGATTTTGAGGGTGTCACCGGCAAGAGCCAGCCAGGCCCAGCCGCTTCCGAACTGAGTGACCGCAGCGTTGGCTAGTTCCTTCTTAAAAGCATCCATGCTAGCGAAAGCGGATTCAATCTTCTGTTTCAGACCGGCCGGCGGTTCACCGCCGCCGCCCGGAGTCATACTGAGCCAGAAGATGTTATGGTTCCAGGCTTGGGCGGCGTTGTTGAAGATCGCGGTCTTATCAGCAACGCCGGCAGTGGCGGTAATAATCTTATCCAGCGGCATGGTTTCGAATTCAGTGCCGGCAATGAGTTTGTTCATATTGTCCATATAGGCTTTATGGTGCTTGCCGTAATGGAAGCTCAGCGTGTTTGCCGAGATAACCGGTTCAAGAGCGTTCTGCTCATAAGGCAGAGGCGGCTGTTCATGGCTATTGGAGACAAGGGGAGTAGTCATTGGTATCTCCTTTCTTAAGTGGATTAAAGGGGAATTCGGTGGTGATCACAGTGGTTCTTTTTCCATGCTACCAGCTTCGGTAACGGTGACAAAGCAAAAAATAGAAGCGTATGCTTCATCTGGACATTCTCGTGCCCATCAACGTTACAGGGCGTGCTTGCCTCACCGCTCATGCAGCGGTCTCCTGGGTTCAGGATCTTCCGGCCTTACGGTCGAAGCACTGCCCGGCTCGGTTTTCCCATCGAGTTTCTGTGACTCCGGTGATCCTTCCTGGTACAGCCAATAACCGATTTCCCGGTGAACATACCGAACCAGACAATCGAAAGACCATGCTTGCGAATTATGGCTGGCATATTCGTCCTCCTTAGGTGGCGGGCATGGACAGCTGCGGGCTGCCCGGCTGAAAAACAGCACTGTCGC
Source organism: Deltaproteobacteria bacterium (assembly GCA_017996625.1). Taxonomy (GTDB): domain Bacteria; phylum Desulfobacterota; class WTBG01; order JAGOGO01; family JAGOGO01; genus JAGOGO01. The sequence continues at coordinate 16,284 of JAGOGO010000020.1, read as the reverse complement.
ATCAGGCCGTCTGCTTTCGGACCGCGATCCTATCGTCGTTCCGAGAAGGCGGGACGTTGGGGGATTTTGTGGTTCTTTTCTATGGTAAGAAAATGTATAGGCAAGAGCGGGGAAAAGCAAGAGTAAGGAGCAGTGGCAGGAATGTAGAGGTGAACCTGTATGTCTGCCCTTGAAAAACAGCGCGGGGGGCATGCCTTGTGCCGGCCCTCTGATAGGCCTGCTCAAAATGAGCTATTTTCTGCCCAGCATCTTGAGAATCCGCTCATGCTCGAGCAGATAGCGGTAGTGTGAGGTCAGATCCGGTAACGTCGTTTCGGAAAATTCCAAGGCTTCTCTCGGAAAGAGTTTGTTGGCGAACTTGATTGCCTCCGGTGTGGTTTTGCCTTTCTTAAGAGCTCGGAGAATGGCGTCGTCGTACTTTTTTTCTTCCGGAGTCCTCTCACCGATAATTTCGTTTGCGCGTTTGAAGTAATAATCAATAATGCTCACGGCACGGGTTCCTTTATGAAATGCAATCTCCACTCACAGGCTGTTGAAAAACCCGCGTGTTTGTAGGGTGCTTATACATGGATTTAGGGTTCGAAATACAGTGAGGAGTGAAACGTAAGGAATTCTAAGACGACGGGCGATTCGTGCCTATCGTTCTTACTACTTACTTCCAACGAAGTGGGCATCACTTCGTTGCTCATAGGTTGCCGCCACGCGGCTTACTGGCGCTTTTTACTTCTAACTTCTAACTCCTGACTCTTTACTCCTTACTGTTTCGTCGGGAATGTTTCTGTTGCGATAGAATTAAGATATCTGGAAGGAAGTCGAAAGGCAAATGCCTGGTGCTGTGTCCGGGCAGCTCGTGCCAGTGAGAATTCAAGATTCAAGGTGGGAACAGTGAGGAGTAAAAAGTAAGAAGGTAGGAGTAAGAAGGGTAAGAATGGTGCGGGTTGTCCCGCTTCGCGGGGGATAAAGAGCTGAAGCGCAGCCCGCGCGGCGTGGGATTACGGGTTGCAAGTTTATGGCTAATGAGGAAACCTGCAACCCGCAACCTGGAACAGCAGACTCTTGCGCCTTACTCTTCACTCCTCACTGTCTGTTGAACCTCGAGCCACTCTAATCCCAGGACGTGCTCTCGATCGGCCGCACGATGTCCGCCGGGGTATCCATTTCCGCAAGCGGATAGACGTCGAAGCGGGCAATGTTATACACCGGCGCCATAGCCAGAAGCCGCTCCATTTCCTCGTTGGAGTCGACGTCGTAGATCCAGGCCCCGCCATGTTTGCCGACGACATGATATCGTACGACGAGTTTGCCTTGGTCGCGAATCTTCTTGGCATAGTCAGGCATCAGCATGACCGCTTTGATCGCTTCTTGGCGAAGGTGTGCATAATCCAACTCCCAGATGACCAGGAACTTCATAGGCATGCCCTCCGTATAGGAAAAATGTTCCCGATGACTGAATCGGCAAAAACCATTTTCCTTTTCATTACTATAAAACGATCAGCAGAAAAACGGAATCAGACTTCTTTGGACGTTGCTCGATATTCCGGCGGCACTACACTGCTGTCGCAACTAGCCGGAAGCAGCACTATAGAAGCTGCGTAGATACTATGAAGGAAAAGATCATTTGAACAGACGCCAAGCCTCATATAAGGTAAAGAAAATGGGATCTTACTTAACCTTAAGGAACAGGAGGCAATGAGGACGAATACACAAATGATCCAGGGACACAATGGCACAGAGGGAGCGGCTGTATTTGTTGGGTTTCTCCACCTGCAGTGGTTCAACCCAACCTACACAACTGTTCTAGTTGGCGTTGTATACTACATCGTTTATATTAGGGAGGATATTGATGATCCCCCTGCTGATCCACCAAAAGATGACTGCGGAAGGTGGGTCTGCAAAGCCACATGCCATGAAACTCCGTATGGCGGTATGTCTGCAAGTCAACGAATAATATCCGCTACAGGATCAGGACCGACCAGATCAACTGCATGTCAGACTGCTATTAAGGCGTGTCAAGCGAGTGCCGCCAGAGGAACTTATACAAGGCATTGTCAGTGTCCTCAATGCTGGCGCAGATGAAGATTAACTGATAACACGGAATGGATCGTAATAATGAAACTGAAGCATCCATGTATTACCAGCCCTTTTTTCAAGCTCATAGACACCTACGAAGTGGATATCCATTTCGAACTTGGAGATGATGGAGAGCATTTTTCACTTCGAATCGAATTGTTTCAGTCGTTAGAAGATAAGAGTGTATTTAGGTATCGGGCTTGGAGAGACGAACTGTTTAGAATTCAATCAACATTTCCTCGGGATAGCCGTAATGTGCCAAGACACGAACCCTCTGATGAATTAATTCTAACAGCGTTTTCCCAAGTCAATTTTGGATCGTCTGTCGAACTTAACGCTAATACAGTACAAGATGCCCTCAACGAAGCGATTGATCATCTCGGAGATATGCTGGAAAACGTCAGCGGCTTAGCTGTGTCTAGAAAACCAAATGGTCGTGTGAAGTAGGGTGCACTGAGCGCACCATCCCTCTATTACTATCCCGATCGTCTCGGCACACCCCAGAAGCTCACCAATGCAGCAGGAGTAGTGGTAAGCCGAAAGGATGGGGGTCAAATCTTTGATCTTGACTATTTGAGGCATTGTTTATTGGGAGGGGGAGGGATGGCTCGATCGTTGCGCATTATCTATCCTGGAGCTTACTACCATATCACTGGTCGAGGCAATGAACGCAAGGAGATCTTCCTGGATAAAGAGGATCAAGAGCTTTTTCTTCAAAAGCTCGAATGCTCATTGACTATCTACCAGGTCTCGGTGCTTGCCTATGTGCTGATGAGCAACCATTTCCATTTGTTGCTGACTACTCCGAAGGCAAACCTCAGTGAGTTCATGCGACATTTCACCATTTGCTATACTGCAGCCTTTAATCGGCGCCATAATCGCGTAGGGCATTTGTACCAAGGTCGCTACAAAGCATTTCTGATCGATGCTGACAATTACCTGCTGGAGGTGTCTCGCTACATTCACTTGAATCCGATTCGCGTGCACGGGGTAGGCGATCTGCCTGTGGAAGAGAAATGGCAAAAGCTGCTCAGGTATGAGGCAAGCAGCCTGGCGGGATATTTTGATAGAGGGAAGCGGAAGGGATTTGTGGACTACGAGCCAGTGTTGGGGAGACTGGGAGCGAGTGAAGGTAAAGGTATGCAGCAGTACCGGATGCTTATCAGAGAGGGGATCGGACCGAAAGGAGAGAGCCCGCTGGAAATCGGGAAAGGGACCGGGATCATAGGGAAGGGGGCGTTTGTTGAATGGGTGAAAGGAAAAATGATGGATACAGGAGGAACTTCAGAGCGTGAGCAGCTGAGTTTACGGAAGTTGCACACGCTGTATGATCCTGAAGTGCTGATCGATCGATTCTGCCAGATTATCGGCAAGAGGAAAGAGGATCTGTGCTCACGAGGCAGACATAGCCGTGAGCGAGCGATGCTGATGGAGCTGCTATATCGCTACAGTCGAATACGTCAGGCTGAGATTGGCAGGTTAGTGGGAGGGATTGATTATAGTTCAGTGAGCCAGGCCAGGAAGCGGTTTCAGCTGCTACTTGCTCAAGAGCCTTCAGAAAAGAAGATGTTTGCGACTCTGTGTGCTGAGCTCGAGCAATTGTCAAGATCAAAGATTTGACCCCATCCACGCCATCCACATCCATTGCCCCATCCACGTTGATGGTCTTGATGGATTGTGAAGCGACACCCGGGGTTCTCTATTTGAGCCCGTCTGATATTGCTCCGTCGTCTGCGCGCGCATTGACAAAGGGGGAGCCATTGCTACATTCCTCAGTTTCGGCATGTACCGTAATTTCCTTGACTCTTTCCCGCCGTATGATAGTCTTAGGCATTTAAATCTCCATGGGAACTTCTCGAATTGAGCGACGATGAAGGATATTATTAACCTTTACTATATAAGACTCACACGGTATGGATTATAAAGACACGATTAATTTGCCCGCCACTGCTTTTCCTCAGAAAGCAAATCTTCCTCAAAAAGAGCCTGAGATGCTCAAGCACTGGGAATCGATGGATATTTACCACTGCATTGAAGCAGCTAGCGGCCCCCGCGGGTGCTACATTCTCCATGATGGCCCACCCTATGCCAACGGCCATATTCATATGGGTCATGGTTTGAACAAGATTCTCAAAGACTTCATCAATAAATCCAAGTTCATGATGGGCTTCGGAATAAACTATACTCCGGGCTGGGACTGCCATGGCCTGCCTATCGAACATGAAGTGGATAAGAAGCTGGGCGCAAAGAAGAAAGGACTCTTGCCAACCGAAGTGCGTCTTCGCTGCCGAGAGTACGCAGAAAAGTTCGTGGCGATTCAGCGTGAAGAATTCATGCGTCTGGGAGTCTTCGGCGATTGGTCCAACCCTTACCTCACGATGTCTTATGACTATCAGGCCACCATTGTGCGGGAATTCGGCACCTTTGTGGAAAAAGACAGCATCTACCGCCGTAAGAAGCCGATTCAGTGGTGCGCGACTTGCCATACCGCACTGGCGGAAGCAGAGGTCGAATATCAAGACGATCGATCCTCTTCCATCTACGTGGCATTTCCACTGGTGTCGGATATCAGCGAGCGCCTCCCCGAATTGACTGGAAAAAAGAACATCTCCGTCGTCATCTGGACTACTACTCCCTGGACCATCCCTGCGAACCTGGCCATCTGTGTACATCCTGATTTTGTGTATGTGGCGGTTCAGGTTCAGGACGCTATTTATATTGTTGCAGATGGCATGCTGAAAGAGCTGGTGCTGGCACTTCACTGGGATGACTATCGGATTATTGCTTCCTTTCCTGGAACCGTGCTGGAGGGGCTCAGGTGCCGGCATCCGTATATTGATCGAGACTCGCTGCTCATTCTGGGAACGCACGTCACGCTGGAAGCCGGAACCGGCTGCGTGCATACTGCTCCCGGCCATGGTCAGGAAGACTACGAAATCGGGCTCAAGTATAATCTTGATATCTATGCGCCAGTCAATGATCAGGGCAGATTCACCGATGACGTCGCCTCCTTTGCCGGTCAGTATGTGTTCGATGCCAATAAACCGATCAATGATCGGCTGAGAGCTGAGGGCAAGCTGGTCGGAGAACAGGAAATCGTTCACTCGTATCCTCACTGCTGGCGCTGCAAGAACCCGATCATTTTCCGAGCCACTGAGCAGTGGTTCGTATCAATGGAGCGCAACGCGTTCCGCAAAAAGGTTCTGGATATTATTCGCGGAGTGCAGTGGATTCCCGCCTGGGGAGAAGAGCGCATTTACGGCATGGTGGAAAACCGGCCCGACTGGTGTATTTCCCGGCAACGGAGCTGGGGTGTTCCGATTGTAGCCTTTTATTGTTCCTCCTGCCGGGAACCGCTGGTCCGCAAGGATGTCATCGATCATGTAGCGGATATCTTCGAAAAAGAAGGAGCTGATGCCTGGTTTAGTCGGGAAGCCGCGGAACTGCTTCCGCGCGGAATAGCGTGCCCGGCCTGCGGTGGTCAAGCATTTGAAAAAGAGAAAGACATTCTCGACGTATGGTTCGATTCCGGTGTGAGCTATGCCGCAGTGGCCAAAAGCCGCAAGAATATCAGCCTGCCGGTGGACCTGTACCTGGAAGGTAGCGATCAGCACCGGGGCTGGTTTCAGAGCTCACTTCTTACCGGTTCAATGAATCGCGGTATGGCTCCTTACAAGACAGTCCTTACGCACGGGTTTGTGGTGGATGGTGAAGGGAAGAAGATGTCCAAGAGCCAGGGCAATATCATCCATCCGAATGATGTAATAACAAAGTACGGTGCCGAAGTGCTGCGTTTGTGGGTAGCGGCTGAAGACTACCGCGATGACATCCGTATCTCTCAGGAGATTCTGCAGCGTCTGTCAGAGGCGTACCGCCGTTTTCGCAACACCTGCCGGTTCTTGCTCGGCAATCTGAGCGATTTCAATCCGGATACTGATCGGGTAGCATATACGGATATGGAAGAAATTGATCGATGGGCGCTGCACCGGCTGCAGCAACTTACCAAAGACATTCAAGAAGCCTATACGGCTTTTGAGTTTCACCGAATTTATCATCGGATGCACAACTTCTGTGTCGTCGATATGAGTGCGTTCTATCTCGATGTGCTCAAGGACCGGCTTTATTGCGACGGTACATCCTCGCGGGAGCGGCGGTCTGCCCAAACGGCGCTCTATGAGATCTTGGTTGCGATTGTAAAATTGTACGCACCCATCCAGCCCTTTACCACTGAAGAAGTCTGGCTTCATCTGGTGGAAAAAACACCGGGGCTGGAAAAAAGCATCCACTTGTCTCGCTTCCCTGGAGGGCAAGATTATCATTGGAATCAGGAACTCGATGATCGCTGGAACAGACTTCTGGAGCTGAGGGAACAGGTCAATCAGAAGCTGGAACACGCTCGCCGGGATCGCCTGATCGGCAGCTCGCTCGCTGCCGAGGTGGTTATTCAGGGAACGAGTACCCAGCTGCAGCTCCTTAGTGAGTATGTGTCATTTCTGCCAACGCTGTTCATTGTTTCCCGGGTGAGTTTGGTGACAACCGCTGAGGGGAACGGGAAAGAATTAACGATTGTCATCAGGCAGGCGCCGGATCAGAAGTGTGAGCGCTGCTGGAACTTCCGGGAATCAGTAGGCAAGAACCCGGATCACCCTACGATCTGCGAGCGATGCTGGAAAGCACTTGAGACTTGAGTGCGGCCGATGTTGGTTGCAGGTTCAAGGTGGAACAGTGAAGAGTAAAAAGTAAGAAGTTAGAAGTAAGACCGAACTCCCCCGTGCCCCCTCTTTGCTCAAGAGGGGGCATGTTCTTGATAGGATCCCCGGGTTTCGCTTCACTCTACCCAGACTACGGAGCTACGGAGCTGATGTTGGCCGAAGTCCGCCGGTATTCAAACTGAATAATCTTGAATCTTGTACTCGGCTACCACGGCTGTTTCTTTCCCGGGAATAACAGAGCCCGCAGGCTGTACTTCGGGATCGATCGAAAGCGATACTCCTGACCGCTCATAATCGCGGCAGCAGCTTGGAGCCCGCTCTCCACTGCCGGACCGATTCCTTCCCCCATATCGAGTGTCGCCAGTCCGGCTGCGTCGCCAACAACAAACGCATTGCGGATTCTTCCGGCATTTGTGGTGTGGCGGAGGTAATAGGTGTATCCTTTCGGCCTGAAGTCGTAGTTCGTAATGAGGCCGAGGCTTTCAAGCTTCTGAGCAAACAGGTCCCAGTAGTGTCGGATAGTCTTATTCTGCTTTTTCAGTGTCATCAGACGTCCGCCAATGCCCACATTGATCCAGTCTTTCCCCTTTGGAACATACCAGGCATATCCGGGAAGGCCATGATCAAAAAACCAGAGATAGCAGTGCGGATCTCTCGGAGTAAAGGCGAATTCTTCTTCCATGGCTGCGATCAGGAACCGCTGCTGGCGAGGCGTACTCTCTTCGAAGAATGTTTTATACACCGGACAGTGAGTTCCACCTGCACCTACGAGATGGCGGCAGCGGTAAATGCCGTCGACAACATACCAGTCCTCTTGCAAACGAATTTCTCGTACCTGGTGAGGGTGTATTTCCGCCTTTGAACGCTTCAGTAACCAGTGGTCGAATTCATATCGCCGGATAGCATATTGTCGAGTTCGGATGGGTACTTGCCGGCTCCAAAAAGCAAAGGTGATGCGGTTGAACTCACCCAGCGTAAAGGGGTATTCATCGGGCTCAATCTGCAGGGCGTTGAAGACTCGTGGTGTGATCCAGCCGGCGCAGATTTTCGGTCGCGGAAACGAATGCTTGTCGAGAATGAGTACCGAAATTCCGTGGCGCCGTAGTTCCCAGGCACACGTTGACCCGGCCGGTCCGCCTCCAACAATGATGGTGTGGGAAGAGATCACCTGAAGGCCTGTTTAACTAAGTCGACAGAGAGGCTGCTCTCTGCCGAGCTTGGTCATGACAATCTGCCAGAGCTGAAGGCGGCGAGACCGGAAACCTCCGGCGCAGGCGAGCAAGTAGAACCGCCACATGCGGTAAAACCGTTCTCCGTAGGCTCGGGCGAGCTCAGGCCATGCTCGCTCGAAATTTTCGTGCCAGGCCATAAGCGTTTTATCGTAGTGTGGTCCGAAATTGTGCCAGTCTTCCATGACGAAAATCTTCTCCATGGCCTTTCCAAGCTGGGCGATTGACGGCAACATCCCGTTCGGAAAGATATACTTGGATGTCCACGGGTCAGTATTCGTCATGCTAAAGTTGCCACCGATCGTGTGAATGAAGGCAATACCCTCAGGCTTCAGCGTGCGGGCCACGAGATCCATATAGGTGGAGTAGTTTTTATAACCGACATGCTCCATGATACCGATGGAAACGACTCGATCATAGGCCCCCTGGGCTTTCCGATAGTCATCAAGATTGATTATGACCGGCAGGCCTTTGTTGGCTCCCGTGCCCCACTCGGCCTGCTGTTGGGAAATTGTGTATCCGGTAACAGAAACCCCATAGTGCTCGGCGGCAAACCTGGCAAAAGAGCCAAAGCCACATCCCAGTTCAAGCACACTCATGCCCGGCTGAAGGCCAATTTTTCGACAGACGAGATCCATTTTTGCTTCCTGGGCTTCATCAAGCGTAGTGGCCGTCGTCCAGTAGGCACTGGTATATGCCATGGTCTTTCCCAGCATACGTTGATAGAGATCGTTGCCGATATCATAATGCTTGTGACCGACCTGAAATGCACGCTGGATACTTTGAAGATTGAAAATTTTAGCCTTAAGGTAATGCCAGGCAATCTTCCAGCTTTTTCTCAGCCGGAAAGGCAGGTTGGCACGTTGAACCCGATCGATGAATTGATCCACCGCAGTACATTCCCACCACTGCTCCATATATGACTCGCCAAGACCGAGTGCGCCATCGCTGAGAACCCGCGGATAGAATTCGTTGTTGTGTACGTGAATATCATAGGGATTACTGCCGTTGACAGTAATGCCGGCGTCATCGAATAACTCTTCTATGATACTCCTGGCATTCGTCCGGCTCATGATTGTTTCCTCATCAGTCCCTTAGTTGCTTCTCCACCTCGAGAGGACCACACTGGTTGTGGCCTGGCACTCAGCCATGTATCATACGCAAATTCATGGTTAATTTATCACAAATGCTCAAGGAAAGTGCTACTTTTTTTGTGCTTTCCGCTTCGTTGCTGAAATTGACGGACTCTCAGGGGAAAATGTACATTATAGATAATGCGGAACGTTCCGCGCTATCTGGCTGTAACCTCGGGGATATGGGATATTTATGCAGGCTCCTCAGTTTCTCGCAAAACTCTCTCTCAGGAATACCGGACTGTACCAACGGCTGTCGGTTGCTTTTGGCGCTCTCTTTATTGTACCCATCCTGGGTTTTCTCTACTTTGCCATCGAGTATGGGATCATTTCTGATCAGAATATGCAGCTTTTCTTTCTGGTGATTTTGGCCTTTTCGCTGCTGGGTTTCATTCTGCTGCGCACCATTGTTGATGAGGTCTCTCAGATAGCCCGTTCGTTTTCTCAGTCTCTCAAGGACACTGTAGCCGGTGATGAAACAGCCGTTGAGAGCGCTGCCACCAATGAGCTGAAGGGTATTGTCAGTGCTTTTGAAACCATGAATGATCTCTTTAAGAAGAACCTCTGCGTTCTCAACCATGAAGCAAGCAAGATTCTGGCTCTCAAGGAATTGTCTAATCTCTGTTATGTTACTTTTGATACGGACGAGCTTCTTCAGTCCACGCTCGAACGTGCACTGGCCATGGTGCAGGCTGAGGCAGGATCTATTCTCGTCCTGGAGCGACTGTATCAGGAATATTTTTTCGTTCAGGCTGCCATTGGGCGTGAGGAAAAAATAAGGAAAGGAGATAGGATTCCATTTCTTACCAGCATTGCCAAATACGCGGTGCTTAACAAAGCACCTCTGCTCGTAGAAGACATCGAAAAGGATCAGCGCTTTGGTGTGCATACGCGGTTTCATTATGAGGGGAAGTCATTCATCTGCATGCCATTGAAGACAATAAACGAGATTGTCGGCGTCCTTACGATTGCGAAGAAAACCGGTGGCGGCACGTTTACCCAGGAAGACGTTGATTCCCTTATTCCACTTCTAAGCAATGCCGCTCTCAGCTACAACAACCTTTCGCTTCTGAAAAAAAACGAGCTGCTTTCAAAGGTTCGGACATCGCTCGAAAAAGTAACTCGCATTGCAAACTCTTCTCTGCGCGGAGATGAGGCATCGCGTGCGGTACTGCGCGAAGTGCGCGAAATCGTGCCGTTCAGCGTGGCTCTGACGCTCCTGGTCAACAATGCCAACGAAAACAGTCTCGTCATCTTCGATGCGTTGACGTTCATCCCTACTACGATTACCAAAGGGAGAGTTCTGCTCTATGCTGACTCGGTGGTTGAGCGGGCTCTGGGAGAGGAAAAACCGCTCATTGTTTCCAATACACTCGAACTTTCTCATCCGCTTGAGCAGTATCTTTTCAAGCGGCAGGGGATACGTTCACTGATGATCTTTCCTTTGCGCTTCAGCGGGAAGTCGGTTGGCGTACTGGCGTTAGGCTCTTCAGAGAAAAATGCCTATTCCTATCATGAAGGAGAGCTCATTTACTGTTTGGCGGAGCAATACAGCAGCGCTTTGGAGAAGGATCGTCTGGCGGTGTTGGTCGACCAGCGGCGCCGCGAAATGGATACGCTCAACCAGATCGGCAACTTCCTTGCGGCTTCGACGTTCGACATAAACCGGATCCTGCGGTACACCATGGATATGATCGGAGTGATGATGCATGTCGAGGCTGGATCGCTGGTACTCCTTGAAAAAGATGAACTCGTTTTTAAAGTCGCTCTGAATAGTGATGTAAATGTGCTGAGAAAGTTTCGTCTCAAGCTGGGTCAGGGAATTATCGGATATGCCGCAGCTCGTGGTGAGCCGGTGATTGTGCACGATGTGAATAGCTCGCCGCACTTTTATGCTGAAATCGACAAAGAGACAGGGCTGGAAACTCGTTCGGTTCTCTGTGTTCCCATGATTTCCCAGGGAAAGGTGGTCGGAGCGATTGAAGTACTAAACAAGGTTGAAGGTGAGTTTGACAATAATGATGTTCACTTGCTTCAGTCTATTGCCGCCTCGGTTACGATTGCTCTAGAAAACGCCCGCCTTTACAGGCAATCCGTTTCTATTGCTGAACAGGAACGAAGCATTCGGAAGATGTTCCAGAAATTTGTTCCTAAAGAGGTGGTGGAGAAGATCGTTACTGTCAACGAAGAGGATCGGATGCTGATAGGAGAACTCAAAACCCTGACGTTTCTCAACATCGATATCCGGGGTTTTTCCCGGCTTTCTCAGTCTCTTGGTCCTCAAAGAACGGTTGCTCTGCTTAATTTCTTCTTCTCTACCATGGGAACCATTGTGTTTCAGCACAAGGGAGTAGTGGACAAGTACCTCGGTGATGGCTTCCTGGCAATTTTCGGGGCAGTGAAAACCAGCATCGCCGATGCAGACAACGCTGTTGCCGCAGCTCTGGAAATGAAGGATGCTATGGCAATTTTCAATGAACACGTCCATGCTCAGGGTGGAGATGAGTTCAGCATCGGCATCAGCATTAACACCGGAGAGACTGTTATTGGTAACATCGGTTTTGAGCAGAAGATGGATTATACAGTTATCGGCGATGCGGTAAACACGGTTTTTCAGATTCAGGATGTATGCCGACAGATTCCGAACAGCATTCTCATGAGCGAGAAGACACTGCGAGCTGTACAGCAGCAGCCGCGGTTCCGGGCGGTGGACACCTCCATGCTGAGCACCTTTCCCGAGAAGATTCGGATTTACGAGATCCTGGGCCGATAATCCCTCGCTTCGTCCCGCGTTTCGCGGGATTCAAACCGATTAAGCCATTCAAACCGTTCTCGCCGTTTGAACGGCTTGCGTGGCGAAACCGGACGAAAGAGCCATAACAAAACCTTGATTATTCGGACGCGGGTACGGTATAAGTAAGCGTTGGCCATAAAGGCCTTTTCTGTAGCAAATCCGTAGCTTCTTTCCTGATTGCCTGCCGGAGAGATCAGCAAACGATGCTCCCAGGCGGTGGTCGAAAGAAATTGCCATTAAACCGTTTTGGGCCTGCAGGAAACTTACCCATAATCTGCCAAGATACGGGATAAGCAAGACCGAGCACTGGCCTTTCATAGAAGGAGAATGAGCATGGGAAATGCGGCACTTGATGCGCTTAAGACGCGGTTTAGTCAGGGCAGCTTTGAGAAACTTGCGGCCGTAAACAACTCTAGAGTCTTTGACTGTATTGCCCGCTATGTCGAACTCTGTAATCCGGCTTCAGTTTTTGTTTCGGCCGATACCCCGGAAGACATCGCCTATATTCGCAGGCAAGCACTTGGACAGGGAGAGGAGATCCAGCTTGCTCTTGAAGGACATACGGCTCATTTTGACGCATACGGCGATCAGGGCCGGGACAAAGATCACACCAACATTCTGGTTTCCCCGGGCGTTGACTTGGGAGAAAGCATCAGCACAAGAAACCGTGATCAGGGGTTGGCTGAGGTTCATGAAATTCTTAAAGGCATGATGACGGGCCGGGAGCTGTACGTCTGCTTCTTCTGCTTAGGACCTACGAACTCGGTCTTCTCTATTCCCTGTCTTCAGCTGACTGACTCATCGTATGTAGCTCATAGTGAAACCTTGCTCTATCGGCCCGGCTACCAGGAATTCGTGAGACAGGGGCCGGCCGGCACCTTTTACCGGTTTATTCATTCTCAGGGCGAAGTGGACAGCCGCAATGTTTCCAAGAATCTTGATAAGCGCCGGATCTATATCGACATCGAAGATAACGCGGTCTACAGCACTAACACTCAATATGGCGGAAACACTATCGGCTTGAAAAAGCTCGCCATGCGCCTGGCGATCAAGCAGGCTTCCAGTGAAGGTTGGCTCACGGAACATATGCTTGTCATGGGAATTCATGGCCCGCAAGGACGTGTGACCTATTTTACCGGAGCGTTCCCATCGATGTGTGGAAAGACCTCCACTGCCATGCTGGACGGGGAAAGCATCGTAGGCGACGACATTGCCTATCTGCGGGTCAGGGGCGACAAGATTCGTGCAGTAAATGTGGAAAAAGGAATGTTCGGTATCATCCAGGGCGTCAATTCAAAAGATGATCCGCTGCAGTGGAAAGCGCTCCTCAATCCTGGAGAAATTATCTTTTCTAACGTGCTCATAACTGAAGACCGGCATGTTCACTGGATCGGACGCGATGGTGAGATACCGGAAAAAGGACAGAATCATTCCGGCGATTGGTTCAAGGGCAAGAAGGATGCCGCTGGTAAAGAGATTCCCTGCTCGCATCCCAATGCACGGTTTACGCTCAGTCTGGATTTGCTCGATAATCTTGATCCAAGTATTGACAACCCGGAAGGAGTCGAAGTCGGCGGTGTCGTGTACGGCGGGCGTGATTCCGATACCAACCCTCCAGTGGAAGAGTCGTTTGATTGGGTGCACGGCATCATCACCAAGGGTGCTTCCCTGGAATCGGAAACAACAGCAGCCACGCTAGGAAAAGAAGGCGTGCGGGAATTCAATCCGATGTCGAATCTGGACTTTCTTTCTATTCCGATTGGGAGGTACATCCAGGATAATCTTTGTCTCGGCGAGCGGGTGAGCACGCCTCCTCCGATTTTTTCGGTTAACTATTTCCTGAGGGACGCGGACGGAAGTTTTCTTAACGAGAAGAACGACAAGAAAGTCTGGTACAAATGGATGGAACTGCGGGTGCACAAGGACGTGAAAACCTTCGACACGCCAACCGGCAAGCGGCCTCTGTACGAAGATCTGGTGCCTCTGTTCAAAGACATTCTCGGCCAAACCTACACGCGCGAAGCATATGACAAGCAGTTTATGGTGCGGATTCCGGAAAACCTGAGCAAGCTGGATCGAATCGAAGCCATCTATCGAACTAAAGTGACCGATGCGCCGCAGGTGTTGTTCACCGTTTTGGAGGAGCAGCGGAAGCGACTCAAGGAAGCTCAGGCCCGGTATGGAGACTATATCAAACCGGAAGTGTTTACGAAGGCCTGAACCAGGGTGCATCAGCCAGGTTTGACGATGAACAGAGACAGGTAGGGTAGTGGCTTTTGTTTACAAGCAGGGACGTGTTTTTATGATGCGTCCCTGCTTTACTTGATCACCTTCAGCGGAGAGGATGACTTCTTCGGTCTCTCGCCGGTTGGCTCTTCTTCCGAAGGGAAATGGATAATAGCTTTTGTAGAGATCATTGCTCGAATCGACGACCACGGGAATGAACAGCGAAATCTCTCTCCCCCAAAGCGCAACGGAGCCATAATACCCTGCTCATCCACTTCAAGCAGTGGTGAAGGGGATTGACCCACAATGAAATTCGTCATGTTCCCGTACAGGTGAGGCGGTACCGATACCCCTTCTTCCGTGGTATCCACGACGAGGTTGACATCCCCTTCCTCATACAGGGCCTTAAAGAGTATCAATTTTATCACTTCTGCCCTCCGCTCAAAACCGAAAACGAGGAGCCAAACTGGTTTACCGCTGGTTTTGCGAGCAGCTTTCTCGTTGACAGATGCCTGCTAGTCTAATGAATGTCCATTACCGATTCGCCATCGTAGGTACGAGAATTCGATCTCGTTTTACGTAGCGTATCATGTTTAGTGCTGGAGGTAAACAACAATGCCTATTGCGACAAAAATTCTGGATTTTATTGATCGCGCATCCTGGATTCGCCGTATGTTTGAAGAAGGACTTCAGTTGCGAGCACGGTATGGTGACGCTAATGTTTTTGACTTCAGTCTCGGTAACCCTTGTGTGGAACCGCCCGCTGCATTTTCTGCTGCTCTGATCGATGCAGCACACAATACGGCAGGCGGCCGGCACAGCTACATGCCGAATGCAGGCTACCCTGAGACTCGTGCCGCTATTGCCGGGTTTGTTTCCTACGATCAGGGAATGATGGTCAGGCCGGATAATATCATGATGACGTGTGGAGCTGCGGGGGCGCTTAATGTCATCTTTAAGACCGTTCTTAACCCTGCTGAAGAGGTTATCCTGCTCACGCCGTATTTTGCTGAATACTACTTCTATGTCGACAATGCTGGAGGTGTTCCGATTCTGGTTTCTACGGCGCCAGATTTTTCGATCGATGTCGGGTCCATTGAAAAGGCAATCACTCCCAAGACGCGAGCGGTGCTGATCAATTCTCCCAATAATCCCACCGGAAGGATATATCCGGAGTCCAACCTGAAAGAGCTTGCGGATCTGCTGTCTCGCAAGAGCATCGAACATGGCAGACCGATCTATCTTGTTTCCGACGAACCGTATAAGAAGATCGTCTATGACGATGTGATTGTTCCTGCTGTATTTCCACTGTACCGCAATACCTTTATTGCGACATCCTACTCCAAGTCCCTTTCACTAGCCGGCGAACGAATCGGCTATTTGGCAGTGCATCCAGAGATTGAAGATAGTAAAGAATTGATGGACGGTTTTATTCTTTGTATGCGCATTCTGGGGTTTGTCAATGCACCGGCATTGATGCAGCACGTCATCGTTAACACCAAAGACCTTGCCTGCGATGCTCAGGAGTACAAGAAACGGCGAGATCGTCTGTGCGACGGACTGGCTTCCTCTGGATATGAATTTCACAAGCCGGAAGGTGCATTCTATCTATTTCCAAAGTCCCTGCATGAAAATGACGTTCAGTTTGTTCGGGAGCTGCAGCAAGAGAGAATACTAACCGTGCCGGGTTCGGGATTCGGAACACCCGGCTACTTCCGCATTTCCTATTGCGTACCTGAAGAGACTATTTGCCGCGCTTTGCCGGGTTTTGAAGCGGTAGCACAACGCTATCATCGCTAGCAGAACGAGTTCAAGACTCAAAATACGGTAAAGAGTGAGGAGTAAGGAGTGAAAAGTAAGGAGTAGTCAGATGAGGAGTGATTCGTTCCTATCTCACTTCTCACTTTTTACTTCTTGCTCTTTGCTTTTTACTCCTCACTATTCCACATGGAACTTCGAACCACCGTGACTTTTTTCAGCTTCCTGCTGATCCCCTAGGGAGTGTATGACAATAGGTCATGGAGCCAAATTCTGATAAAGCGCAGGAGCATGACACTCTCGAAGCTTTCGGCCAACTTCTCGTAGCGAGTGGCAATGGAGCGCCACTCCTTCAGGCGGCT
>JAGOGO010000146.1 GCA_017996625.1 Deltaproteobacteria bacterium | reverse complement strand
GGAGAAGAGTTCGCTGGGCGGAAAAAAGTGGTTGCCTGAAATGGTATTTGTGAGAAAATACGAAAGGTCTGTACCGATGCAGCGACTTGCCCAAGCTGCATTTTGACAGCGTCTCGGGGCGCATTGGGAACTTCTAACAAAAGGAGGCCAGCCGATGTCTGTCGTCAGTGAGTTCAAGGAATTTGCTGTGAAGGGAAATGTCGTTGATATGGCAGTGGGTATTATCATCGGTGCCGCCTTCGGCAAGATCGTTGCCTCGCTGGTTAATGATATTATTATGCCTCCCATAGGGTTGCTGATCGGCGGGGTAGACTTCAAGCGGCTCGCGATTATACTGAAGCAGGCGACGGCAGACGCTCCTGCGGTCAGCATTAACTACGGTATGTTTATCCAGACGGTTCTTGATTTTCTGATCGTTGCTTGGGCAATTTTTCTGCTTGTAAAAGGGATTAACTCGCTGCGGCGAAAGCAAGAGCAGCAACAGGCGGATAAACCTGCCTGACTACCGTCAGGGGAATCATGCCTGTTGTAAGCAGCGGCGTCGAAAGCTTCTTACGGGTGCACTCCTCGCCAAATACTGTCTTCACCCTATGGTGACGAGCAGCCTGCTCCGGTACAATAAAAAATGGTGAGAGCTGCTTTTCTTCATCCAGCCGCCATTTTTGCTAACCCGGCTGTTTGTCGGTGCCACGCGGCGAACACAAAGCGCTATATCAAGCAAGACAGGGTTGTCCAGCCGGAGGAAAGAAGGACAGAGATGCGTTTGGTTTTTCCCGATCTGCATCAGATCCCTTGCTGCGACGAAACCCGCCATCTGCATGGTTCGCTCAGGAGGTGAGAACATCCCATGTTTGCAGCACTTTCTATGCAGCCCTTTTTGGCGCTTATTGCAGGCATTCTCATTCTGCTGATTCCTCGCCTGCTTAACTACATTGTTGCCATCTATCTGATTCTCTATGGTCTGCTGGGCCTTTTTGGCAGGTAGCACCACCCTGACAATGGGGCTGCCGCTCTGGCTACCACGCAGTAAGGATGAGCCGACACTGTAACCAGAAGATACTAGGCTCAACACCTACAGAAGGAGACGCTCCTATGGCAGCACTACCTCATTCGATCAGCATGCGGGCCGGAATAACGTATGGTATTCTGCTCGCGATTTCTCTCTGCCTGTGGTCGTGTCGTACCGTTCCCATCACCGGACGGCAGCAGCTTGACCTCGTTTCTTCCGGAGAAGTTATGCAGATGAGCAACCAGGAGTATGCCAAGTTTCTTTCTACTCATCAGATGGTTCAAAATACTCCGGAAGCGGCGATGGTGAACTCAGTGGGAAGGGGAATCCAGACTGCAGTGGAGCGCTATTTTGCACAAACGAATGAAGCCGGCCACCTCAGCGGGTATCAGTGGGAGTTCAACCTCGTTCAGGACGCGAGCAAGAACGCCTGGGCGATGCCTGGAGGTAAGGTGGTGGTCTATACCGGTATTTTGCCTGTGACGCAAAACGAATGTGGTCTAGCCACAGTGATGGCACACGAGATCGCCCATGCTATTGCAGGCCACGGCGAAGAGCGGATGAGCCAGTCGCTGCTCACCGAGCTCGGTGGTATGGCGCTCAGTCAGGCGCTGTCTCAGCAACCAGGCGCTACCCAGCAGTTATTTATGACCGCCTTCGGCCTAGGAAGCCAGATCGGTGTCCTGCTTCCCTACAGCCGGCTGCAGGAATCGGAGGCTGATCACCTTGGATTAGTATTTATGTCAATGGCCGGATATGATCCTCGGTGCGCGCTTGATTTTTGGCAGCGTATGGCTGCGAGCGGACAGGGCGGGGGCCCTCCGGAATTTCTGAGCACTCACCCGGCTGATGAAAACCGCATACAGTCTATTCAAGAGCTGATACCTGAGGCCTTGCAGTATCAGGCCAGATGAGCTATTTTCGAGAATCCGGATTCTCAGCGGACAAAAACCGGTGACGCCCTCCTTGTTGGGTACGCTGTTCACAGCCGGTAATGGATACTCGACAATTCTATCCCAGATGACAGAAACTTTTTTTCATCCTGCATCCCGTCCCCTTCGTGATGAGACTGTGTCGCAATACCTCTTGTGTGATCCCAAACTCGTTTCAGGGTCTGGCGACGTGTCAATTTTAGTAGATGCTGGTGCACGTTCAGCATGACCTTTGGTCTTGATACGCTAAGTGCGACAAAGCTTCGATCCGAGAAATGCTCATTATCTTGTCTTCAGACGCCAGCAATACTATACTGCTTGCGCTATGTGCCTGCATGATGTGCGGGTGCGGGAATGTGCCACAGATAAACCAACGTGCTTAAGAAAGGAGTTGTATGAACGACGAGCCAAAAGTCGCACACAACGGCTTCAATCCTGTCAGTGCCATGGACTATTTGCCGCTGTCACGGCTTCGCGAGCTGCAATTGGTGCGCCTCAAAGCCGTAGTCCGGCGTGCTTACACCCATGTCGAACTCTTCCGCCAGCGACTGCACGAACGAGGACTGACTCCCGAGAGCCTGCAGTCACTCGAGAATCTTTCCCTCTTTCCCTTTACCGTCAAGACTGATCTGCGTGACACGTATCCATTCGGACTATTTGCCAGTCCGATGAAAGACGTGGTGCGGCTTCATGCTTCGAGTGGAACCACGGGGAAGCCGATTGTGGTTGCCTATACGCAGCATGATCTGGCGAGCTGGGCAGATGTGATGATGCGTGCCTTCGCAGGATGCGGTGTCCACCAGGGAGATATTGTGCAGAACTCCTACGGATATGGGCTGTTCACTGGCGGGTTGGGAATTCATTACGGCGCCGAGGCCTTGGGTGCGGCTGTAGTCCCTGCCTCAGGCGGCAATACGGAGCGCCAGATCATGCTGCTCAAGGATTTCGGCGTGACCGTTATGTGCTGTACGCCGAGTTACTTTGTCCATATGATCGAGGCTGCAGCAGAAATGGGTGTTTCGCTCCACGATCTGCCGCTGCGTACCGGAATTTTCGGCGCTGAGCCGTGGACTGAGTCCATACGCCAGGTTATGCAACGGGAAGCAGGCATCCAGGCGTACGATATCTATGGTCTCTCTGAGATCATCGGACCTGGAGTGGCGTGCGAGTGCAGGGAACAGAACGGACTTCATGTTTTCGAGGATATGTTCTATCCTGAAATCATTGATCCGGAAACGGGTGTGCCGCTCCCGGAAGGCAGTGAAGGTGAGCTGGTGCTTACCACGCTGGATAAGCAAGCTTTGCCCATGATTCGCTACCGTACCCGTGACATCACTACGATTATTTCGGAGCCATGCCCCTGTGGCCGCACCATGCGGAGAATTCAGCGGATCAGCCGACGAAGCGACGACATGATCATCCTTCGCGGCGTCAACGTCTTTCCTTCGCAGATCGAAGACGCCGTGCTTGCTGAGGAAGGAACCCTTCCCCACTATCAGATCATCCTGAGCAGGAAAAAAGGACTTGACCAAATGGAAATCCAGGTCGAAGTGACGACATCGATTTTCAGTGACACTATCCGGGCGCTGGAAGAATTCCGCGGCAGACTGGCAAGGGCTGTGGAACGGCGGACTGGAATCCGGGCTGCGATAACGCTTGTGGAACCTTATACTATCACACGCAGCGAAGGGAAAGCCAGGCGGGTCATCGACCGGAGGAATGAGTAGCAAGACAGGAATCAGGAACAAAGGAGCGGGCAGAAAATGAGCTGCTGCCCGAGTAGTTACTGGTTTGACCACATGCAGGGAGGCGATGATGAAGCTGACTCAACTTTCGGTTTTTCTGGAGAACAAGCCTGGGCGCTTGACTGAGCCGTGCCGGGTACTCGCGGAAGAGGGTATCGACATACTTACTCTTTCCCTGGCCGATACGCAACAGTTCGGCATCTTGCGTATACTCGTGAGAGACTGGGAACGGGCTCGTGAAGTGTTGGAACAGGCTCACTGTGTGGTTAATGCCACTGAAGTGGTCGCTCTCGAAGTGGAGGATCGACCCGGAGGGCTGCTCGATGTGCTGCGGGTCATCGAGCAGTGCACTATCAACGTAGAATACATGTATGCGATGACCTTCCGGAGGGGAAATAAAGCGATCATTATTTTCCGTTTTGAGAACCCTGAAGAGGCTGTTCAGCGTCTTTCGACCAAGGGTATAAGTATGATCGACGCTGACGAGCTCTACAGGCGGATCAGTGGATAAAGGGAAGGAGCGGCAGCTGCGCAGTTGCTTCCTTCAATTCCAGTATGACATTTTATCCACAGTGTTATCCGGATCCCTTATGGGATAAGGACGTTCAGATACTGGAGAAAATGAATCTTCAGTTCAGCGGCTGATCGCAGGCGTTGAAAATCCACTTGACAAAGGCAGGCATACCTCGATACGGTGAAACACTGACGAATGTTTGTTGCAGGCGTGGAATTGCGGTATCGTTTCGTACTGTAGAGGGACGAGAGAATGGAAGAATCCGAAGAAAACGGAAACGGGTCCGGTAGCCGGCAGCAGCCGGTAGAAAAGCCTTCTCCGGGCGGAGGATCTGATTCTCTTGGTGCTATTCTGTCCAACCTAATTGCGGATCTTCAGCGTTACCAGGCCGAAGTGAATCACCATACCGGCAATCGCGGTCGCCATTCATCGGAGCAGCCGATGGTGCCGGAAATACAGTTCGATTTTTTTACCGACGCGCCAGTAGGATACTGTGTTGTCAATTCCCTTGGTCGAATCGAGAGAGTAAATTCCGCTGCCGCACGGCTTCTCGGTATCGCTCCTGCTGCCCTGGCGAACAAGCGTATTCTCGAGTGGGTATTGCCTGATGATCGGGAGTGCTTCATGGATTTTCTCGAACGAGCAGTGCTCGGCGACGGTCATCAGTCCTGTCGTATTACCTTCCAGTCAGAGGCAGGTACTACAACGCCTGTTTTAGTCGCGAGTCACGCTGCTGTTGCCAACAAAGAAATCGGCCTCATCCTTCTAACCATTTTCCCTCCTTCGTATTCTCCTCAGAACGGTCACCGGGAAAGCGAAACAACAACAGATTCCCTGGAACCGCAAATTTCTCAGCGACGACTGAAGACGCTTCTCAGTGTTGCCAACAAAGTACTACGGGAAGAAACGGTTCAGGGCCTTCTTCAGGCGGTTGCCGATGGTGCTCGTGAGCTTACCGGTGCCGGACTTGGTTGTTCCGGTTATTTTCACAACCAGATATTTCGGACCTGGGCTCACTCGACGGCTCCCGGTTTCTCGGACTGCTTAGTAGAGGATCCCCTCAGCTGCAAGCAAGGCGGCGTTCATCTGGAACTGGTTAATAATGAAACTTCCCTTCGGATGACCGATGAGGAACTGTATTCTCATTCTCGCTGGTGGGGTCTTCCTGAAGGGCACGTGCCACTGCGGGGACTTCTGGGAGTCTCCCTGCTCGGACATGCCTTGCATCCAAACGGTTTGATCATGCTCTCCGACAAGGAAGGTGGCGCTCACTTCACTGAAGAGGATGAAGCCGTGCTGAAGCAGCTTGCAGCCATTGCTTCCCTGGGATTGCAGCATATCGAAGCACGACAAGAAGTGGAAGCAAAAGCTGACGAGTTGGAAGCAGTTTTTTCCTCCCTCTATAATCCAGCAAGTGTCTACAATGTCCACGGAACCATAACAAAGGCGAACTCCCGTGCTGTAGAGCTCCACGGTTTTAACCTGGTCGGCATGGATCCGGAACTGCTGGCGGCGATGTGCTCGATCCGATATCCTGATGGAAGGGATGTCCCTGCTGAGGAGCTTCCGGCTCGCCGGGCATTGCGAGGAGATCGGCTCGGGGATGAACGCTTCACGATCCTCAATGGCCGCGAAGAATTGTGCTATGTAAGCATTTCCGCATCACCAGTAACCAGGAACGGCAGAAATGAAGGTGCGATTGTTGTATGGCATGATATCACCGAGCTGGAGCGTCAGCGTGGCGAGCTGCAAAATATGCGGCGAGAACTGGAGCTGAAAGTGCGTGAGCGGACTATTGAGTTGGAGACGGCCAATCAAGCGTTGCAGGAAGAGATCGTCCAGAGAAGCCTCGCTGAGAGTGAATTGCAGCAGCAGAAGGAGGTTCTCGAAACGATCTTCAACCATATTCCGGTTATGCTCTGCTTCTACGACAGCAGCGGAAAAGTCATTTTGATAAACGAGTCAGTTGAGTCGATTACCGGATGGAGCGCCGATGATATAGCATCAATAAACCTCATGGAAGCGTGGTATCCCGATCCTGCGTATCGTCAAAAGGTGTGGAACGCTCTAATGGAAGTCGGATCAGGATGGCGGGA
>JAGOGO010000145.1 GCA_017996625.1 Deltaproteobacteria bacterium | reverse complement strand
CTGGAGGCAGAGCAAGGAAGGGAAACTTGATTTCGCGCAGGGGCGCGGAGAACGCGGAGAAAAGGGTTTAGGAGATTGCCACGTCATCACGCCTTCGGCGTGATTCCTCGCAATGACAATCCTTTTTCCCCTGCGCCCTCAGCGCCAGGAAACAGTAAAGAGTGAAGAGTTAGGAGTTAGAAGGTCCCTCTTGCCTGCCCGTGATTTCATGCGCAGGGCGGGCACCAGGGAAGGATCTTCTCGTATGAAACTTCACGTTTGTCTGTCATTCGTTCGGCGGATACAGAGCTGACGCCCAACCCGCCAAGCGCACAATACTTTAACCGTCATTCCCGCGTAGGCGGGAATCCAGTATTGTGAACAACGTACCACACTGCTAAAGCCCGTGGTGCTGGCGATGAGTGCTCGTAAAATGTCGTTCCTACCAGAAGCGGCCATATGCTCTGGATTGCCGCCTTCGCGGGAATGACATCTCAGTGGATTGCCGCCTGCGCCGGTTGCGCTTCAGGTCGTTATCCACCGAACGAAGTGAGGCGGCGCCTCAGCTCTTTATCGACTGAACGAAGTGAGGAATGACGATGGGAACGTTTCTTCTGCGATCAACCTGGGCCCGAAGGCGGCCAGAGGCTTTTGCTTACCCTTTCCTTCGCATTACCTTATATGTATTGATAAGTCCGTTGGTAGAGGAATCGTGTGTAGTGATCGGCTCTGGTCGTTCGAGTTCCGGGAGGATTTTCTTCGCCAACTGCTTTCCCAGCTCCACGCCCCACTGATCGAAGCTGAAGATATTCCAAATCACTCCCTGCACAAAGATTTTGTGTTCATAGAGAGCGATCAGGCTTCCCAGTACCCGCGGCGTAAGTTTAGTGAAGAGGATGGATGTGGTGGGCCGATTGCCGGTAAACACTTTGTGGGGAGTGAGCCGTTCGATTTCCTGTTCTCTTTTGCCTTCCGATCTGAGCTCAGCCACAACATCCTCGCAGGTTTTTCCTTTCATGAGAGCTTCGGGTTGAGCAAAAAAGTTGGAGAGCAGGATGTTATGGTGATCGCCAACCGGATTATGGCTGAGGCACGGAGCCAGGAAATCGGCGGGCACCAGTTTCGTACCCTGGTGAAGAAGCTGGTAGAATGCATGCTGGCCGTTGGTACCCGATTCGCCCCAAATGACGGGACCGGTCTGGTAATGTACGGGTGATCCGGTTCGGTTCACTGATTTGCCATTGCTTTCCATGTCTCCCTGCTGAAAATAGGATGGGAAGTAGTGCATGGACTGGTCGTACGGCAGAATCGCGTGAGTGGTAGTGCCGAAGAAGTTGTTGTACCAGATGCCAAGAAGCGCCAGGAGTACCGGTATATTGTGAGAAAACGGCGCAGTTCGGAAATGCTGATCCATCGCATGAGCTCCTTCGAGGAGCTCGACGAAATGATCGAAGCCGATGAAGCAGACAATCGGCAGTCCGATAGCCGACCAGAGCGAATATCGCCCTCCGACCCAGTCCCAGAACTCAAACATGTTATTCTCATCAATGCCGAAGGCCTTGACACCGGTTCGGTTTGTGGAGATCGCGACGAAATGTCTGGCCACGTAACGGTCTTCCCGTGCCTGGGCCAAAAACCAGGTGCGGGCGGTATGCGCATTGGTCATTGTCTCTTGAGTAGTAAAGGTCTTGGAAGCAATCATGAAGAGCGTGGTTTCGGGATCCGTGGCCCGGAGCGTTTCCTGAATGTCGGTCCCGTCAACATTGGAGACGAAGTGCACAGCCAGGTTTCTCTCAGCATACGGTCGCAGGCACTCGGTTACCATTAGTGGACCGAGATGAGAGCCGCCGATACCGATATTGACGATGTCGGTGATGCGTTTGCCGGTATAGCCCTTCCAGGAACCGCTGATAACAGCGCGGGAGAAGGTTGCCATCTTCTCCAGGACTGCGTTCACGTCCGGCATGACGTTTTTGCCGTCTACCAAGATGGGCGTGTTGCTGCGGTTACGCAGCGCAATGTGGAGCACTGCCCGGTTTTCCGTTTCATTGATCCGGTCTCCGGTGAACATCTTTTCAATTGCATCCTCCAGCCCTGCTTCCTCAGCAAGGGTGAGCAGAAGCGATAGAGTTTCTTCCGTAATTCGGTTCTTGGAATAATCAACGAGAATGTTTTCAAAGCAAACGGAGAATTTTTCGAAACGCTGAGGATCGGCGGCAAAGAGATCGTTCAGGCGCCAGGCTCTTGCTGCCTGAAAGTGTCTTTCCAGAGCCTGCCAGCTCCTCGTTGCAGTGGGATCAATTCGTTTCAGCATGCATATCTCCTATGAAAGAAGGAAAATTGGAGAAATGGGAAATTGGGGAAATGGTGAATTGAACAATGAGGAAATGGATTTCTTCTTCGTTGTCCTCAAACTAAAAACCATTCAACTGCTTATCCATTCCACCAATCTTAGCGCACATCCACAATATTCATCTGGGCCACCTTGTCCGGCCGCTGCGGAGACGGTCCTTCAATTACGATGACGCGTTTGCCTTCGACGCCATGCTCCTGTAACCACTTCCGGATAAAAGGCCTCCAGTCTTCAGGATGGTCCTCTTCATGAAATGGAAGGACGCCGTAGGAAAATTGAAGTTCCCGGCAGGTTTTCTCCTGGGGGCTGATGCCGATAACCCAGATGGGAAGCCGGAAGCGACTGATGCTGCGGGCGGTCGCGCCGGTGAAGGTAGGAACGAAGACCGCTGCCGGCATACTGTGTTCTACGGCAGCTTCCACGCTGATGGCAATGAGATCTTTGGTACTGTGTTCTTCAGGATGAGTAGTATCATCGAGCTGCTCATGCACTGAGAACAACGGCCGATAAGGCTCGGTTGACTGAGCAATGCTGGCCAGCATTGCTACGGAATCGACCGGATACTGCCCCAGCGCTGACTCACCCGAGAGCATAACGCAATCGGTGCCGTCAAGAACGGCATTGGCCACATCAGTCGCTTCAGCGCGAGTAGGCCTGCGGCTGGTAGTCATCGACTCGAGCATCTGAGTTGCAGTGATAACCGGCTTGCCCTGCACGTGAGCCTGATGCATGAGTTGCTTTTGCACCACGGCAATGTGTTCGATAGGAATCTCCACCCCGAGATCGCCCCGGGCGATCATAATGCCGTCGGCAGCCGCGATGATCTCTTCAGCGTGGTCGAGCGCGCGGGCCCGCTCGATCTTGGCGATGATAAACGGATGGTACCCAAGCGCCTCAGCAGCAGTGCGCACCGACCTGATATCGGCAGCAGTCTCGACAAATGACTGGCTTACTGCGTCGACTCCATGCTCGAAGGCGAACTTCAGGCATGCTTCATCATGAGGGGTAAAGGCGCTGATTCCCAGGTCGATTCGAGGAAAGTTGACTCCCTTGCGAGATCGCAGTTCTCCGCCGACTACCACTTCGCACTGCACGTCTTTGCCTCGAACCATTACGACCTTCAAGTGAATGAGACCATCATTGATGAAGAGGCTGTCTCCGGGTTTGACGGCGGTGGGAAGACTGGGGAGAGAGACCGATGCGGCGCGACTGCTTCCGGTTATAGGTTCACTGGTCAACATGAACAGATCTCCCGGCTGCAGAAAAACCGGTTCCTCAGCCAGCGGGCCGATTCGTATCTTTGGTCCGGGAAGATCAGCCATGATGGCTACTCTTTCTCCGGTGGCTCGTTCAGCGTTGCGGAGATTCTCGATGACTGCCTTATGACTGGAGAAAGTTCCATGAGAAAAGTTGAGACGGGCCACGGTCATTCCGGCCCGAATCATCTGCTCGATTACTCCCGCGGATTCTGAGGCTGGGCCGATGGTGCAGATGATTTTTGTCAAATGCGCAGGCAGTGGCGTCATTTGCGATCCTTGAAAGAGATGTTGGTGCTTGGCGAAGGTTGGACTTTCATCGACCCATCGACCGCTCGTATTGTTCACCGTTGTCTGTTGGCCGTTCGCCGACCGGATTAATCATCTTCTCGGTCAACGGTGAACAGACAACGGCCAACGGCTTAAAATCTCCAGTCAAAATCAATGCTGAACAGATGAACCTCATCATCTGATCCCCAAAGCGTGCTCGAAAAGCCGTTCGGAATCAGGTTAGCTCCTTCAAGATACAAGTAACCAGCGCCAACCGAAAAAGTGGTGACTGGGCCATAGCGAACAGCAGTGGCATACCGCAGCTGTTCACCGGCGAGTGAACCGAACCCGTCGTCTGATTCATCGGTAGAAAAATTGTCGAACTTGTCAATGCCCAGTCCGGCGGTGATGATCCAAGGTCGGGAAACCTGGTAACGTGCTCCCAGACCGAGATGCCAGACATCGGACAAATAAGATTCTTGACTATTAAGCGAGCTCGTGGAACCAGGCAGCGCTTCCGACCTCTCGATTTTGCTCCAGTTCAACCAGCCAAAACTGGCCAGAAGCGCGAATCGATCGTTTATCCGATTATAGCCGCTCACAAGCAGTGCCTGGGGAAGATCATCTTCAGCAGAAATTGCGCCTTCTCTGAATCCTGAAGGTCCAAGGGCTGCCCAAATAGTTGACTTCTCGCCAAGAAGCTCGATAGCCTGGTCACCGGAGACGCTTCCTTTTTCGCGGTAGGTGACTGCCAGGCGCCATCCGGACTGTGGCCTGAGGAGCAGTCCGAGAATCCCTGCTGCACTCCGGCGCTGAGTGAATATTTTCTCGTCGGGATAGACTTTAATAGCCGAAGAAGAGGGAGGCGGCACTTCGATTCTATCGTCAAAAGCAGTCAGTTCACCTCCGGGAACAATCCAGCTGCTCACCTGATAGGCGATCGATGGGCGCACGGCAAAAATGAGGGGCTGATCCGGTTCAGAAAGAAGCGTAAGCGGGCTGTCTTCGTAATAATCAATACCAAAGAGGGAGTGAACCCAGAGTGTGCTATTCGAGATCGGCCCAGTCAAGGAGGACCCTTGCCCAATGCCGCTGAGATCGCTCTTAGCAGAAGGCAGGGGGCCTTCGATATCAGCCGGTTCTTTTTTCGATGCGTCCGAGGAGGCGCAATCACCGGTCTCGGGAGGTGGAGACTTAAACGATTCCGAAAGATAATAGCGATCAGACTGGAATGGCAGAGCCTGACTGCTCTGAATGGGTGGACTGAGAGCCAGAGAACACAGTATTCCAATAACGACAGCAGCTTTTTCCATAGCGTTCAACAAAAAATACTTGACAACGGTTTCAGATTTGCCAATGTTTTTCAGGGCCGTGCTTCAGATCAATCTCCACGGCTTCGATACTTTTTAACTATAATAATAGCTGCATTTTATGCAAGAAGGAATATGAATCTTCTGAACAGAGACCTTAGTATGTGCTCGCCGCACTTTCTTAGACCGAGAGAAAGGTAAAATTCCCTTTACAGACCAGTGTTCATTTGTAATAGTTAGAATATCTCAAAAAGCCCTTTTTTCCTACCAGTATATGTTAATTGGCACATTACAGCTTTACAGTAATCTATTCCTCGCGCCCATGGCCGGATATACTGATCTTGCTTTTCGCCTGATGGCAAAACGACACGGGGCGGGAATGGTCTTTACCGAGATGATCAGCGCCAAAGGGCTGCTGCATGCCAATCGGATTACCAGCCGAGCCCTTATATCTGTACCTGAAGAAAAACCACTCTCGGCCCAGCTTTTTGGAGCGGATCCTGATAGCATGGCGCAGGCAGCCGACATGGTTGCTGATCAGGGCGTTGCTGCGGTGGATATCAACATGGGCTGCCCCGTCCGCAAGGTCATTAAAACCGGAGCAGGGGCGGCATTAATGCAGGATCTCCGCCGAGCTGAAAAGATGTTTGCCGCGATTCGTAAAACGGTTTCGCTTCCAGTCACGGTTAAAATGCGCTCGGGCTGGGACAGCCTGTCCATCAACTGCCGGGAAATGGCTCGCATTGCTGAAGATTGCGGGATCAATGCAGTCATTGTGCATCCGCGAACCGCACGGCAGCTTTTTACCGGATCAGCGGACTGGAACTTGATCAGGGAGGTCAAACAATGCGTCAGTATACCAGTGATCGGAAGCGGTGACGTCAGCACTTGCGAAGACGCCCTTCGTATGGAAGCAGAAACTGGCTGCGACGGAGTCATGATCGGTCGTGCGGCACTCGGCAATCCCTGGATCTTTCAGCAGGTGATGGACAGCCGGGCAGGATCCCTCTTCCTGCCGGAGCCGCCTGCAGCCGTGAGGCTCAACATCGTGCTGGCACATCTCGATCTGGTGGAAGAACTGTATGGCGGGAAAATGGGATTGAACAGATTCAAGGCCCAGATGATCCACTACCTGAAGGGTATAC
>JAGOGO010000144.1 GCA_017996625.1 Deltaproteobacteria bacterium | reverse complement strand
TTTTTCGCCGAAACAAAAGATGATCTTAGCCTGGATAGGCTTAAATGCTTTGAAACCATCGGAGTAATCGGCGGAGCTTCTACGCCTGAATGGGTGATTCAGGATGTGGTCAAGACGCTGGAACATCTCGGTGCCGACGCCGCTCCTGCCTGAGCTTCATCTTAGAAGCTCGCCGAGACTTTTGCGAACAGCACAGGGATCAAGGCGGGTTGTTGTATTTCCTTGACTTCGGAAGAAGCCCGTTTACCCTTGAGAACGAACATGCCGGTCAGCTTTGCCGATGCAGCATACTCGCTTGAAAGGAATGACACGCCATGCGATTGCACATTTTTTTTAGCAGATTGTTGCCCAGCTGTGCGGTTTTTATTTTCCTGATGCTGTTTGCTTTCTCCCGCAACGCCTCCGGCCAGTTCTGCACCCCAGTACAGTGGAGCGTTCCCGTGCCCCCTTCACATGTACAGTTTACCGGAACTCTCTTTTCACCAGATGCAATTCCGAACAACACCAGGGGATTTTATACTCTGATCATTCTGATGGACGGCGAGAAAAAATGGGCTTTTGTCATCACAAAAGCGCGCAACCTAACCAAGGCTGAAACCGAGCTGAGTATGCTCAAGGATATTTTTCCTCCACAGCTTCGGGTGGAAGGAGAGGAGAAGATACTCGAAGCACTCCGAAAGGATGAAATTGCGGGGAAGCCAATACGTATGGAAGGACTTCTTTATAAAAGTACTCGCAGGCTGAAAATCATCAAGGTCGAGATGGTGCCAGCGGAAAAAACATCACCGGAGGCACCATGAGTCGCAGGATTGCAGCTCCTGGCTGGAAAGCTGTTGCGAAGCCACTAAGTCTTCGTAATGCGCAGAGACAGTATGGTGTGTAAAACCTAATAGGCTATCTTGCTCAAGCCTAGCAGTGCCTGCAGTGTTTCGACCGATCCCTGCAAAGTTTCTGCCTGAGATGTCAGCGCCTCGGCTGCAGCCGCAGTCTCACTGATGCTGGAAGCACCGGCCTGCATTGAGTGGTCCATTTCTGCAACTGCTGTGTTCAGCTGGGCCACTCCTTGAGCCTGTTCATGGTTGTTTGCGGCAATTCCTTCTACCAGCTCAGTAATCTTCATCGCATAGCTGGCGTTCTTATTCATAGCTTCCACAACCTGGTTATAAAAATCAGTAGCTTCTCTGATAACCGAGGTCGATTTGACAATAAGATCCTGAGTGTTTCGGGTTGCCTCTGCCGATCGCTGGGCAAGATTCCGCACCTCCTCCGCTACCACGGCAAACCCTTTGCCTGCTTCTCCGGCCCGGGCAGCTTCAACTGCTGCATTCAAAGCAAGCAGGTTGGTCTGAAAAGCGATCTCGTCAATAGACTTGATGACCTTGGACGTTTCCTCGCTGGCCTTGACGCTTTCCTGCATTGCTTCCTGCATCTGTTCCATCTTTTTCTGAATCACCCCAAAGTTTTCAGCTATCTCTCCCTTCATCAGGGTACTTGCTCGGTTGGCATTTTCGGCATTTTGACTCGTTATCGAATCTATCTCTTCAAGCGATGACGCTGTTTCTTCCAGAGCGGCAGCATGTGCACTCGCCGCCTCGACCATCTTTTGGTTTCTTCGAGCCACCCGAGATGAGGCTGAGACCATTTCCGCCGCTGTCTCAGAGACTCTTTCGACTGCTGTCGAAAAATCTTGAGCAATCAACCTCCGGTTCATGACCCAGAGAAGGACGACCGCGGACAGCATGCTGCCGACAATGACTGCACGAAGAGCGCTCTTCGCCGGATGGTTTTGAGCATCCAGCGCATTCACACCGGCTATGCCGCAAAAGCCCATACCTCCGATCAGAAGTACTATAAGCGAAAAGCCGATGAGAAATTTCTGCCGGACCGTCAAATTATTTTGTGTCTTCATGTGAGCTGCTCCTACGAAGAGTCATTAATAAATGGCGAAAGGCCTGGCGGGTTCACTGGTCCCTTCGAAACAGCGCATGATCCAGGTGGCTTATAGCTGCCCAAAGTCGAAAGGAACCAGTTCCGCTGGTTCATTTCCAATGAAGCCGTCGTGACACCAATCAGTATCTCAGCGCACCCTCGGACCCGAATATGCTTGCACGCAAGCATGCCTGTCACCTATTTTCGGCTTTCCGGTACGAAAACTTTAGAGAAAAATATCTGGGAAAAAAACCAGCACGTGAGAAGGCTTTCAAAGGGTGGATCAGAAGGGATTGGGATGGCGGAATGATGGAATACTGGAAAATTGGAAAAATGGAGAATGGGAGAATTCGTTTGGGATGACAGACTGGCCGGCGGAAACGTGATCAGCATGTGTATGCGTATCAATACCGCGCGTCAGCCACGTCCTTCCAGCAGGTGCAGGAGTACTCGAAGTGGTCGATAACCGGTCGATGAGAAATGCAGCCTTGCGCGCTTCATTTCCCACAGAACAAGCATCCTCAAGGATATACCGGAACGGAATCGTCCGCCGCGGTTCCTCGCACAGTACTACTGTCAAGGCGACTGATTCACCCGGTCTAAGCGGCTTTACTTCTCTGTTTCCTCAATACTTTGCACTTCTTCACGGTTGATTGTCCACTGCTTGTTGCTCAGGTCGTAAAAGGTATAGGATTTCGTCTCCTTGTTAAATTCTGGTTTTTCGGTGGAAACGTATTCCGTTCCGCTTTTCGTCTTAATGACGTAGTGACTTGAGGAACATCCTGATGGCAGGAACAAGGCGATAACCAGCAATGACAGAACAACTCTTCGTTTCATTTCAGCAGCCTCCATAGAGATATAGGTGCGTCAACAGCATACTGGGCAGATCGTTCTGAACGAATAACAGAAGCCTTCCCGAAAGAAGAAATTTATTATATCGTCCGGACTTTTTTTGTGCAAGCAGGGAGCCGCCCAAATCGGCATCGTCGAAATCTCCACGTCCAAACGCATTACGTATACAGGTTGTGCCCGCAAAAAACAAAAGCGTCTGACGTGCCGTCATTTTTCTTCCTACCATGAAATCGGAATTCACCTACGCTCTTCTTCAGGAGGAAAATACCAAAAACCCTTTATTCATTCAAGTCGATACATTTTTATAGTTGAAGTATCCGAGCATTCAAGGCTGCTACGACACACAGAAAAGAAGGGGTATTCCATGAGAGTGTTTCCGAACCGGATCATTGTTCTCTTTCTCGGCTACATCCTCAGCATTGGCGATTGTGCGTGTACGGACACCCACTCACCGAATCCGCGTTTTGAACCCACACCGCAAAAAGCAGTTGAATCGATGCTCAGAACCGCAGAGGTAAATCCCAACGATGTGGTATACGATCTCGGCTGCGGCGATGGGCGTTTTGTCATCACTGCCGCTCACCAATTCGGAGCCCGAGCAGTGGGTGTCGATATTGATCCGGCACGAATCAAGGAGTGCACAGAGAACGCCAAAAAAAGCGGCGTCGAACCGCAGGTAACATTCTTTCAGGCTGATCTCTTCGATGTTGACCTTCACGAGGCAACTGTCGTAACCCTCTTTCTCCTTCCGAAGATGAATCTCGAACTCCGTCCCAAGCTGCTCAGAGAACTCAAGCCCGGATCACGAATCGTCTCCTATGTACACACCATGAAGCACTGGAAGCCGGACAAGACCGGAGATTGTGATGGTCGACCATATTACTGCTGGACGGTTCCCGCACAGGTCAGTGGTTCGTGGTACTGGGAAAGCAGCCTGGCTGCGAACAGGCATCCGGACAATGTGCTGTCTCTGGAGCAGCACTATCAAGAAATCAGCGGCTCAATTACAATCAATGGGACGAAGATTCCTTTACGCAATGCCGAAATAGAAGGTGATCGGCTGAGCTTCAGCGTGCTCCTTCCGAAACATGAGGAACCTACGGCAGTTCGGTTCCAGGGAAAGGTGGCTGGCAATGTAATAGTAGGATCACTGCGCTATTCAAGCCAGTCAGCCAAGAGTACTCAGGCCTGGATGGCACGACGGTAAAGAGAGCATACGACATTGAGGATTTCGGAATTTCATATTTTGCCTGCGTATGTCCTCACACTGTGACCATTGAGAAGTTATGAAATGGTTTTTGTCACAAAAGGAGGTTACAATGAGCACTGTTTCAGGATCTGCGAGAGCAAGCCATCCGGACATGATCTATCGTGTGCTGGGCAGAACCGGAGAGCGGGTTTCTGCAATCGGACTCGGAGGCTGGCACCTGGGGCTCAAACACCTTGACGAACAGCTCAGCATCCGGATTATACATCAGGCTATAGATCACGGCATTACCTTCATGGATAACTCCTGGGATTATAACGAGGGTCTGAGCGAAATACGCATGGGAAAAGCACTCGGCAGGGGCTATCGCGATAAGATCTTCCTGATGACCAAGATCGACGGCCGATCACGGACAGCGGCACTACAGCAGCTCGAAACATCGCTTCGGCGCCTGAAGACCGACTGCATCGATCTTGTCCAACACCATGAAATCCTGAGGTACGAAGATCCACATCGGATTTTCGATGAAGAGGGCGCCAATGCCGCTCTTCTGGAAGCTCGGCGAGCCGGGAAGCTCCGCTACATCGGATTCACCGGCCATAAGGATCCGCAAATCCATCTGTATATGCTCGCCGTTGCCAGAGAATATGGGTTTACCTTTGACACGGTTCAGATGCCCCTGAACGTCATGGATGCTCATTACCGCAGCTTCGAGAAGCTCGTTCTTCCGGAGTTAGTCAAACAAAATATCGGCGTTCTCGGCATGAAGAGTATGGGCAACGGGGTTATTCTGAAATCGAAGACAGTTACTGCCAGCGAGTGTCTCCAGTACGCCTTGAATCTGCCCACTTCAGTAGTAATCACCGGAATCGACAGCCTGGAGGTTCTGAACCAGGCTTGTGCGATCGCACGATGCTTTAAACCGCTCAACAAAACGAAAGTCTCGGAAATTCTTTCAAAATCCGCAGCCGCAGCAGCGCACGGCCGGTTTGAGCCATTCAAGACTACATCGATATTCGACTCTACGGCGGCCTATCCTGAGTGGCTGGGAGAAGAACCGGATCATGTAAAGGACCTTATGCCGGCCTGAGCAATCAATAGACAAAGCGTTTGAATGCTTATATCGTGTTGTTAATCGAGAACTCTGTTCGCACGTACTTCATTGATAAACGCTTCAGCCGTGCGCACCCTCAAGGTCGGATAGGTGGGAAAGTGCGAATAAATCGAAATTGCTGCTTCATGATCCTCACGGCGCCGCGATGTGCAACAGTCGGAGATAATGACCGTGGAGAAATCATTGCAGAGCCCATCCAGAGCGGTGGCAAGCACGCAAACCTCGGTTACCAGACCACACACTGCAATAGTATCGATGCCGTAAACACGCAGCGTCATGTCGAGATCGGTACGAAAGAAAGCGCTGAAACGCCGCTTCGGCAGCACGATGTCTCCTGTCTGGACATCCAGGTCATCAATGAGCTGCTCTCCGATCGTTCCGCGAACCGCATGTGGCTTCATTCTGCCGGTAAATAGAAAATCATTGGCCAGATAACTATCCTGAGCATACACAATCAGTCCGCCCAAAGAACGACTCTCGGCCACGAGGTCCCGGATCCGAGGCACGATGGATCGGAAGTCTTTGATGGTAGGGTGGTCGGCTGGCCCGTTAAATGCGTCCTTATGCATATCGACGACAATGACTGCGGATTTCATGAGGCACCCTTTCTCTTCTGATAACTCCTATCCCGCATTTTTTCTGATCTGGTAGTGACCTTCCGTGTGTATCCACGTACATCCCGTACACCTCTTAGCGACCATCTCCAGAACTGTTACGGAATCGGTCATGATCACGCCCGAGAGCACTGTTACGCCATAACGCTCAAAGACCTCCGGAATCGGAGGAGTGGAAGCACCAAGCAGAACCTTTTCGCGACAGGGTTTCGCCGCCGCCA
Source organism: Deltaproteobacteria bacterium (assembly GCA_017996625.1). Classification (GTDB taxonomy): domain Bacteria; phylum Desulfobacterota; class WTBG01; order JAGOGO01; family JAGOGO01; genus JAGOGO01. The sequence continues at coordinate 379 of JAGOGO010000144.1, read as the reverse complement.
GAACCATCTACAGGGCCTCGACGACCGTAATAGTGTTAAGGTTCATTCGGCGTGATAGTAGCGCCGACCTTCAAATACCCGTGCATGTATGGCGCCATCTCGAATAAGCACTGCTATCGTAGTCGCTGCCTCTTCCCGGGAAATCCGGAGAGCATGGGAAATATCTTCCACCGTACCGGGCCGTCTGCGCAGCAGTTCGATCACCCGCAGAGTTGCGTGCACCGGCTTCTGCTTCTCGCGAGACCAGAACGAAGCGGCTACGATTTCCGCTGTTGAACCGAACCGCTCTCGAATTGCAGAAAGAGTTTCCGGTGCTACCGGTCGCACACCATCAACAGCCGGCGGCCGATCCACCGTATTAAGGTGGATAGTATCGGGA
>JAGOGO010000143.1 GCA_017996625.1 Deltaproteobacteria bacterium | reverse complement strand
GAGGGCCTCCTGAAGCAACCGAAAGACTATGGTTCTGAGCGGCGGTGGTACGTCTTCCTCGTGAATGTTTAAGTGGGTGCTGACGTGAATGCTTGGGAAAAGCTGCTGAAATTCCTTGAGGTGCGTGCGCACAGTGGGCAGCAGTCCCAGGTCATCGAGCATCGAAGGCCGCAGGTTCGCCATGATGCGGCGTACATCCATAATGACATCATCAACCACGGTGATGATATCGCTTAACGCTGTATCTGCGCTAAGCTGCGTGCCGGTCTGTACAAGAAATCGCTGAAGCTTCAGCTTTACCGCGCCCAATGAGGCGGCAATACTGTCGTGCAGGTCCATGGCGATGCGCTTTCGTTCATCTTCCTGGGCATTGAGCAGCTTGGTGCTGAGATCATTCAGGGCTTCATTGACCTGCTCCAACTCGGCGGTTCTCTCTTTTACCCGCTTCTCCAGCTGGTCACGGGCCTGCCGCAGCATGCTCGCTGCCCGATACTGCTCCTGATAGAAACGAATGCTTCGCTGTCTCCAGAGAAAGCCCACGGTCGCAGCCGCGCTCAGCAGCAGTGCCGCGATTACCATCAGGGTTAACCTGAGTCTCTCTCGTACGGGACCGTAAACTTCGGAGACATCCATTTTGGCAACAAGAAACCAGGGCGCATAAGGGACTCGCCGCAGGGCGGCAATTACCGGAACTCCGCGGTAGTCTTTCCCTCTCATAATGCCTTCCTTGCCGAGCACGGCCTGAACGCTGGGAACTTCGGTGCGCTCCAGCGGAATTCGGAGCTTGAGCGCCGCATTTTTGTTGAATCGAAGTTCATTGAGAAAAAGTACTGAATCGCCTTCCCGCCGGACAAGGAGCGTTTCCGCAGTCTTGCTATCCGTAACCCACTGTTTGATGGAACCATAGAGAATCGGCTCGGGGTCGATCATCAGGACGAGGACTGCAATGGGTTTTCCACTTTCCGGGCCGCTGAGAACCGGAATGAGCATACTCAAGTAAACATGCTGATCGTGTTCATTGCGATAGAAATCCTGAAGGGTGAACTCTCCGTTCTCAAGCACCTCAGCAACGCGCCGGGAAATGATCGAAGAGACCGGTGCCGGATGGCTGGGGGAGGAAAAACGTTCTATTCCGCGGCTGTCAAGAAGCAAGATGCGACGATAGGGGAAACTGGTTTGCAGGTGATACAGCCAGGTCCGTACCGATGCCTGTGCCCGCGTATCGTAGGGATTTTCAAATAGGTCGCTCACTGCGAAGTAAAACAGGGGGTTTTGATAGATGAGGCTCGCATCCCCCAATCGTTCGTCTCTGCAACGAGTGAGCTCGTTCACCTGTAGATCAGCAACGACAGAAAGCTGGTTTTCCATTTCCCGGCGGTGCTGTTTACGGTATTCCTTGTAATACAGAGAGCCGGCTATGACAATGGCTGCGGCCAGAAGAACAAAAATCACGAACAAAAAGTACGGCCGGCCTGGTTTGTTTCTCTCCTGAATATCGTTCATGATCACCCCGTAACGAGAGAACGAATCCAGTGCGAACGTATACCGTGTCGTAATAACGCTGCACGAGTCCGGATAATCAGGTACCGTTTTACATGGATGAATGCTTTGCCAGGACAGGTTAAATCTACCGTGTGGTTTCTTCTATTACAAGGATGAGCGCTTCGCGAATGCTGTTTTTGAAATTAACGCTCTATCGGAATAGAATGACCGTGTGGTAGAGAGTGATTGTCCGACCGTTGTGACAGATCGCTCTTTACACTTCCACACGCGGGATCCCTGCTTTCAGCGTGGTTTCCGGTACGTGCTGTCCGGTTCCGTTGTGCAGAGAAAATGAATCCGGCACGCCAGCACCAGCGAAAGCGTTTGCTGGGCTTGAATTCGGGAGGCGGTTCCGTATCTGTCCGCTTTTCACATGAGGTATATCGATGAACGCCATCCTCGATGCCTACTACCGGGGCGACACCGCTACGGTAGCCTGTGTCCGGTTTAGTACCTGGAATGCCAGCCGTCCGAGCGGGGCAACCGTTTCCGAGCTGAAAGTTTCTGCAGCGTATGTACCGGGAAGGTTTTTTGAACGCGAGCTGCCCTGTCTGCTCCATGCTCTCAAACAGGAAACAGTCGGATTTGACGTCATCGTCATTGATGGTTTTGTCCACTTGAAACCACCTTTGACGAAAGGCCTCGGATATTATCTGGCCGAATCAGTACCTTACCCGGGGGCAGTTATCGGAGTCGCAAAGAATCCCCTCAAAGTGGCCGACAATTTCCTGCCGGTGCTTCGCGGAAAAAGCCGCCTTCCTCTTTTCGTTTCCGCCATCAACATCGAAGCTGAACGAGCTGCGGAGTTGATTAAGAGTATGCACGGTGAGTATAGAATACCAACACTGATACGGGTAGCAGATCAGCTTTGCCGAGGCGCCTCTCGTGGCAGGATCGAGACGGCGGAAGAACAGAAATGACTGACGCTTCATGTTCCGTAAGGCAATGCTCTTTGCTCGCTTGCTTCCACTGCTCTATCCCGCGAGGTGCAGTAATCTCCGCTTCGGTCTATACTATTCCCCACCTGCAAATACTGTCATTCCAGTAGTTACGCCAAAATAAAAAATCATTACAATTCTCTTCGGATTTGAAGAAATAAACGATCAAGAAAAGCGGGGAGAAGTGCTTTTCAATTCAGACCCAATGCTGCAGGCAATTCGGCGTGAAGAAGTCTCTTTTTTCAAGAACCTCATAAGAAGCACGTATCCGATTCCGTGAAACAGTATGAAAAAGAAGTGCTGCCATCGCCGGGACGCTGGGAATTTTCCCTCCTGGTACTCTAACCGCATGATGATTCCGCTGTCTCACTACGTTGTGGTGTTTTCTTTCTCGGTGCTGCTCGGTCCGGCGGGACTGACAACTCCTCTTCAGGCAGGGGACGCAGTTCCGTATCAGGTGACCATCGAAGGAATCGAAGCCGAACAGATTGTGGATCTCATAGAATCAGGAGCGGAAACGTTTACCCTGCAAGAGAGCCCTCCTGCTTCAGTGCATCTTCTCGATCGACGAGCACAGAATGATGTCTCCTTCATTGCCGGTGTGCTTAAGGCACAGGGGTTCTACCGCAGTTCTGTAAGCGCGTGCATTCGAGAGGATGCAACACCGGTAGAGGTCGTGTTTTCGATCGATCCCGGGCCAGTGTATCTGCTGGAGTCCGGTGCAATAGCGACTTCCCCGTCGATAGATGTGCGTAGCCACCTTCTTCCGGATCTGCAGGAGCTTGGCATTGAACTGACAAAGCCGGCCAGCACTCACGCTATCCTCAATGCGGAGCGTCTGGTGCTTCGCTGGTTTCGTCGAAACGGGTATCCCTTCCCTGAGGCAGCAGGAAGAACCATTGCCGTCAGTCATGAGAAGATGGCTGTTTCCGTTGTTTTCACCGTTAATCCGGGTCCGCCGGCTCGGTTTGGTTCAGTTGAGATCACTGGTCTGGCCTCAGTTCAGGAGGGTTATGTTCGACGAAAAATTGCCTGGAAAGCGGACACCCCGTTTGACATTCTTCGCGTGGAAGAAACCCGTGATGCCTTGATACGAACAGATCTTTTTGCCGTGGTTCAGGTACAGCTGGCAACGGTTGATTCCGAGGGGAGCTTGCCGATGATCATTCAGCTGCAAGAACGCGTGTTTCACACCATAAGAACCGGCGTCAGTTATACCACTGATGAGGGTCTGCGAGGGAAGATGTCCTGGGAGCACCGTAACATCTTTCACCAGGGCGAGCGAGTGAGCTTGTCGCTGATTGGATCCGATTTCACCAGTGCTGCTGAAGGATCGTTCCGCAAGGAGGGGTTTATCCGTTCGAACCAGGCTCTCATAGCGCAGATGCGCATTGCCGAAGACCGACCCGAAGCATTTACCAGCCGCAGCCTCAGCGGAGCGCTTTTCCTGGAACGCTTATTGACACAAGACACCGTAGTTGGAGGCGGCATGAGACTGCAGGTACACGTCACCAGACAACTGGGTGAAACCGATCGCTTCGGTCTGGTATCTTTGCCCTTGTTTTGGGAGCAGGACACGAGCGACAGCCTCCTCGATCCGCGCGCCGGTTGGCGGCTTTCGCTCAGGGGAGCACCATATCTGGAACTCTACGGTGATAATCAACCCTTTTATAAGGGCTCTGTAGTGCACAGACACTATCGGCCATTGTTCCGGAGGCCGCTGACGGTGCTGGCTTTGCGAACTGCTCTGGGCATCATTGTTGCTTCGGATCGCGATGAGGTGCCTCCGGATGAGCGTTTTTACGCTGGCGGTGGCAGTTCAGTTCGAGGCTATGAGTTTCAGTCAGTGGGACCCCGTGAAGACAATGACCCCATCGGCGGCAGATCCCTTTTTGAGATTTCATTGGAGGGTCGCCTTTATCTTACCGATTCGATTGGTGCGGTGCTGTTCGCTGACGGGGGAAGCGCATTTTCGTCGCAAGTCCCCGACTTCCATGAAACCGTGCGCTGGGGGCTGGGAGCCGGACTTCGGTACTTTACGAGGGCCGGCCCAGTGCGGGTGGATATCGCTTTTCCGCTGAGCCGGCGGTCGGACATGGACGACTCCTATCAACTTTACGTGAGCTTTGGACAATCATTTTGAGAAGCGTAGTGATTTCTAAGAAAACCATCTCTCATAGCGTCCGGGTACTATTCCTGGTTACAACTACGGCTGCGATTCTGAGCGCGTCGGTATCAGCTGACAATCAAACGGGTAAGCTGAATTCGATCCTATCCAGCCTGCTTACCGGCCCGGAGCGGGCGATCAGCCTGACCGGAGGTCTCCGTGGTTCCCCATTGACGGTGGATCTGGTCGCAGTCGGGCCTGCACGGAGCGGAGATATCGCTGCCGTACGATTTAGAGCATCACTGACCAGCTCCCTGGATCGAAATTTCCGGATGATCGCTACCGGAAGCATTGTCGGCGATGAAGAGCGCCAGACTATACGAATAGACCGTATTGATGGATTTGTTGGTCAGGGGAGTATCGTGTTGGAGGAGCCATTTTCGATAATCCGTTTTCAGGGCCGACTGCACGTCGGTCATTTCAGGTTGCATATTGCCGAGGGGATAATGAGTGGTGAAGGCTCAGTGCAGGATAATTCCGCAATGATGAAAATTACCTGGGAACGCATTCCCGCCTACGTGCTCGCGGTAGCTGGTGGGCCGCGTCTCGGAGGTGTAATCCAGGGAGAGCTCCTGCTGACGGGTTCGAGCCGTAATCCTCAGCTTATGTTGAGTCTGTCTCTGGCGAAGGCACGGGATTGTAGTATGCTACCAGCTAAGACCGGGGATGATCTTGCAGCATCAGTGAAGGCTACGTTCAAAGGAAGAGTGATGAACATGTCACTCCTCCTTGCCGGGGATGGCCCGGAGCGGTTCGAAGCCGATCTCTCGTTGCCGCTGTCTTTATCCCTTATCCCCTGGCGGATTGCGCTTCTACCCTCCGGGAAGCTGCAGGGGCGGATACGTGGGACCATTCCATTGCATGCGCTTCCGGCTCTGCTCAGTCTTGAGCATCACGTCATGCAGGGCAGGATGCAGATAGATATTCGGGTGGCTGGTACGGTGACAGATCCTCAAATGGCTGGTGGCGCTACCATCTCTGATGGTTACTATGAATACATCCGAAGTGGTACAATTTTAGATTCTATCCAGGGGAATCTGAGAGCCCGGGGAAGTACGGTCTATGTGGACGAATTAACGGCAACAGAACCATCAGGAGGCAGTATCCACGCAGAAGGAGGTATTAATCTCGCCCCAGTGCGCAGACCAGCCTGTGATTTAACGGTTGCTCTGAATCACGCCACCGTGGTTCGCAAGGACTATCTAGAAGCCTCAGCTACAGGCTCCCTGCACGTGACCGGAACAACCGAGCAGGCGAACCTTTCCGGGGAACTCACAATTCCGACAGTCGTAGTTCGACTCCCTTCCCCTCTGCCCGTCGAGGCGCAGCCGCTTCCAGCCGTTGAACTCGGCCAGGCCGCTTCCCGCTTAGCTGAGAGAGAAGTGGAGCGTCCAGCTCCGTGGTTTCCGGTGAGCAGTGATCTTCGCCTCACTATTCCGGGAGGGTTCGTTCTCCGTGGCCGCGGTTTTGCTTCAGAGTGGAAAGGATATCTGCATATCTCCGGGCCGGTTCATGGATCACGGGTCGACGGACGTCTGTCACTCGTAAAGGGTCACCTCGATTTTTTTGAAGAATCGTTTGCCATTACTCATGGAACGATAGGATACAGCGGCCCGGAGGCAGTATTGCCGCAGGCGGCCCAGGTGAACATCGTCGCCGAAAAGAGATACGCGGATTTCCG
>JAGOGO010000142.1 GCA_017996625.1 Deltaproteobacteria bacterium | reverse complement strand
ACACAAAGGCCGCATGTCGCTTCTTCCGAGGATCAGTTTCAGAACAGGCATATTGCAGGCAGAGAAGAAAGGGAAGCACTGCAATGGCAACCATCCAGGCACTCGCTATATCATAAAGCGGCGATGACGTCGGAGGCAGCCAGGTCCCACCCCAGGCTTCTCGAACCGGAATCCATCGGAAATCATCATGAAACAGATTCAAACCAGACAGAACAATCGCCGGCACGTATATCACCGCTAGCAGGACTCCCCATCTCAACACTTTTACCCGTTCCGCGAATACCAGCACAAAATGCAGCTGGCAGGCCAGAAGAAATGGCCATATCGCAAGCTGCACGTACATCCATACGGTCAAGTGGCCGATGCTTTCGGCGGTAATGGAATTAAAACCAGCAAAGGCACTCAGGGCAGCGGCAATGCAGTAGTAGAAAAACACACGGTTTATCGCAGCCCGGGAGTTCTGGAAGTCTACATACAGACCAAGAGAGAAAATCGTTATGAATGCAAGAAATGCAATAAACGCCAGGATGATCATGGAATGAATAGCAAATGGGTTAAATGGCTGAATTTTGAAATAGTGAGGACTGAAGAGCATATGCCCTCACTGCCTGCCCCTGACCTCGCGCAGAGGCGCGGAGAGCGCAGGGAAGAAGGGCTAGGAGATTGCCACGTCATCACGCCTTCGGCGTGATTTCTCGCAATGACAATAATTTTTTCTCCGCGGCCTCCGCGTCCAGCGAGAAAGTACGGGTGGACACCTGGAAGGATCTCCTTACTCCTTACTCCTTACTCCTTACTCCTTACTCCTGGTATGAAAATTCACGTTTGTCTGTCATTCCCGCGCAGGCGGGAATCCAGTGTTTTGAACCAAGTCCACACATACTGCAGTCCACTTCTTTGCGCAAGAGCGCTTGTTCGATTCTAGTAATACTGGAAGCGTTACACATCCTGGATTCCCGCCTGCGCGGGTTGCGCTTCAGGTCGTTATCCACCGAACGAAGTGAGGCGGCGCTTCAGGTCGTTATCCACCGAACGAAGTGAGGCGGCGCTTCAGGTCGTTATCCACCGAACGAAGTGAGGAATGAACGATGGGAACGTTTCTTCTGCGATCAACCTGGGCCGCGCCCAGAGGCTTTCGCTTACTCCTTACTCCTTACTTTTTTCTTCTCACTGATTATGAATGGATATCGGCTGGAAATAAAAAAAGATTAATATGCAGGCGGGGTTTAAGGCTTTGAGGTAGAAATGCTGGTTGCCTTTCGGCGGGCTTGCTGGAGCAGCATACTCGGCTGGTCAAATTCGTCCTGAATGTCTCCCGTGATCTCTTCGATAACATCTTCAAGAGTAACAAGTCCTTCCACGCCACCATACTCGTTTACCACCACGGCAACATGGATCTTCTTATTGATGAAATCCCGCAAGAGATTGTCGATTGTCACCATGTCCGGCACAAAGTAGGCAGGTCGAATGATCGAGGCCAGCCGAAAGCTCTTTTGGTCCCACCAGGAAAGGATATCCTTGGCCATGAGAATGCCTTTAATATTCTCAATAGTTCCTTTATAGACGGGAATACGGGAAAAACCGGTTCTCCGGACCAAGTCGAGAACCCCCTTGTAGTCGGTAGAGATCTCCAGCGCAGCCATATCCATCCGGCCGACCATGATATCACGCACCTTGGTTTCCCCGAGCTTCAGGATGGCATCAAGCATCTTGTTTTCCTTCTCCGTTAACACGCCCTCCTTCCTCACCAGATCAAAATGGGCTCTGATTTCTTCTCGAACCAGCTCATGAGACGTAACGTCCCGCTTTTCTTTGCCGACAATCCTAAGGAGCATTCGGCTCACCGACCACAGAGCGCTCGCCATCGGCTTCAGAACCTTGGAGAGAAAGATGAGCAACGGCATGGTTGCCAAAGCGATCGGTACCGAGTGCCGCTTGCCGAGAAGCTTCGGCGTGATTTCACCGATAATAAGGACGATGATGGTTGTGGAAAACGTGGAGAGCGCTGCGGCCGTATCCAGCGTCACTGACGGCAGCGCACGGACGAAGATAGTGACCGCAATTGCGGAGGAGGCCATATTAACGATATTCGTGCAGATAGTGATAGTGATGAGGATCTTGTCGTGGTCCCGCTCCCATATCATCAGGCGCTTGCCCCGCTCTCCTTCCTTCCTGATGACGCGTCGCACCTGGGTCGGAGTCAGACTGACCAGCGCGATCTCTGCACTCGAAAACACAGCTCCGAGCCCCACAAATAAAGCAAACAGCAGCAGGTGAATCACTGGAAGTTCCATATTCAAAATCACTTTTCAAATGGTAAAAAGTAAGGAGTAAGCGAAAGCCTCTGGGCGCCTTCGGGCCCAGGTTGATCGAAGCGGAAACTCTTTACTGTTATTCCCGCCTGCGCAGGTTGCGCATCAGCTCTTTATCCACCGAACGAAGTGAGGAATGACGAACTATCGTGATGTTTCATACGAGGAGTAAGGAGCATATGCCCTCGAGGCCTGCCCCTGATCTCGCGCAGGAGAGCTTGTCCTGAGCACTTCGACGAGCTCAGTGCAGGCTCAGCCGAAGGGCTGAGCACGCTGAGATGTTTTTCAACTTTTCACTTTTAACTTCTTACTTCTTACTGCTTACTGCTCCTCACTGCTTTTCCTTGTGCTCTCTGTGTCTCGAGCGAAGCGGGTGGTATACTCACTCCTGGTGTATCCAGTTCTGTATCCCGGGTAGAGCGAAGCGAAGCCTGGAGATTCCTTGTGTTTTATCTAGAACCTCGAACTTTGAATCTTGAACCGGTTCTTTCACTCCTAACTTCTTACTACTCCTCACTCTTCACGTGTTGTTCCCCTTCCGCCCCACCTTCCGGTTCCATCGACTGCTCCACCCTATGAATAAGGAGCCGATTGACCTTCCGGTCATCAGCGCTGAAGACCTTGATATCCAGGCCGTCAATTACCAAGGTGTCGTCTTTCTTCGGCAAACGGCCCAGCTTTTTCGTTACCAGTCCGCCGATGGTCAGACAGTCTTCATCATCCAATGCCACCTCGAGCGCGTCATTGACTTTATCCAGCTCTACGCTTCCCAGAACCAGATAACCGTCCTTTTCTTGAGGGACAATTTCATCCTCAACTGTCTGATCTTCGTCGTAAATTTCTCCAACGATCTCCTCCAGCAGGTCTTCAATAGTAAGCAAGCCGGCGATTCCGCCATTGTCATCGCGGACAAAAACCATATAGGATTTTCGCATCTTAATCTCCCTGAGGAGGTCGGACAACAGCATGTCTCCAGAAATAAACACCGGCGGCAGCAGCAGATCGCGTATAGATTGATCGTTTGGTCTTTCTTCCAACTTTCGCAGAAGCTGTCGCACATGAACGAACCCGATAACATGATCGAGATCCTCCCGGTACACCGGGATCCGGGAATGCTTCGCACTGACCATCAGGCCGATGACCTCACTCACCGTGGCGTTTTCCGGTACACCAACAATCCGTGCCCGCGGAGTCATTACCTCTCGTGCCTTCGAGTCGCCGAACTCCAGAACCGATGTCACCAGTTTGCCTTCATCCTTTTCCAGCACTTCTTCTTCCTTGCCGATCGCGATCAGAGCCTGGATCTCATTTTTCACCACATCCCGGGATTTCTCCTCTTCCAGAGGAGATTCCTGAGGAGCCACCCGGTCCAGGGTCATGGTAATCGGAGCTGCCAGCACTTGCAGCACCGGAAACACGTAGGAAAAAGCCGGGATCAGCAGCAGAAGCATCTTCTCCGGATTCAGGTGGGCGAACAGCCGGGGAATGAGCTGGCGAAACAGAAGATTCAGAAGAACCATCAGTGCAAACGCCCACAACAGCGGATACTGGGGCGCACGCAGCAACACGAGATGGGTAGTAAGAATTGCGAGCCCGATAGAAGAAAGCTGGATACCGAAATTGAGCGGAATAATGATAAGCAGATCGTCTAACGAAAGAAGCTCAAGAATTTTGCTCCCCTTCTTGCGATGCTGCTCGTTAAGCAGCTTGAGGTCGAAGCTGGTCAGGCAATGAAGGGCGGAATCAAAAAAGGACAGGAAGGTCAGGAACCCAAGGAAAACCAGAGCTAAACCAAGCTCCAGCGACGAATAATCGATTTCGTCCATATAAATTGTGGTATCTCCATGCTAGTTAGTCTGTCTTAACATAAAACCACAGTGTCGGGAAAAAGTCAATGCGTTCAGGCGGTAATTTGGTGAATTGGTGAATTGGTTGAATGGATGAATGGTAAAATGGGTAAATGGCGAAATGGCCAATAGGTAATTGGTTAAATAGAAAAATGGTTAAATGGCGGACTAGCGCTAAGTAACTTTCCACTCAAGGAATATACCATTTAATAAATTCTCCAGTTCACTAAATGAGAAAATTTTCACCACAGAGCCACATAAAAAGCAAAAAGTAAGGAGTGAGAAGTAAGGAGTAAAATGCTGAGGCCTTAACAAAGGAAATCGATCTCGCCTGACACAGGCCTCCGCGGTGCTGCTGGCTATCAAGCCTGTTGAAACCGCATGGCTTCACCCCTGAGTATGCTTATCTCTGATCGGCATCTCCCGATCAGAGATAAAAGCCCACCGTTCTCCGTGTCCTCAGTGTCTCGAGCGTAGCGGGTGGTTTGATGCGTCCGGATCGAATTCCTCCCACTCTCCGCAAATACTTCAAACTCCAAGAAAATATTTTGACACGGGATAGATTTCTTATTATACTAAAGAATCCATATCCGCAATTTTTCCAAACAGATAAAGGAGTTAGGTATGAACTGGCTTCTCCGTGCAATGCTTCTCCTGCTTGTGGTGAGTACCTGCTGCATTCCCGCTCTGCCTGCTTCCGCTGAGAACAAGGGAAATTCTTCCTCTCCTTCCCAATCCACGCCGCTTCCAGCCGGCCCGAGCGACGGGCAATACACGATCGGCCCAGGAGACGTGCTCAACATCGCCGTATGGCAAAATGCGGATCTAACCCAAACAGTCGGCGTTCTTCCTGACGGAACCATTTCATTTCCTCTCATCGGATCTATCACTGCCGCCGGCAAGACGGTCAGCGCCATTAAACAGGAAGTTACCGAAAAGCTCGCACCTTTTGTCACCGAACCGGTGGTTTCAGTATGGGTGAACAGCGTCCAGAGCATGATCATCTATGTTATCGGCAAGGTCAACCGGCCCGGACACTACGGTCTGAACGCCAACATTACCGTTCTCCAGGCTTTGGCCATGGCCGGCGGACTTAACACCTTTGCCGAAGAGGACAGTATCAAGGTCTTCCGCAAAGAGGGCGGTAACACGAGCATCTTCGGATTCAATTATAGTGACGTATCTGCAGGCAAGAAACTGGAGCAGAATATCACCCTGAAACGAGGCGATGTGATCGTCGTTCCGTGAGTTCCTTCTGAGAGGAGTGCTGATGTCCTGCCGATTGCTTTTCTGCTTGAAGCTTTTATTCCTCCCATTGGTGCTTATGCTGATCTGCCAAAACAGGCTTTACGGCGCTGAGGAAGAAGTCACTCCCATTTTCTCCATCAAGGAAGAGTACAACGATAACATCTTTTTTGCTGATGACGACGATATAACTGATGAAGAGGAAGATTTTATCACTACCCTTTCTGCCGGCCTGCGGCTCTTACATAGAAGCGAGAAAAGCGAACTGCTCTTCAACGGCAGGTTCGATCGGCTGATCTACGGAGAGAACGATTCACTGAATGATCACGAAACTTTTTTAAATGGAAATGCCTCCTTTGATATCACACCTCATTTCCGGCTGCTTGCGGGTGCTGATTATCAGCGCAGGACCCGGCGTGACCGCGAACTCGACGAGGCCGGCCTCCTGGTAAACACGAACGAACCAAGCTATCGGCAACACTATGGCATCGGAGGAGAGTATACGCTCACTGAGAATACCCAGTTTTCGCTTGGTTACTACTTTGATCGCAACGATTATGATGACCCGGGCAGCTACGATACCAAGTATCATGGTGTCGATTTCGGTCTGTATCACTTTCTCTCTGCCCAAACGATAGGGAGATTGATTCTCGGGTTTGTCACCTATGATTTAAGTAATTCTGTTGACGCCCTGCTTCCCGGCATTTTGCCAGGGCCGGAAGGGCCGATACCTGGATTCGCCGCGGGGGTAGTACGGGATGAGTCTACAATAGACAATTATAGTTTTACACTGGGAGCATCCCACGCGATCACTGAGCTATTCACGATTCTCGTCGATGTGGGAACACGGTATACCACCTCAGATCGCGACCAAAGCTTTCTCGTTCCACCACCCATCATCTCCCTCACTCCGGATATAGAGACTGATGATGATGGTTGGGGAACAGTTGGCCAGGTCAGAATCGACTATCGTGACGAACGAAACTCGGCATCATTGACCGCTTATCGCGATATCAGCGCAGCCTCTGGCTC
>JAGOGO010000141.1 GCA_017996625.1 Deltaproteobacteria bacterium | reverse complement strand
AACCGGGTGGCGAAGAAATGGACGAGGCCGATTCGGGACTGGAAAGCCGCCCTCAATCAGTTCGTCATCCTGTTCGGTGACAGGGTGCCGGTATGAATATCAGTTACACAGTTAACTTGACACCCCCGTCGGCTACGACGATTTTCTTTCATCGCGGCGGGGACGCCGCTCCCACAACAAGCACTCTTACAGCGGGCCGCTCCTACTAACGCTTCGCGAAGTGAGCGTCTAACTGTGTACGGTGCTATTATTCCGGGGACACCATACTTAATTATTTCTTTTGGGACCGGGTTTGGGCTTGCACACCATACGAGCGGTCAGACTCTCCATGCGATCCAGAAAAGTCTCAATCCAATTCGGCGATCGACCGTATAAATTCTCGGTAATCAGCATCAGCAAAAGGTATTCATCCTCCCGTTGCCGCGTTGCGTCACGTGATGTGCTCTGTATGAAACTACTCGTGCTATCAGTGCCATGGCAAGGTTGCTCTTTTTAATCTATGTCCCCCTCCACAATTAAGTATGCTGTCCCCGGAATTCAACCCCAAGATGAGGAGTGGTGAACCGCCCAAACCAGAGGTATAGCAGGCCATCTTAGAACGATGTTTTCAAGGGCAAAAACATGGTTCCAAGGCTCAAAATAAGCCCTATTTCGGACCACTTCTTCATCCATCAGAACTACTTACCGTGGTCCGACCCCGAAAACGAAAAAGGTTTTCAGTCTCATTCCAAGCCCTGAACCCATTTGTTCTCAGCTGTTTTGTTTTACTTCTTCATATGCCCATTCCAGCCAAGGAAGGAGCTTTTCAATATCTGATTTTTCTACGGTCGCTCCGCACCAGATACGGAGACCGGCAGGAGCATCCCTGTATGCGCCGCAATCATATGCGACCTGCTCTTTTTCGAGAAGTTTTACAAAAGTCTTTACCTGATCAGGAGGAAGGTCAAGTGTGAAACAAACACTTGTATTAGATCGTATTTCTTTTCTCTCGGCCAGGAAGTGTATCCAGGTATGTTTTTCCACAAATTTTTCGAGCACATCCAGATTGGAATTCGAACGGCTTATGAGAGCATCAAGTCCTCCGATACTGTCAGCCCAGGCAAGGGCGTCCAGATAATCTTCATTACATAACATTGACGGAGTATTTATTGTGGAGCCTTCGAAAAGATCCGACATTAATTCGCCCTTCTTGGTCATACGGAATACCTTGGGAAGAGGCCAGGAAGGTTTGTAGCTTTCAAGGCGTTTTACAGCCCGGGGTGAAAGAATCAGCATTCCATGTGCTGCTTCCCCGCCAAGCACCTTTTGCCATGAGAATGTGATTACATCGAGTTTTTTCCAGGGAATGGGCATCGCGTATACGGCTGATGTTGCGTCGCATATTGCCAGCCCTTCCCTGTCGTCCGGAATCCAATCTCCGTTAGGCACTTTTACTCCGCTTGTAGTGCCATTCCATACAAAAACAACATCATTTTGGAAATCTGCCTGCGTCAGGTCCGGCAGTTTACCGTAATCTGCCCTGAACACGCGTGTATTGGGAAGCTTGAGTTGTTTTTCGATATCATCCGCCCATCCCTTTCCGAAGGATTCCCATTCGAAAACATCCACACCTCTCGCTCCGAGCATTGACCAGAGAGCCATTTCCATTGCACCCGTATCGGACCCAGGCACTATACCAACTAAATAGTCCGAAGGTATCTGAAGTATACGTTTTGTTTCACTAATCGATTTCTGAAGTTTTGCTTTTCCCAATGCACTGCGGTGTGATCTGCCCAAAGGAGCAGACTGTAGATTTTCGAGCGAATAACCAGGGCGTTTTGAGCATGGCCCTGAAGAGAAATTAATACCCGCCGGTTTTACACTTGGTTTCATTATGGCCTCCTTATGTTATTATCTTAGACTGAGATACCTTGACCAGATCATCAGCTTCGATGTGGCGTTGAAAAGAAACTGGTATAAACATACCTTCACTATCAAGGTCCCAAACGTAAACTCCATATCTTCCTTTATTTTTGAAGCGTTAATCCGCCTCAGAGTTCTCCGATCCCCGCAAGATGGTATCGTGAACCGTTCCCTCCCACCAGAGGACCAAGACCGTGGGGCTGCGACCATGATCGCCGATGCAATCCCCCTTGCCCGGAAGCCGCATGGAGAGAGCGGCCCTGGGATCAACATTTGGGATTAACGATCGAGGGGCTATTATCTAAATCGATAGCGTAGGGCATTAAAAGATGATACGGTGGCAGCATCCTACCTCTTTTTCCGTAAGGAGTCTATATTTCAGTTTTTAGGAACAAAAATATAGTTCTAAAGCGCAAAAAAGCCCTATTTTGTCATTTTATTCTGTAAATGAAAACACTTACCGTGTTCCGACCCTGAAATCCCAGGATCATTTGATGAAAGGCCTCTCCTCATTATTTTTCTGCCCGGACCGTAACTGAATATTTTGAACAATGTCCCTCTTAATCTCTCTTTCAATATTTCCTCCCGATGAATATTTTCAACGGATACTTCCCGCCACCAAGAAGAAACTTGTCGTAGGTGCCATCAAGCTCTGTCTGCTGCAAGAACAGCCCCGCTTCTGCGAACACTTTCTCCCATACTTCCTGCGAGAAGAGGCCGAGCACGTGACACTCCGTGTGGATGGTCAGTTCGCCTCTCCGGCGGATCAGGTAAACCAGCATGGCTTCGTAAGTGTTGGGACGGTACCGGTTAATGTAGTTGTTCTCCAGCAAGGTGACATGCAGGTCCTCCTGCTCCCCCGTATAGGCAAAATTATTATCCCTGAATATCTCCCGGGTCTTGCCTACAACAAGCACAATTCCTCCCGACTTCAGATGTGCCACGGCTGTTTCAATGGCCATCCGCAGTTCCGGTAACGAACTCATGTAATCAATGCTGTCCGGAATTACCACGGCATCGAACTCCCGGCCAAGGCGCACCGTCCGCATATCGCCTTCAATGTATTCTACATCCGGATGCCGCAGCCGCGCCTTATCCAGCATGCCTCGGCTGATATCCACTCCCGTTACGGCAAAATGCTGTTTGAAAATAGTGTCGTGGCCGCCTGCTCCACAACCCAGATGCAGCAACGTGTGCGGGGCATGTAGAGAGTTTCGTTTGATCAGGTCGACATACCCCGCGACTTCATCCTCATAATCCTCGGGATCTGCAAGCAGGTCTTCGGTCCAGGCAAGTTCGTTGTATGCGATCCAAGATGATGCCATGAGTTACGCCCTTGATAGCTAACGGCAAGTTCAGTTGGTCCTTGCTGTTTCGGGATCAATTGGAACGACATGTTCTCCGATGCTATTCCGACTCGCCTTTTCCAGATATGATGTACAGGAGCAGTGGGGACGTTGTTCACTGGATTAACTAACGTGTGTACGGTTCAGAATATTGGCAATCGCTGCCGTCGATACTCCAAGCTGCCGGGCTGCTTCTGCCAGCTGCATTCCATACTGTACCACAAGCTCCTGAGCAAGCTTCCCGCGAAGCTGCGATACCTCCCGACGCCGACTTCTTCCCTCCAGCTCCTGCTTGCTTACCCCGCCCTCTCGGCACAGCAATTCAATCCGTGCTCTTACCTCTGCCGCCGATCGCCTGCACGCACTTGCGCGCTTCAGCCGTTCATCCGCTTCCCGCCACAACTGCTCTACGAACTCTCCACTACCTAATACCCGCTCATCTGCGGCGATCTTTTCACCTGTCCTTCGCCGTATCGACTTCACCTCAGACCAGCCCCCTAGTGTCCTCACCAATCCCCCGCCTACTAGCTCGGGCCGCCTGCCCTGCTTCACCCCTTCCATCACGAATTCACGATATTTCCCCTTTGCCTCATTTCGCCGCTTGCCAAACCATCCTAATACATAATCTCGATTCTGCCACTCAACTGTTGTTACTCCCATAATCACCCGATGCCCACTCCAGCTGTAACGATCAAGCTCGTGCATATCTTTCACTAGACCTGCTCTCAGGGGATTCAGATGAATGTAGCGCACTAGTTCTCGAAAATAGCCTTCTTCCTCACACACTATAGACTTGTACCGGTTCTGAAACAGGTGCCCATAGCGATGATGCCTTCGGTTGTAACTAACTGCGTACCCAGTCAGAAAACGTCGCATAAAGTTCGCTATTCCCTCTATACCACTGCGCAGCAACACATGTGCATGATTCGTCATCAATGACCAGGCATAAATATGTGTCCTCGTATCCAAGGCTACACTTCCCATCCGATCAACAAACAGCTGCCGATCCGCATCATCTGTCACTATCGACCGTCGCTCAATGCCTCGAATCATTATGTGATGCAACGTACCTGGTGCATCTAGTCGTGCTTGTCGTGGCATGCTCATTCCCCCTCGCTATCTGAGCACCACCTATACTATGGTGTCCTAATTAGTCCCCTTTCCTCATCACCTCGTGTTTGTGTACCCAGTGAACAACGTCCCCCTTTTCTCTTCTGTACCCAGTGAACAACGTCCCCCTTTTCTGTGCCCCCCTTTTCTCTTCACGTCGGAATCGGTCCCCTCGTGTTCTCGCTCCGCGGCCACCCCTGGAGCCGTGGATACAGACTGTTGCTTTTTGGACATTCTAATTCCTCCTCAGGCATTAAATACCCATTTCATGTCCAAAAAAATTCGGCCGCGCTACACTGCGCTCCCCTGCTGTCCGGCTAACGCTCCGCATCACCGGGAGTGGCCCGAGAGGAACACGATCCGGTTCATGCCGTTGTTATCCCGTCTTTGCTTCTTCTACTATCGGTTCTTCAAATACTGCTTCAGGTCTCGGTAGTAGTTCTCGTGAGGCCCAATCATCACCAGCTCCAAATCACCAGCAATCTTGCGATAGGCAAGCAGGTACAGGGTTGTCTTAAGCTTGAATTTATGCACGAATACGCCTCGCAAGGCACCCTTCTTTTCTTCTCCGATGGCCGGATTGTCTGCTATCCTTTTCACTTCCTGATCCAAAGCTTCCTTTTCAGATTTCGACATCTTCTTCACTCTCTTCTCAAAGGACCGGGACTGGTAGATTTTCATTGCGGCCTATCCGAACTTGTATTCTGTTTTCTCGTTCTCGTTTAACTCGTCCAGCCCGAGCAAGATCTCCTTTATCAGTGAGTACGGCAAATCAGGGTTCTCCTCGGCACTTTTGCCCAAGCGTGCCCAATGCTCGATTTGGCCAGCCAGAGACCTGTGGTCGATCCGCCCAAATCGTCTTGCTTCATCTACGAGTTCTTCAGATATTCTTACTGCTGTAGCCATAGTCGTCCCTCCAAAAAATGTTGCACTATGTGCTCATTATATCTCACTATGTTGCATAATGCAACTTCAGATCGCTCAGTCATTCTCAGGGGGACAACGTGCGGGTAACTCGCCGGGCGCGTCGTTTTGCCCGGTCAAGTTCACCCGGTGGTTGTGTGCTCCTTCACCTATTTTGAACATATGTAGGCATGAATATGTTTCATGATTTCAAAAAAGCCATCGATGCGAAATCCCGCACGCTCAAGCATCCCTTTCATTATCCATTCCCATGTACTGAATTCATCTCGAATGTGAATGATAGTCTCGTTTGCCATTTTTGAACCAGCGTGCTCCTCCATGCCAGCCACCCAGGCTTCAATTTCTTTTTGATAACTACGAGGATCAAAATCAAAAACAACATCAGCTAAAAATAATTTGCCCCCATTTTTTAAAAGGTCAAAAAACCTGCAGAGGGCAATCTGTTTCCAGAAGTCCGGCAAGTGGTGTAGATTTATATTAGCAATAATAGCATCCAATTCCTTACCTTGATGTTTGTAGGTCAGGAATCCGGATTGTACCATAGTCACATTGTTCAATCCTTGTGTTTTTGCTTTATGTGCAAGTTGAAATATCATCGATTTCGAAATATCGACGGCATAAACGTGTTTACACATCTGCGCGAAACGCGTCGTCAAGCCACCGGTCCCACATCCAATATCTAAGATTATAGAATCTGGCGATAGGTCAAGAGTAGCGAATATTTTCTTGGCTTCATTATCAAAATCCCGAAAGCCTTCGTGCTGTTCATCGTACTCAGCGACAAGACTTTCGTCATTATAATCAACACCAACTTGCGCGGACTCATCAAACAACCAATTTGGACGTTTATCATTCATGTTTTTTCTTCTTTAAACACAACAATGTTTATACAGTCTGTATAAACCGGCCTAGAGTCCATCAAGTGGGCTTCGCACCCGCTGTCCTCCTTTATGCAGCACGTGGGTATAGATCATCGTTGTGCTGACATCCTTGTGACCCAACAACTCCTGAATAGTGCGAATGTCATATCCACCTTCCAGGAGGTGCGTTGCAAAGGAATGGCGGAATGTATGACAACCTACATGTTTGACAATCCCAGCCTTACGGACTGCTTCCCGTACCGACCGTTGAAGAATAGTCTCGTGAACATGATGCCGGCCCTCTTCTCCGGTTC
>JAGOGO010000019.1:30086-31337 GCA_017996625.1 Deltaproteobacteria bacterium | reverse complement strand
TACAACTCACCGTCGTACTTGAAGCCTCCTGCAATCCTCCCGGCTTCGTCTCCGGTCCCCCAGAAAATATCGACCCGGCCGGGACCTTGAATTGCGGATCCGGTATCCTGGTCCAGCATGAATCGCGATATGACGATTGAAGGACCTGCGGTTTCGCTGCTTGCTTTCGGTGAGGGCTTTCGGCATACCGCAAAGGCAAGTCCGCCGCCGGGAAAGAGCCTTTTGTCGGTGGCAATAGAACGCCCGGGGGTGAGTTCAACGCTTTCGCATCCAGTAACCGGGCCATCGACCTCGCGAAAAAAAATGTAGCGCCGGTTTCGGTTCATATAGCGGACGGCTTCACCGGGATTCTTCCGATAGTAGCGCCGAATGGCAGCAAGGGACATGGTGTCTTCCGGTATGATTCTTTCATTGATGAGCAGTTTACCGAGCGAGACATAGGGAAAATGGTTGGTGCCGGCGTAACCGATTTTCATGATCCGATCATTTTCCAGTCGAAGGACGCCAGAGCCTTGGACCTGAAGCATGTAACGGTCGAGATCGTCTTTCAGATAGGCTAATTCGAGGCCTTTTCCGGTGAGGACATTATCCGCGTCGATCGCCTGGCGATCGAAGTATGGCCTGATTCTCCCTCCAGCCACTCGCAGAGCGATTTTAGTTCCAGCGTGCCGTGGATCGATATCCCCTAGATCAAGTACTTGCAAATCGGAGGGCGCCTTGTACAGAGGATAGCGGTACTCCCGATTCGGCTTGGTCCGGGCATCGAGGATTGGTTCGTAATAGCCGGTGAAAAGAACATCGCGTTTTCCAGTCTGACCGGACGCCTGATAGATCAGAAAGTGCTTGCTCACTTCCTGCTCAAGAGCTCGCAGGCCGCGGCCCTTCAGGAGCTGCCTGAATAGTTCGAGGGTGGCAGTGATCCGGCGGCGCGGGACAGCCATATCGCCAAAGGGAACCTTTTCGTCCTGATTAAGGAGCGCCAGTCTTTTCAGGTGAAGGTCGATTGCTTTGAGGATACTTTCTTCTTCAGTATCGTCGTGGAACGAAGGCAGGTGGTGGGGATCGGCAAGGGTAAGCGGTCGAGGAGGAAGAGGCTTTTCAACCGCAGGCGGTGTGGGCAGAGGCGCGTGTCTTACGGGGGGAAAGAACTGATAAGTTATCAGAGCGAGCATTACCAGGAGAATCGCAAGGCTGACAATAACAAGGATACTTTTCATTCACCACCTGCCGTCTATAAACAGTAAAGAGTAA
>JAGOGO010000019.1:0-29986 GCA_017996625.1 Deltaproteobacteria bacterium | reverse complement strand
TAAGAAGCATGGTGCGGGATAACTCGTAACCAACCTCGCACTCTTTACTCCTCACTTCTTACTGTATTTCGAACCTTGGATCTTGAATGTTGAATTCTTCCTTCATCGTATAGATATTTGACTTTGGCTTTACCAGTATTATTATAATACGGTCTGAGTCTTGGAAAGCGCATAACTTTCCAGAAGAAAGTATAACGTTGAATCAGCAGCAGCTGCTGCGTATGTATTTGTAGCATGGACGACACAAACGAAAAAATTCCTACTCCGCGTGAGATCAAGCAAGAGCTCAATGAGTATCTCACCAAGAAGTATGGCAACCGTATCAGATTGAGTTTCGCTCCGTCAATAGTTACTCAACCAGATTCTGACGGCATCAGCGAGGGAGAGGTACAAAAAAAGTCGGTTTCTCCTGAAATCGATTTTGACATCAAGCCGGAAGAGCTGGAAGCGTATTTGAACGAGTATGTCATCAGGCAGGATCGGGCCAAGGAAATCCTGGCTACCAAAATATGTACCCATTTCAACCGGATCAAATTCATTGAACGGTATAAGCGGTTCGCCGGAGACCACCAGGTCGGCAGCATTAAGAATAATATCATCATGATCGGGCCTACCGGGGTGGGGAAAACATACCTCATCAAGCTGATTGCGCGGAAGATTGGTGTTCCTTTTGTCAAAGGCGATGCCACTAAGTTTAGCGAAACCGGATACGTCGGTGGTGATGTCGAGGATTTGGTGCGTGACTTGGTACAGGAAGCTGACGGCGACATTGAACGGGCACAGTATGGAATCATCTACCTCGATGAGATCGATAAGATCGCTTCCAGCAATAATTTGGTGGGGCCTGATGTTTCTCGCACTGGTGTGCAGCGTGCTCTGCTCAAGCCTATGGAAGACACTGACGTTGACCTTAAAGTTCCTCATGATATCATCGCTCAAATGGAGGCTGTAGAACAGTACCGGAAAACCGGTAAACGCGAAAAAAGGAAGGTTAATACCAAGAACATTCTTTTCATTATGAGTGGCGCCTTCAGCGGACTGGAAGAAATCATCAGGAAACGCCTTTACCAGCAGGGTCTCGGTTTCGGAGCTGATATCCGTTCCCGAAGTGACGAGGAAAACATCCTGGCTCAGGTGAAGGCGGAAGATCTCATCAACTACGGCTTTGAATCAGAGTTTATTGGCCGGCTGCCGGTGATCGCAGTGTTTGAGCGACTCGATTGTTCCGATCTTTTCCACATTCTGAAGAATGCCAATAACCCTGTGATCCTCGGCAAAAAGAGGGATTTCCTCTCCTACGGCATTGATGTCAAGTTCGAAGATGCCGCGTTGCGCAAGATCGCTGCAACCGCTTTTCAGGAAAAAACCGGCGCCCGAGGACTGGTAAGTGCTCTCGAACGGGTAACCATACCGTTCGAAAAGCGGCTTCCTTCCACTCCTGTCAAACGGTTTGTCGTAACCGGATCAATGGTGGATGCTCCTGAGCTGGCTCTGCGCCAACTCCTGAAAAACCCGGATGACGAGGCCATGGAGGTTCTGTATGAGAGGATTGCCAGTGTCGAAGCGGAGCTTCTCATGGATTCACTAAAAAAGCGCGAGGAAGAGCTCGCCGGCCCATCAGGTATTCGTTTCGGAGATGAGATCCTCGATGTTATTATCTCCTGGGTGATTGATGAAGGAATTTCCATTCCTACCGCCTATGAGGAAGCTTCTCGTCTGCGAAAAATCGTTGGGGAGTTCGAGGAGTACTTTGCTGAGGCGTATCAGGTGACGGTAAGGTTTGCCGATGATGCCCAGGCAGAAATTTTTGATCGCGCGGTGCGGGACAACGCTGATGTGTGGACTACCTGTGAAGCCGCGGTTCACAATTATGAATACGGACTGCGACTTATCTATGAAAGGACTGGAAGAAAGGAATTCATGGTACGCCGCAGTGCACTGATTGATTCTGAAGAATATCTGAATACCTTGATACGAGAATCGTACGATCTTGCTGCTGAACCAGAACTCAAACAACAGTGATGGATGGCTATGACCGCAAAAGACTACTATAAAGTACTCGGCGTCGAAAAAAACGCCTCCGCCAGCGACCTAAAAAAGGCCTATCGCAAGCTCGCTCTTCAGTACCATCCCGACCGCAACAAAGGAAATAAGAACGCGGAAGAGAAGTTCAAGGAAATCAGTGAAGCCTATGCCGTACTGAGTGATAAGGACAAGCGGGCTCAGTATGATCGCATCGGGTCGGCCGGATTCCACCGTCGCTATTCCCAAGATGACATTTTCCGCGGCGTCGACTTCGGAGATCTTTTCAAAGACCTGGGATTCGGCAATGATGTGTTTGGCAACCTTTTTGGGAAAGGCAGGCGGTATCAGGCCCGGACGGGAGGATCGGCAGGCTTTCATGATTTTCAGCAGCGTGGTGGCTGGGATTTCGAGACTGTGTTTGGAGGTGAGCCTGGGCCAAGAGCAGGACCATCAAAAGGAAATGATCTGGTTGCCCCGCTGAAGCTAACGCTTCGGGAAGCTGCCTTCGGAACTCAGAAGAAAGCGACGTACCAAGTACAGGGTCAGGTTAAAGAGGTCACTGTTAAAACCCCTCAGGGTATCAGCACCGGGAAGAAACTGCGTCTTGCCGGGAAAGGGCTTCCGGGTGCGGCTGGGGGACCTGCGGGAGATCTCTATCTTTCCATTGAAGTGCTTGACGACCCGGTTTTCCGGCGCGAGGATGACGATCTCTATCTAGAGAAGAAAATCAAATTCTCTGAAGCAGTGCTCGGCACCTCCGTAGAGGTGCCAACGCTGGAGGGAAACAAGAAAATCAAAGTCCCGGCCGGGATTCAGAGCAGCGGCAGAATCAGGTTAAAAGGATTCGGGATGCCGAAGATGGACAGCCAGGAACGAGGAGATCTCTTCGTAAAGATCAGCATCGATGTTCCCCGCACGCTTACTGCCGATCAGCGTGCGGTCATTGATAAGCTCGCCTCGGAAGGACTTTAGGACCGTTTCAGCCGCTGCAACAGTTCTAACAATTACGGTTCTTGACGGTTGAAACGGTTCAAGCGATTGAAACGGCTGAAACGGTTTGAGCGGATCAAACGGTGAGTAGCTCCCTCACCTTTTCTGTCAAAACGCCTCTGCCGAGCGTCAGCTGTGCTTTGGAGCGCATGTCTCTGAGAACTACGGTACCGTGTTCGACTTCCTCCGGGCCGACAATCACAACCAGGGGAATGCCTTTCCGATCAGCGTAGGCGAGCTGTCGCTTGAGCTTTTCATTTTTGATATACACTTCTGCATTGACACCGCTGCGCCGCAGCTCCGCGACGACGTTCATGGAAGCGTCCGCGCTTGACTGGTCGAACAGGGTGACGAGCACCTGGGTCACGGTTGCGGTATCGGTCATCATTCCCAATTCTTCCATACTGGTGATGATGCGTTCAAGGCCCAAGGAGCCTCCGGTTGCCGGGGTATCCGCTCCACCGAAAAGGCCGATCAACGTGTCGTAGCGTCCTCCACCGCTGATGCTTCCTATCTTCGGCTCGTCTACGATCGTTTCATAAATCGGACCGGTATAATAATCGAGACCGCGGACCAGGCTGACATCAATGGTGAAGTGCGTTGCCGGCACATCGAGGCCGAGCAGGCACCGTTGAATCTCCTCCAGTTCGGCTATGCCCTCACGAGCGTCATCACTGTCGTGAAGCGTATTTTTGAGACGCCTTAGGGTCTCTTTACCACCCTCTTCCGGCTTCAGCAGCGCGAAGATCTTGTCAATCAGCGATACGGAAAATTCTTTTGCTGTCAGCTCATCCCGGACGCCGTCCCAGCCGATCTTATCGGCTTTATCGATGCTTCGAAAAAAAACCGCTATCGCCTCATCAGCAAGACCGCCGTAGCGGGCGATTCCATTGAGCAGCTTGCGATTATTGATGCGCATGGTGAAGTGCTTGAAGCCGAGTGCATTCAGAGCATGGTAGGTCACTCCGAGGATCTCAGCGTCCGCCCAGACTTCTCGACTTCCGATTATATCGACGTCGCACTGCCAGAATTCGCGATACCTTCCTTTCTGAGGTTTATCGGCGCGCCACACGGGTGAGATCTGATAGCGTCGAAAAGGCTTGTCGACCTGATACATAGCCATGGTCCGGGCCAGCGGCACGGTGAGGTCGTAGCGGAGTGCCACGTTGCGGCCCCCACGATCGGTAAAGGTATACATCAGCCGGTCACCTTCTTCTCCATACTTCTCACGGAGTGTCTCGGCGTATTCAAGAGCCGGCGTTTCCATGGGTTCGAAGCCAAAAAGCTCAAAGGTCTCTTCGATAGTTCGGATCACCCTTTTTCTCGGAATATACTGCGAAGGAAGAAAATCTCTGGTTCCTTTGAGCACCTGAAACTCGGTTTTAGCCATCGTATGCTCCCGGTAGATTGAAATGGCCGCCCGAGGGGACGGACTCAGTTTTGCTGGCCGCAGCATGGGTGCTACTGGCGTTAAGCTATCTATTAATACGCCAAAGAGGAATATCATTCAAATACTTTTCTATTTCGGGTTTGTTCCGAAAGGCGGCAGCGATGGCGTCCAGTTCACTGCAAGGATTCGGGGCAGATCGGGCTCAAAGGCAATGCTGGTCACCGAGGCGGGATCGATGGTGATGCGCAGAGCATTATCGATGCTTATCCCCGCGTAATAGGCAACCGCCGCGCGGATGACATCACCGTGTGTTACCAGAGCGATAGTATTGTGAGACGCTCGCCGCAGCATCTCCATTTCCCTAACGATACGCTCCTGTACTTCGAGCATCATTTCTCCACCCGGAATTCTGGTGACACTGCGAATCCGGTTGAATGCTACCCATCGCGGGTCATGCTCCAGTTCGCCGAAGGTCAGGCCGGTCCATTCCCCGCAGTCCACCTCGGTAAGCTGGCTGCTGAGCGTAAACGCTATTTTGCACCGACTGGCAAGATAAGCAGCGGTCTGCTGAGTTCTTTCCAGCGGACTCGTGGAGATCATATCGAGATCGGAAGGAGAAAAACAGGCGGCAAGGCTCGCCGCCTGGCCCTGACCGGCTTCGTTCAGAGGAAAGCCAGGAGCACGGCCGGCAAGGATTTTGCCCAGCGCATCAGTCATTCCGTGCCGAATGAGTAGAAACTCGACCATGACGGTCTAGTCCGGACAGCCAAACTCCTGCTCATCAGGCAGGTATCTACCAGTGGTTGCGGCCTGAGGTACCAGATAGCGGCACGCTACCTCAGTGGCAAAGGTCGCAAATTCTTCCAGATTGATCGGCGGACTGGTGTGACATGCACGCTGGCCGCGGGAGACAGGTGTAAAGCAGAGGGTCACGGTGAGATCAAATTCTTCAAGCGCTTTCATTTGCTGGTCGAACCATGTGCGTCCTCCCGGTCGATGCCAGTCGGCCCAGCTGATTCCCGTCCGCAGCTTGGTGACCCCCAACTTTCGGAGCCAGTAGAGCATGGTGCTGAGCCTTCTGTCCTGGAAATGAATCCACTGACATACTCCAAGCTCAGGGTTGAAGTGTTTTAAAGCTGGCTTGGGCGTTCCGTCCGCTCTGATAAGTCCCATATGAAAATGGCGGTAATAGGCGCTTCCCTCGCTTTCTTTATGACGCGTGGTCGCTTCCCACGTTGGCGGCAGGTCCAGGAGACTGTACCAAAAAATCCGTTCAACCCGTCCGAGAAGCAGATCGGCAGTTTTCTTGAGTCCGAAAATCTGTACCTCGTCAGCACCAAAGCTCGAGACACCCACTTCGGTAACCCACACGGGAATATCTATCACTTCCTGGATTCTCGACACCTGGTCGGGCCACTCTTGAATCTGCCAGTGATTCCAGTCCAGGGGGAATCCGTGAACCGCGACTGCATCGAGACGTGAGATCAGACCGTAGCTTGCGATCAGCCTCATGAAATCAGGATCGATGGGAGATATTCCCCCGAGCACAAGTCGTACGTTCGGTGCGATCGATCGAACTGCTTCCGCAGCCATCTGAGTCATCTCGCTAAACTGGCGCCAGTCCCGGTCAATCTCAAAATCCCAGTGGGAGAGGTTGTTCGGTTCATTCCAGAACATTATTGCTTCGATCATAATAGTGTCTCCTTATCATCAAACAGTAAGGAGTAAAGAGTGAGGAGTAAAAAGTAAAAGATGAGAAGTTGGAATTTGGAAAGAAAATGCGCGAATCACCCATCGTCTGAGTACTCTTCACTCGTTACCGTGTTTCCAACGTTGATGGACTCGTAAAAAGCGCCAGTAAGCCGCGTGGCGGCAACCTATGAGCAACGAAGTGATGCCCACTTCGTTGGAAGTCGACTTAGGGATGACGAAGTAAAAAGCTCCAGAACCTGTTCCCGAGAAGGCGGGAATGCAAGGCGCACATGCTTCGACGGAGTTTATCCTGAGTTTATCGAAGGGCGCATGCTTCGACTCCGCGCAGCATGACAGGGTAATTACCTTAAAAGAAGAATGTCACCCTGAGCGGAGTCGAAGGGCGAAAGGGCAACACAGTAGATGGTTGCCCATCAGCTCTTCTGGCCCCGCCGAAGGCGGCTGCGCTTCAGCTCTTTATCCCCCGCCGAAGGCGGGACTTTTTACGATACCATCAACCTTGAACTTTGAACATTGAACCCGTAATCAATTATCGTGCTCGTACTGCATGGATTGATTCCTCGATAGCTCGGGCACGGTGAGCTGCGGTGTGCTCGTGCAAGACTCGATGCCGGGCCGCTTCACCTATAGTCATGCGCTCAGCCTCGCTCATACGCTGCAATAGGTGCAGACTTTGTTGGGCCGAATCGCTGATGAGAATTTCCTTCCCTGGTTCAAAAAAAGTATCCAGTCCTTCCCATCGATCGCTGATGATCGGAGTGCCGCAGGCTGCTGCCTCGAAGAGGCGAATACTGGGCGAAAATCCGGCTTGAATCATATCGCTTCGGGTGACGTTCAGCGTGAAGCGCTGGGAACAGTAAAATTCCCGGTGAGAAGTCGGCGCCAGGTGCTCTATCCGAGTAACATTTCCGGGCCAGACAATGGACTGAGGATACTGAGGTCCGGCAACGACAAAGCGGCCTGATTCCCATTGCCGCGCAGGTTCGAGCAGCAGCGAATCAAGAGGCGGCTGGCGATCGATACTATATGTCCCCATATAGCCGAGATCATACTGGGGGGATCCACGCTCCGGAAAGTACAGTTCCGGGTCGGCTGAGCAATAGAGCGGCAGCGCCAAGGGGGAACCATATTCGACCTCAATCCGATGCAGTATCGGGCCTCCGGTAAAAGAGAAGTAAATGTCGTAGTAAGGAATCAGATCAGGATGGAGGTACTCGTAATCGCTCCGACGTAGCTTTGCGAGGGTCACCGGTGTATCGATATCGTAAAACGCCAGAACGCCTCGTGCGTTGTCAAAAATCCATTGAGCAACTGAAACGCCGTCAGGCACATAAGAACCGACCATGACGAAATCAGCCGCACGGACAGCAGCAGTAAAACGGGTCCGGAGATCTTCGAGGCTGGTATACAACTCGGTTCTGCAGTAGGGTGGTACCGGCAGGTCCCGATTTGTCGAGAACCTTGGCACATCCCGTTCAAGAAAGAAAACATCGTGTCCCCGTGCGGACAGATGCCGTACCAGGCTGCGATAAGTGACCGCATGCCCATTGCCCCAGGATGAGGTAATCGATAAACCCAGAATCAGCATTTTCATTGAGCCATGTTTAATCATTCCACCTGTTCTCCTCGTGTGGTGACAGCATCATGTAAACCATTCTTCCAGGCTATCGGGATTGTTCAGATCAACGAGACAGGCGGCAGCGCCCCGGTCTTCGCGCAGGCTCGGTATATCTCCGAGCGCTAGCGCGCATCCTGCCAGTCCGGCCTCGAGCACGAAAAGGCCAAAAGGCGCGGATCGAGAGGCATGCCGTCGCCGTCCGGCAGGTCCCAAATACCTGCCTGGAGCAGGCCCAGGGATCGATTTGCGGTTTCCATAAAGGTTCCGTCAGCAGTACGGTACGTTTCTTTGCCGTAGATGCGCATGCTGGACGCTACAATCAGCTTTTCGACCGGATGTCGGATCAGACTTTCCAGGAGCACTGCGGTTCCGAGGCTGTTGTCGCTTGTATAGTGAGTGACCTCGTACATGCTTTGGCCGACTCCCACTGATGCCGCCAGATGAAAGACGGCATCGATGCCGTCCACGCTGCGGTTTACTACCGCAGCGTCGCGCACGTCGCCATAAACAAACTTCGCCTCGGGATTGAGACACTCGGGAGGAGTCATCGCGCTTCGGTGCACCTGCGGAAGCAGGTTGTCCAGAATACGAACGCTGTATCCGTGACTGATGAGCTCGTCGGTAAGGTGGGAGCCGATGAATCCGGCGCCACCGGTAATCAAAGCAGATTTCATTGGTGTGTGTCTTTCCTCCCCTAATGCGTTCACACGAGGAAGGCCGCACCGGAAGGCTACTGCTTGCCTGTTTGCAGGGGATCTGAAGTTGTTTCGGCACCATCGGGAATGCGGCGTAACGAAATCATCAATGTGAACAGCTGGTTATCCGCTATGAGGTGGATCTGCTATGTGCTCTCAGAATAGCCTACGCTAAGTATGTCGGCATATAGGGTAAAACTTGTATTTACCGGAGGTGGATTCGGTATTAAAGAAGCGGAATGTTCAGTAGCTGTCTAGATCCGAGACAAAATCTGCCCTCGGCAAAATCCGTCCCGGCGCCGCAGTATGTCTTTTCAGATTAAGCACTTTTTTTGAACTGACAATCGTTGCGGCATAGTGATACGATACTTATATTTACAGGGCAAGAATACCCCTGAACGAAACGCAGCACCACGTGGATTGTGTATTGTCTCTTTCGCCGGCGAGACCTCAGCGACAGAGTTAAAGAAATATTTTAGGAGGAGAGGCATTCTCCATGGAAAAACATCACAAATTCTCAATCTGGTATGTCCTCATCGCTCTATGGGTCGTCATTATTATGCATGATGTGATCGTTACCTCCCTCGGCGTGCAAAATATCCCCTACAGCACGTTTATGACTGCGCTGGAGGAAGGTCGGGTCACGGAAGTTGCTGTAACGGCTGACCGAATCCAAGGCAAGATAAAAACCGTAAAAGACGGCAAAGAGGTCGAGGAAGCCTTCACAACCGTTCGAGTAGACAAGGATCTTTCCGATCTCCTGGAAAAACATAACGTTATGTTTAAAGGGATAGTGGAAAGCAATTTCATCAAAAATGTAGCCTCCTGGGTGATTCCAGTTTTGCTGTTTGTCGGTATCTGGTATTTCATGATGCGGCGGCTGGCCGCGCAGCAAGGGAGCTTCCTCACCCTAGGTAAGAACAAGGCAAAGGTGTACATGGAGGACGAAGTTAACGTCACCTTTAGGGATGTTGCGGGTGTTGATGAAGCGAAACAGGAGCTGGTGGAAGTCACTGAGTTTCTGCGGTCCCCTGATCGATTTACGCGTCTGGGAGGAAAACTTCCTAAGGGAGTTCTTTTGGTCGGACCGCCCGGGACTGGCAAGACACTGCTTGCTCGGGCGGTTGCAGGCGAAAGCAAAGTCCCTTTTTTCAGCATGAGCGGATCAGAATTTGTTGAACTTTTTGTGGGCATGGGAGCAGCCCGGGTTCGAGATCTTTTTTCTCAGGCAAAGACCAAAGCACCGTGCATCATTTTTATCGACGAATTGGATGCGCTCGGGAAAGCACGTGGATTAGGCCTTGCCGGCGGCCACGACGAACGGGAGCAAACGCTGAATCAGCTTCTCGTGGAAATGGACGGCTTTGATCCCACTATCGGTGTCATTCTCATGGCTGCCACAAACCGTCCTGAGATTCTCGATCCCGCCCTCTTGCGGCCTGGTCGGTTTGATCGTCATGTTCTGGTCGACCGACCGGACAAAGTCGGACGGGAGGAGATCCTTAAGGTCCATCTTCGCACTATCAAGACTGAAAGCAACATTGATGTTAGTGCTATTGCCGCCATGACGCCAGGATTCGTGGGGGCTGATCTGGCTAACCTGGTGAATGAAGCGGCTCTGCTCGCCGTGCGCAGAAACAAGGAACTCGTCGGAATGGCGGAATTTCAGGAAGCGGTGGAACGAATCGTCGCCGGGCTCGAAAAGAAGAATCGTCTCATTAATAAAAAAGAGCGCGAAATTGTTGCTTATCACGAAGTCGGGCATGCATTGGTGGCTTTGGGGCTGCCGGGGACCGATCCGGTACGGAAAATAAGCATCATCCCTCGTGGGGTTGCTGCTCTGGGCTATACGATGCAGGTTCCCACTGAGGATCGGTTTCTTATGACCCGACAGGAGCTGAAGAACAAAATCTCCGTTCTCCTCGGCGGAAGGGCTTCGGAGGAGATCCACTTCGGGGATATATCAACAGGTGCTCACAATGATCTCTCCAAGGCTACCGATATCGCCCGCAGCATGATTAAAGAGTATGGGATGAGTCAACAGCTCGGCCAAATCTATTTCGAGCGCGAGCGAAAGGCTATGTTCCTTGAGCCGATTCCTCCTTCGGCTCCTGATTACAGCGAGGAAACGGCCCGGATCATTGATCAGGAGGTAAAGAATATTATTGATACACAGTATGAGGTAGCCAAAAACATACTGAGAAGTCACCAGGGAGTGCTGAAAGAGGGTGCGGAGATCCTGCTTAAGGAAGAAAACATCGAAGGTGAACGACTGAAGGCGCTGCTGGATGCGGACTCTGGCAGTGCAGCCAGAGATCGTCAATTTTGAGTCCAGATCAATTTCCGTGATATTTTTTCTTGCATTTTGTTTTCATGCGGTGTATCAAGTTTTGATACGGCAAAAATGTGCTTCGTACGGGGGCGTAGCTCAGATTGGTTAGAGCGCCGGCCTGTCACGTCGGAGGTCGCGAGTTCGAGCCTCGTCGTCCCCGCTTTTTCGAGCCCGTAGGATACGGGCTTTTTTATTACGGAGTATCATAACTGATATAGTCCGGTACCTGCTGTGATTCACCATGCCATCCCGAAACTCACGCCTATTCCAGCGACTGTTCTTTCAAGTTTTGTTCAGCGAGGCCGATAATAGGAACAGGTAGTCACGGGACGAACCGTCTTCTCAGTGTGGTGAGTTCATCTCTCGCCTGCATCGAGACAAGTTCACGAATCAGAATCGCCGCAGTAACGAAGAACTCTACGATTAGTAAAAGCATATTTCCTAGCGGTACTATTTGGGTGTGCTTTGAGTGCAGCCGAGCTGGCCGCGTGATTGGTTGCGGTATGGTCAAAACCCCGCAACATACCGGTAGTGTAGAAAAAAACACCTTGCAATCTAAATCGAATGATCGTATATATGGGGTTAATCGACATCCCGGTTACCCGGAGCAGCAAAGCCTCTAAGAGGGGTAGTGAGGAGGTGCGACTCTGCTCCTCAGTGCTGTATGCGATTGAAACCATTTGTATAGATTTGGCAAATACCAGGAGTTGAAATCCTGCAGAATCATAGGTTGTCCGTATAACCGGACTTCCTATTCGACGCGCTACGAACAATGGTCTGAGAAAGCAGGGAATACTTCTAACCCATTGAGGCGTGTGGTATAGTTTAGACAAGTCTAAGCTGCCAACGTAACGAAGAATCAGACCAATCAACGGTACTACGGTGGGTGTAGCTCAATGGTTAGAGCGCTGGGTTGTGGCCCCAGAGGCCGAGGGTTCGAGTCCCTTCACTCACCCTGGAGCGCCCGTAGCTCAGCTGGATAGAGCGTCGGACTTCGAATCCGCAGGTCGCCCGTTCGAGTCGGGCCGGGCGTATTCGTACAGCAGTGGGCCGTTAGCTCAACAGGTAGAGCAACTGACTCTTAATCAGTAGGTTCGGGGTTCGAGCCCCTGACGGCTCATAATAAGCATCGTGCAACAGATGCCGCTTTTCCGGCGAGAGTGGCGGAACCGGCAGACGCACTGGATTTAGGATCCAGCGGGAGACCGTGGGGGTTCAAGTCCCCCCTCTCGCATGCAGTCGGCTCAAAGTCCGTCATTACAATGACGGAACAGATACGCCCTTGGTGGTGGATCAGGTTTGACAAGAAAGGAATCAATGGAACCCACAATTACAGTAAAGGACATCAGTCCTGTTGAAAAACAGATCGAAGTGACCGTTCCCGCTGAAATGGTGTCCACCGAAATAGATTCGTTTTACAGCGATCTGCGGAAATCAGTAAAGATCAAGGGATTCCGGCAAGGGAAAGTGCCCCGGCAGATCCTTACCCAATACTACGGAAAACAGGTAGAGAATCAGGTTGTTACCAAGATCATTGCTGACACCTATGAACGCCTTCTCAAAGAGAAGGATTTGCGCCCGGTTAGCCAGCCGATTATAGATAATAACAAGCTTGAGGGTGGCAAGGACTTCTCCTTCACTGCCCGGGTAGAGGTGCAGCCGGAAATTTCGCTCTCCGGAGGGTATCTCGATATCACGGTGGAGCAGGAAAAGGTCGCAGTAACGGACGAGGACGTTAACAGGTATCTCGAAGAGCTGCGGAATTTTCACGCTCAGCTCACGGAAGTTGAACCCGATCGTCCGATTCAGCAAGGGGATTTTGTTCTCCTCGATTACAAGGGATCGATCAATGGCGTGCCCCTGGCTTCCGGAGAAGCCAAAGACCGGCTGATTGAGATAAAACCGGACAGTCTGCTTCCCGGATTTACCAACCAGCTTGTCGGACTGCGGACAGGCGCTGCCCGGGACATCCAGGTTGAGGTTCCCGAGGATTATCAGGATAAAGAGCTTGCCGGCAAGACCGTAGTCCTGGAGGTGGCGATCAAAAAAATCAAGGAAAAGGTCACTCCTGCTCTCGATGATAGCTTTGCCCGCGATATGGGTGAATTTGAGACGCTCGCTGAACTCAAGGATCATCTGCAGAAGGAGCTTACCGCCCGAGAGGAGCAGCGGGTGCGCAATCTTTTGCACAATGCCCTCGTAGAAAAGATTCTAGAAAGAAACCAGTTTGAGGTTCCTGCCTCTCTTGTCGAAAAACAGGTCGCGTATCTGATCAATGATGCTCGCATGCGCATGCGGCGTCAGGGTCTGAATATCGATTCCAGCGCCATGATCGACCGTGAGCTCAAGGAATCCTACAGGCCTATCGCCGAATTTCAGGTCAAACGATCATTTCTGCTCGACGCGATCGCTAAAGCTGAAGGAATCGACGTAACTGCAGCTGAAATCAAAGAACAACTTCAGAATATTGCTGCCATGACCGGCCAGAGTCTCAGCGACCTCCAAAGCGCCGGAGAAGAGGAAGCAAAGAGCCACCTGAGAAGCAGAATTCTCGAAGAAAAAACTTTGGAGCACTTGGCCGGCAAGGCACAGATCGTGCTAGTAGATGCTAAAAAGGCGGCTTCGCAATAACGCAAGCACTACGCGGCGAAAAGATCCCGCTGGCCGGGATTGACGAGTCCGTGAAAGAATCGTAAACGAAGGAGGCTGGAGTGACCCTCATTCCTATTGTGGTGGAACAGACGAGCCGCGGGGAGCGCGCTTACGATATTTATTCCCGATTGCTGAAGGATCGCATTATCTTCCTCGGCACCCCGGTAGATGACAACGTTGCTAACCTGATTATTGCCCAAATGCTGTTTCTCGAATCTGAAGACCCAGATAAGGATCTTTTTCTCTACCTTAATACCCCCGGAGGTTACATTACTGCCGGTCTGGCAATTTATGACACTATGCAGTACATAAAACCGGATGTGTGCACCATTTGTATCGGTCAGGCTGCCAGCATGGGAGCACTCTTACTGGCAGCGGGTGCCGCGGGCAAGCGTTATGCCCTGCCCCACTCCCGCATTCTCATTCATCAGCCGATGGGCGGATTTCAGGGACAGGCAACTGATATCGATATTCACGCCCGGGAAATTCTCCGGATGCGAGGCGAGCTGGATCGTATTCTGATGAGGCATACAAAGCAACCTCTCGAAAAAATCCGGCAGGATACCGAGCGGGATTATTTTATGAGCGGCGAGGAAGCTAAAGAGTACGGAATTATCGACGAAGTAATAGAGAAGAATCCTCACCGCGAAGCTGACGAGAAAAGTATCAAGTGATACGAACTCGGCAAGGCAAAAACTATATGGCACAGTGAAAAGCCCTGCTGCCCGGAGCACAACCGGGCGAGATCCTCACCGCTGAGGCTAGTGAAGTCCTGCCTCTCGTCGCGGGATCAATTTTCTGCAGGGCAATAACGTAAGGAGGCCATCTCAGTGAGTAGGAAAGGCTCTGATAAGTACAACAATCTTTTTTGCTCTTTTTGCGGCAAAAGTCAGGAAGAAGTCAAGAAGCTCATAGCAGGCCCTTCTGTATACATCTGTGATGAATGTATTGAGCTGTGCAATGATATTATTGCTGAAGAATACGAAAAGGAAGATGCTGCCCGTCGCCGGACCAAGATTCTCAAACCGGTAGATATCAAGAACGCTCTCGATGAATATGTTATCGGGCAGGATCGGGCAAAGAAGATTCTGTCCGTTGCAGTTCACAACCACTATAAACGAATTGAGACCCGCGCATCAGGAGACGATGTAGAGCTTCAGAAAAGCAATATACTGCTCATCGGTCCGACCGGCACCGGTAAGACTCTGCTGGCGCAGACGCTCGCCCGTATTCTCAACGTGCCGTTTACGATTGCTGATGCCACGACTCTCACGGAAGCCGGCTACGTGGGCGAGGATGTGGAAAACATCATCCTCAGTCTGCTGCAGGTGGCGGACTACGATGTCGAGCGGGCTTCCAAAGGCATCATCTATATCGATGAAATCGACAAGATTTCCCGCAAGACCGACTCTCCTTCCATCACCCGTGATGTTTCCGGCGAAGGCGTGCAGCAAGCGCTGCTCAAGATCATTGAAGGCACAACCGCTAATGTGCCGCCGAAGGGGGGCCGCAAGCATCCGCAGCAGGAGTTCCTCCAAGTCGATACGACCAATATTCTTTTTATCTGCGGCGGCGCTTTTAACGGTGTTGAGCAGATCATCGAGCGAAGACTCGGCCAGAACACCCTCGGCTTTACCGGCGCAGTGAAAAGCAAGCAGAAGAGGAATCTCAGTGAGATCCTGGCTGAAGTGCAGCCCGAAGATCTCCTCAAATTCGGGCTTATTCCGGAGCTGATTGGCCGTCTGCCGGTTATCGCTTCGTTGGAAGAGCTAACCGAGGACGCCTTGCTCGAAATTCTCACGGCTCCACGTAATGCCCTCGTCAAGCAGTACGAGAAGATGTTTACCTTTGAAAACGTGAAGCTGCGATTTACCGAAGGGGCGCTCAGGGCAATTGCGCGAGAGGCGATTCGCCGCCGATCGGGTGCCCGAGGCCTGCGAGCAATCATGGAAGATATCATGCTCGACATCATGTACGAGATACCTTCCCAAACGAATATTAAGGAGTGTATCATTAACGAAGAGGTTGCCTTAAACAAGGAGAAACCTCTGCTCCTCTATGAGAAAGAAACCAAATCTGCCTGATGAGCGGACTCGGTAATGATAAAATTCAGCAAAGATGAAGTTTCAAATATGCTGCACGTACATAACAAGACGTATCCGTTATTGCCCCTGCGCGATATAGTTCTGTTTCCTCACATGGTGGTCCCGCTTTTTGTTGGCCGGCCCAAGTCGATCAAAGCACTTGAGGAATCCCTCAACAGTGAAAAACTGATCTTCATGGCTGCTCAGCGAAAGGCGACCGACGACAATCCCGGTGAGCACGATATTTATACCATCGGAACTCTCGGCGTGGTGCTCCAGCTTCTGCGCCTTCCTGATGGAGGCGTCAAGGTACTGGTCGAGGGACAGAGCCGAGGTGCGATCGTACGCTATCTCCCCCACCCTGACTATTTTCAGGTTATGGTGCGTGAACTCGGGTATGCTTCGGAAGTTAATGCTGAGGTCGAAGCGCTCATGCGCAACGTCAATACGACGTTCGAGTCCTATGTGAAGCTGAACAAAAAAGTGCCTCCCGAGATGCTGGTGTCCGTGTCTTCGATCGATGACCCGGACCGGCTGATCGACACCATTGCCGCCCATCTGAACATCAAACTCGAAGACAAGCAGCGGCTCCTCGAAATCGAGGAACCGGTATCGCGTCTGGAAAAACTCCTGGCCTTTATGGAAGGTGAGATAGAGATTCTCCACATCGAGCGAAAGATCCGGAATCGGGTCAAGAAGCAGATGGAGAAAACTCAAAAGGAGTATTACCTCACGGAGCAGATGCGGGCCATTCAAAAAGAAATGGGCGACAAGGATGATGCAACGTCCGAGCTGAAGGAACTCGAGGAGCAGATCAAGAAGAAAAAGATGTCTCCCGAGGCTACCGACAAGGTAAAAAAGGAATTCAAGAAGCTCAAAATGATGCCGCCGATGTCGGCGGAAGTCACTGTTGTGCGGAATTACATTGACTGGATGCTCTCGCTGCCGTGGTACGAGAAAACGAGCACCAAGCTTGATATCGATGAAGCGGAGCGGATACTTGAAGAGGATCATTACGGCCTCAAGGAACCGAAGGAGCGTATTCTCGAATATCTGGCGGTTCAGAGTCTGGTTGAAAAGATCAAGGGCCCTATTCTCTGCTTTGTCGGCCCTCCGGGTGTAGGGAAGACCTCACTGGCGAGGTCGATAGCCCGGGCAACCGGCAGGAAATTCGTTCGTCTTTCTCTTGGCGGCGTACGCGATGAAGCCGAGATCCGGGGACATCGACGCACCTATATCGGTGCGCTTCCGGGAAAGATTCTCCAGTACCTGAAGAAAGCCGGCTCCAATAATCCGGTTTTTCTGCTTGACGAGGTCGACAAAATGAGTGCCGATTTCCGGGGAGACCCTTCGGCCGCTCTGCTCGAAGTTCTCGACCCGGAGCAGAACCATGCATTCAACGATCACTATATCGATATTGACTACGACCTGTCTGAAGTGATGTTCATTACCACGGCCAACACTCTCCCGGCAATTCCGGCACCGCTGCAGGACCGGATGGAGATTATTCGTCTCCCCGGATATACCGAAGACGAGAAGCTTAGCATTGCCACTAAATTCCTCGTACCCAAGCAG
The DNA here is from genome assembly GCA_017996625.1 of Deltaproteobacteria bacterium. GTDB lineage: Bacteria > Desulfobacterota > WTBG01 > JAGOGO01 > JAGOGO01 > JAGOGO01. The sequence goes on along the minus strand of JAGOGO010000019.1, from coordinate 12,912 downwards.
GTGGAAACGAACGGCCTGACCAGCGCAAACATCCGTTTTTCTGAAAACGCACTCCTCACTATTATCAGGCGGTATACTCGCGAAGCCGGCGTGCGTAACCTGGAGCGCGAGATCGCCTCGGTTTGTCGCAAGGTCGCCAAGGAGGTCGCCAAGAATGGGAAATCTACCTCACTAACCATCTCTTCCCAGTCGGTCACCAAGTACCTCGGAGTGTTCAAGTTCCGCTATGGGAAAACGGAGGAGAAAGACGAAATCGGGATGACCACCGGCCTGGCCTGGACCGAAGCCGGCGGCGAATTACTTTCGGTCGAAGTGACGCTGATGGCAGGCAAAGGTAAACTCGTGCTTACCGGCAAGCTGGGTGATGTCATGCAGGAATCAGCGCAGGCTGCCTTGAGTTATCTTCGGGCGCGCAGCGATCTTCTGGGATTGGCTAAGGACTTTTTTCAAAACGTCGATATCCACATTCATGTTCCCGAAGGCGCGATTCCGAAAGACGGTCCCTCTGCAGGTATCGCCATGGCTACCGCCCTTGGCTCCGCGATTCTCAAGAAACCGGTTCGAAAAGACGTTGCTATGACCGGTGAAATCACCCTGCGCGGGAAGGTACTTCCTATCGGAGGACTAAAGGAAAAACTCATCGCTGCCCATCGCGGCAATGTGGTCACTGTTATCATTCCTGCTGAGAATGAGAAAGACCTTAAGGATATTCCGACCCGGGTGAAAAACGATCTCAAGATCATTCTGGTTGACCATGCCGATGAAGTACTACGTCAGGCATTGATTTTGGATGATCCCGAATCGTTCTTAAAGAAGCGTGAGGAGCCTGAAGCTGCCTATTACGACAGTACCGGGCCGGGGGTCGGCGATGTAGCCGCAAACTAGGATTCGTGGATTTTCGGTTCGAGCGATAAGACGACGGCACTCGAACCCTGATCCTTTCCGATTAACATACGGGCGGATAGCTCAGCTGGGAGAGCGCCGGCCTTACAAGCCGGAAGTCGTAGGTTCGATCCCTGCTCCGCCTATTCTAATAAAATAAATGCCTTAAGAGGAACTCTTAAGGCCTTTTCTAATTATCAAATTACTGTATTCAAGCACTTCATTTTGCCGCCCTGCAGGTGTTTTATTAGTATGTTCTCGACAATAAATAGGTGAATGGCTGTATTCAACGCAGTCACTTGCCATGCTTGATTGTAGAGGTGTGGGCTCCGGTAAACACACGTCCCTGCCAACGGCATCAAGAAGGATTGGGTGCAATAAGAATGTATGACTATTGGTCAGCCCAGCGAATTGGTGTTTACCATTTGATAGAAATGATTCTCGTATGTACACGAGTTAAGTGAGAGGACTATCACGATGCGAGAAAACCAGTAGTAATCGTGCGCATAGTGAGGTACCAAACATCAACAGACAGTGAAGGAGGATAGTGTGAAGATGATATCCAAAATAGGTATTGTGGCTATAAGTGCGCTGCTGCTCTCGTTTGCTGTTGCGTTCGCCGATGACGACGGACTGCCTGCTGACAAAGTAATCGCCTCTATTCAGACTGCGGTGGCCGCTAATCCTGGACTGATCGAAACGGCTGAGGTCGACAGGGAGGGCGGTATGGTGGTCGTTGAGGTAGAAATCATCACTTCCGATGGAAAAAGGATCGAAGTAAAAGTTGATCCGGAAAAGAACGAAGTTATTCGCTGATCCTCCTGAAAGCCGGCCGGCTTAGAGAGCCCATTGTTTAATTCACACTCACTGCTGTCCACGACAACCAGAAGTAGAAAGCAGAGCATACTGCCTGCAGGTGATAAGTCTTTTTATTCTAAGGAGCTTCACTCGGTAGCGAAGCCGCGAGCACAGATGCTGCTTCGTTCATCGCTGCATCGCCGTTTGGATCACTGCGGCGATTTCGTCCATGCCGACAGTTCCCTTCACCAGAAACCCGCTCGCCCCGGCCTGCGCTGCCGCCTCCCGGTATTCAGGAGTGTCATACGAGGTAAGCACAATCACGTGGGTCGCAGGAGCTATTTCTTTTGTTCTGGCCGTCAACGTCAGTCCATTTTCTCCGGGCAAGTTGATGTCCATGAAGATCAGCTGCGGTCGCCATTCCCGCATAAGCTCCAGCGCCCGCGCGCCCTCGCCGGCTTCCTCGATGTGCACGTCCGGGAAGCAGGTGAACAGGTTGTCTCTGAAGGCATGCCGAAAGATTTCGTTATCTTCCACCAGCAGGATTTTGCTGAGTATCTCCTGCGGCAGCTGTTTCACGGTTGGGCGCGGCTCAGCAGGTACCGGAAGCGAATCAGTTTCTCGAAGGGGCCAGCAGGCTCGAACTGTTGTTCCTTTTCCCGGAAAACTTTCAAGTGTGAACGTTCCACCGAAAAATCGGGTTCGCTCCTTCATGGAGGTAAGCCCGAACCCAGCCTCTTCGCTGCGTGAGGTGCTGGTCGAGTCGATATTGAAGCCTCGGCCATTATCACGTACCTCAAGGCACAGGCGTTCACCACCCTTACGCAAGGAAATGCGAGCCCTGGTGGCTTGGCTGTGCTTGGCGACATTGGTGAATGCTTCCTGGGTAATCCGAAAAAGCACGATGCGTAGTCGCTCGGGAATCACCTCTTCCTCAAGCTCAGTCGATACTGTGACAGCAATGCCGATATACTGCTGCTGAAAGCGGCGTACGTGGGTTTGTAAGGCTGCAATCAACCCCAAGTCATCAAGCATGGCAGGTCGTAAATTTCCCATGAGCCGCCGCACATTCTGATTCGTCTCGTGGATGAGCTCCACGGCAATGGCAATCTCAGCCTGGACTTGCTGGCGCTTCAGTTCGGGTCTCTGTAATACTATCTCCAGCTTTATCTTGGTGGCAGCAAGAGAAGCCGCAATACTGTCGTGCAACTCCATGGCAAGCAGCTTGCGTTCATCTTCCTGCGCGTTGAGAAGCTTTACACTGAGCTGCCGCAAAGCCTTCTCAGACGCCTGAAGTGCTTGCTCGGCTTTCTTACGACCAGTGATATCTCTCCACGCAATAATGCCGCCAGTGATTCGACCTTCGCGATTCCGCATTGGGCCAGCGGTGCAGAGAATCGGAACGCGTTTCCCATCCGGCTGACCCAACACCCATTCTTCATCCCGGACAATTTCCCCCCGCTGAGTCGCTCGCGTAAGGGGCAGATCTTCATTTCGGGCTGGGGTGATGCCGTCGCTTGTGTAGACATCCCACTTCTGAACAAGCTCTTCAACACCGATATTCTGGAGAAGCTCGGCAGGCTTTCCGCTGAGTTCCATTCCGTAGCGGCTGATGCGACGAATGCGCACGTCGGGTGCATCTGCAATAGCAATACCCTCGGGCACGTACTCCATGAGCGTATCCAGGATACGCCGGCCTTCCTCTGCCTCGACCAGTGCTTCGTGCAACGCTCGCTCGGCACGTTTCCGCTCCGAGATGTCGATGCCGATGCCAATGTAAGAGGCGTCAGAAAGACGCACGCTCATCCAGGAGGTATCCAGCTCCTTACCATCAGCTGTGTGCATAACGATGTCTTTCCAGGACGGGGGTGCTTTCTGCATAAAGGTGAGCACTTCCTGGCGGTAAGCCGGATCAGGATAGATCCGCTCCATAATGTCGCTCTCCTCGTGATCCTGAGTACTGCCAACGATCTCGCGTAATTGCCGATTAAGCAGATTGACCTTTCCTGACGCCTCATACGAGGCAAGCATTACCGGCACATTTTCTATGATCTTGTGAAGCATTTCCCCCTGGGCCAACAGCTGCTGATTGCTCTGCTGCAGCTCTCTGGTACGCTCCTGTATCCGCTCCTCCAGGCCGTCTTTTGCCTTGCGCAAAGCATCTTCCGCCTGCTTGCGTTCGGTGATATTTTCGATGATGGCGATTTCGTAATCCGGCTGAGAGTTAGCGTCGCGCACCAGCGAGAGCGTCAAACGCGCCCATATGTGGTGACCCTGGTGATGAATGAATCGCTTCTCTACAGTGTACCTGTCCAGTTCACCGGAAGCCATGCGCCTGAACGGTATCAGGTCGAGCTCCAGGTCATCGGAATGCGTGACCTCAGGCCAGGGAATGCTGAGTAGTTCTTCCCTGCTGTAGCCAAGCATGCGGCAGAAGGCGTCATTCACATCAATCCACTGTGCATCCGTGAATCTCACCCGTCCAATACCTACGGCGGCCTGCTCGAATACAGAGCGGAACTTCTCTTCGCTCTCGCGCAGTGCCTGCTCCGCGGACCGGAGGATGGTGATATCCTGAGCGACGGCAACCCCGCCAATGATGCGTCCCTCGCTGTTTTTCACCGGCGAGGCGTTGTTGAGGATAGTACCGCGCCTTCCGTCGAAGCGCTCGATATCGATGACCTCTCCGGTCGAAGTCTCACCCTTCATAACCGCGCGGGCAAGTGCCCACTCTTCAGCCTTGACCGGCTCGCCGGTATCGGCCCACCAACCTTTGTATTCTCCATAGGTGTCGATCCCGTAAGGTATGGGAGCTTTCCCCCATATTTGATCAACCGCTTTATTGGTCTGGACGACGCTGCCGTGCGCGTCGGAAATCCAGACAGCAACAGGTAGCGAATTAAGCACCGCCTCCAGCTTCGCCCGGCTCTGACGCAGTTCTTCTTCTACCTGCTTGAGCTCGGCAATATCCACCACGTGGACAACAAAGCCGCTCACACTGCCGTCGGTATCGCGGTCCGGAGCGTAGGCGACCCGCACCCAGCGTGGCTCGCCATACTGGTAGGGCATTCGCTCCTCGTTGGTCACGGTTTCACCTGCCAGAGCGCGTTCCATGTACGGCCGGACTCGCTCCCACGCTGCTTCACCGAGAACCTCTTTTACGTGGCAGCTTTGAACGCATTCAGCCTTTACTCCAAACCAGCGCTCGTAATACTTGTTTACCCAGCGGTAGTGGAAATCAGCATCAATATAGGAAATCAATGCCGGAACAGCATCTATCAGCGCAGCACGTTTTCGCTCACTGTCTTTAAGATCCTCTTCCGCCTGCCTGCGTTGCGAGATCTCTTGCACCAAGGCTTCCTGAGCTTGGCGAAGCAGCAGTGGCGTTTTCCGCTGACGATCGAATACCACATCGATGCCACGGCCCAGGTCTGCCTCGAGCTCCGCTTCAGCGTCATTCAAGCGGTTTATGAACTCCCTAACATTCCTTTCAGAGGTAGGACGAATATGCTCTGAATCCTTCTGGCCGTGCTCCGGAACGGGTTTATCTTCTTTAGGCCCCGCAGCGGCAAACCTCGGTCGCTCGGCAATTTCTCTGCGCAGCTGTCGGAGCTCAGCAATGAGTTGCTTCTTGGTTTTTGCATGATCGTTCATGGTCTATTACCAAAGGGTTCACGGCACCTTAGACGGTCTCAAGAAAACGACGGTGAACCGCTCGAAATACGATAAGAGGGTAACGGTGAAATTAAAGAATAGCGCATAAGATTAACTACCGTTGCATAGACAATCAAGGTCTGGAACGCACGCAGGAGGACTTTTTATGGAAGCAGCTTGAGGAGAGCGCAATCAAAGGATGCTGCTGTAACTCCTCACTCTTTACACCTTACCGTGTCTTAAGGGCCGATTTTCGAGCCACGACAGCCCTTGCTGGATTCCCGCCTGGCCGGGGCTGACGGCTTTTCGAGTTTTTACGAGTCCATCACGTTTAGTTCGACTTGTGCGAATCCCAATTCCTTAGCGAATCGGTCACCCTTCGTCTTCCCGGTGGAAGAACTCTTCAGTGCCATAATCGATGATAGTACCGGGAGGGAGATCCATTGCGATGTCCAAGGCTAATGCTTTCAGTAGAAACAGCAGATCATGAACCATGGCAATACAATGCTGATCGGCACGAATGATCCGATCGAGCTCGGTGGTGCCGAGTGTTTCTGAAAGCTTTCCATACGAAAACAACACAAGGTACTGCTGCAACGGATGAGGTATCAATAATTCATAGGCGTGAATCATTTCATGAAGCAGCATATACTCCAGGTCTCTCCCTGTTGTTAAGGGTATGTTTTTGAATAGGATCTCCTCTCTCCTGCATATTCTGGCATCCGTCCTCCCGGTGAACGTCTTAGAGGCAAATACATACTCCTCCGAGAGGTCAATTTCTATTGTGCCCCAATCGGCATACCAGTCTTCATGTGCTCGTAGTTCATACTGGCACAGTTTACTCCGCAGCTCTGCAGGCTCGAAGCGAAGGTCTTTGAAATAAAGGTCGTCATACAGTTCAGCAACAGACCGCAATTCCTGCGGTTGGATGACTCTAATGAGTCTCTTTCGTTCACTCATCGTTTTGCCCCCCTACTCCTGAGATCCACCCTGCAGGTAACCACAGAACTAAGCGTTCGGGGGGCTTGGTCTGTTCCTGCAGTGGTCCTCGCGTGAAGCCTTGGCCAACCTTCCAAGCGCACAATTACACTCAGCTGATACAAACAGACTCTACAGCCAGGCTGTACCTCAGAAAGCCTCGGGATATCGTATTAATAGTCAGTGTGATCGAAGCCTCTGTTAATTCTTTCCATTGCTTGCAGTCCTCCAGCGAGCGACTCATACTATCGATTGTTGAGCTGCTGAAGGGCTTTGTAGGCCTCTGGTGCACCGGCATTTTGTCTCAGCCTTACAGGAAAAGAAGTAGTCCGCCTCCTTGATCGGATTTGAAGCACTGTGCTCTACAGAGCAGTCAACGTATGTATCAGCTCGACGATTTCCGTCAAGCAGAGAGATCCTTTTGTTACAAAACACTCTGCCCCTGCCTCGGCCGCCACTACCAGATGGGCGGCCGGGCACAAGGCACTCACAATGATCACTTTTGTTGAAGGGTGCGCATGTTTGACCCATCGCGTAAAGTGCACGCCGTTTTCCAAAGGCAGGTTCATCTCTATAATGATTACATCGGGCCTATTTCGTTCGATCATTCTCCGGCCGGCCTCGCCATCTGCAGCCTCCTCGATATGCAGATCAGCATTCAGGGTGAGCAATCCATCCCTAAGCGTCTGCCTGAACACTGGATCATCGTCTATCAGAAGTGTGGTTATCACCTGTCTAGCCCTTCCGTGTACGGAATCCCGCACCTGCGCGTTTTGCTAACCAACGAAAGCTTTTGCAGCCCAACGCTACAAGGGCTCTCCTTGACCCACGAACAACACGTAGGGCAATGATAGCTGTGTCGTGACGCCTTGTGGGTGGATAAAAAGATGTATTTGCACAACATTCCTACAGTAAAGATACCGGTTATGAGAAGCAACAGCAGGCGGTAAAGTGGTGCATAGAGCGGGATGCAAAAAGTTAAGCGTATGCTTATTAAAGGTAATATTTAAGCATTGGTCTCAGAATCGACTTCGAATAGCCGTCTTGGCCGTCAAAGATGACAGTGCCCGCCAAAACCTGATGCAGATAAGCATGCATCTTCTTTGTAAATATATTATCTTACGATCTGTTTTTAAGGTTATTTCTAGATTATTTCAGAGGCCGATCAGGTTAGTATTCTTCCCGAGAAGGATTGCAAGCTCGCACGCCGGAGCGGCTGCGGTTGTGATAAGGCAGAGGGCGCCCTACCCTTGGTTTATTCGCTCGTCGCAAATATCTCAGCTGTGCGCCAGATCGCACGTTACCGTCAGGCAACTGAGGCAGGGTCCCAATCAGCAGGGTCGATGACGAACAGGATATCCCCCGGATGAAACATTGTATCTCCGGGCGGATTGCCGAGGACCTGGCGGCGTCGGGTAATGGCGAGCACTGTGACTCCGTGGTCGGTTCGAAGCCGGCTTTTGGCAATAGCGCGTCCCACGAGTGGCGAGTTCTCGGTGAGGCGAAGCGTGTGAGTTGCGAGCTCGGGTACGTTAACGCGCAGATCAGGAACAGAAGTTGCCTCCTTGGCGAAGCTCCGTGCCATTCGGCGCCAGCTGCCACGCACTTCCCCAATAAGACGCTTGATGTCCTCACGCGGCGCGAGCATCCTAGCCAGGATTCGCGAGAAAACCTCGATTGAAACCTCCATTTCATCCGCGATCACTTCATCGGCTCCGAGTCCTAAGAGCAGCTCGACCTCGCGCAGGTACCTGCTGCGCACCAGAATGTACGCATCGGGAGCAAGGCGGCGCGACAGTTCCACGATACGTCTCGCGCCAGCCGGGTCGTTGATCACCACCACAATCGCCGCTGCTTTATCTGCGTTCAGGTGACGAAGAATGAGCTCTTGGGTGGCGTCGCCGTAATGAATAGGTTCGCCGCTTGCTGAAGCCTGATGGACGATGGCGGCATTCACCTCGACGATTGCGTACTGAAGATCCGAGAGCCGTGCGGTACGCGCAATATTTCGGCCGGTCACGCCGAATCCAATGATGAGAATGTGTCGGGAGTAAGCATGAGGCGGAACAAGATGAGCAGCATTGGAACCGCCCTTCCAGAGCCGTACGAGCGGAATTCTGCTTATTGCGTCAGCAGATCGTGGGCCGATGGCGAAAAGGAGAGGGGTCATGATCATGGTCAAAACGGTTACGTCGAGCACGACCTGGAACAGATCCTGGCCGAGGAGCCCGACTGAAACACCTACCTGCATTGCCACAAGCGAAAATTCTCCAATCTGCCCCAGGGCCAATCCGGCTAGTACCGAATTCCGAAGAGGCAGGCGGCAGCCAGGGACGAGACCGCGCCGACCAACGGTTTGATAAGGAGCACGCCGAGCGTGAGGAGTGCGATGCGGGGCGGGTTTTCAAAAAGAAACTGCAGGTCGAGGAGCATTCCGATTGAAACGAAGAACAAGCTCATGAATACATCGCGGAACGGAAGCATCACGGTCACGGCCTGATGTGAGTACTCCGACTCTGAGATAATGAAGCCGGCGAGGAATGCGCCGAGCGCAAGCGAAAGTCCGATCGACTGCGTCAGCACTGCGATGCCGACGCAGAGTGTGAATACGCCAAGGAGAAATGCTTCAGAACTGCGGGTTCGGGTAATGTGTAGGAGGATCCAGGGAACAACCCATCGGTAGGCAATAAATGCGAAGACAGCGACGACGGCAATCCTCACGATTAGGCTGCCGATAGCGGCAGCAACTGCCTGCCCGGCAACGCCAGCCAGGAGCGGAGCCATCAGCATAACCGGAACCACGGCGAGATCCTGGTAGATCAGGGCTGCAAGCACCGATCGACCGTGAGGGGTGTCGAGTTCCGCCTTCTCCTGCAGCATGCGCAGAACGATGGCAGTGCTGGAAAGCGCTACGACAAAACCGATATAAACGCTCTGCGGTAGTGTCGAGCCCATGACCACTGTGGCCGCAGCCACAATTGCGGCAGTACCGAAGAACTGAATCGATCCCCCGACAAAAAACTGCCGACGCAAGTACGCGACGTCAGCGACCGATAATTCGAGCCCGATCACAAATAATAACAGCACGACGCCGATTTCGGCAAGGAGCTCGATTTGCTCAACATTGCGAACCAGCCCGAGAACTTCGGGTCCGGCCAATACACCCGCGAGAAGAAGTCCGAGCGACGTCGGCACCCGAAACCGATGGCAGATGATTGCCGCGAACACCGCCATCGAGAAAATGATAACTATATCCAGGAGAATTCCTTGCACTCAGTTCACCTCCGGGCAGGAGACTGCATTCGCTGAGACTGCGCTGGTGCACAGAGTCCCAGTCGTCGGAGACCAGACAAGTAAAGCAGCTATGAAGAGAACCATCGACCCTTCCTTTCTGCCATGTCGACCGAAGTGAGACGTTTGCGGATCCGCCATTTCGAGCGCCGAGAGAAAACTCAGCTGCGCAGAGATTTCTCAGTCGTGTCGCATCGTGAATGACAGCGGCGCTTCTCCGAAACGACAGATCGCTTTCTATGCTGTCAGGGAGCGCTTTTGCTGCTGTCAAAGCTCTTTTCGCTACCTGTTTGATTATCTTCTGTGTCACAGACTATCTCGTGCTCATCACCACATGTAAGATACCATACCCGGTATATTGAGAACAGCACTATCGATTCGCTATTCGCTGTCTAATAACGTTCGTGGACTTTGAGCACGTTCACGGAGTATACTCGGAGTTCACTCCGGGAAGGATCTCAAACAGCCTGTCATCCTGAGTCCCGCCTGCAGCGGGACGAAGAATCTGGGAGAAATAGGGTTGCGCTGCTGAGATTCTTCGGTCGTTCCACCTCTGGCGGAACTTTCTCAGAATGACAGTTCTTTCTCTTAGAACGTGAAATCGAATAGCCCTCCAGAGCACAAGGAAGTGCACGGATTTCCTGCCTTCCTCGTGTTTCCTGAGTATAGACGATCCCGGATAAGGCCAAAACCGACTAAGAGTCGGTAGCTCCTGCCGAGTGGTCTATGCTTGTAATTTTCTGATCCAGTGATGCGTAAGGCGTTTTTGTCCTTAAGAGATAGATGCCATTTGCCGATACCCTATCTGAGTACCACAGTGCGCGGATCTTACTTTTTAAAGACAGCGAAAGAACGTACAATGACGCCACTTCAAACTCTTATTGGCAATGACATTCAGATTCCGACCCTGCCGTCGATAGCCGTTATGATCCTCGAGGCTGTCCGGGACGAGGACAGCTCTTTGGAGAGCCTCGCCAAAGTGGTTTCGTCGGATCCCGCCCTAGCGGCACGAGTGCTCAAGGTGACCAATTCTTCTCTCTATGGTTTGAGAAACAAGGTCAGTACCATCAAACAGGCGATTTCGATCCTCGGACTCAATGCCCTTAAGAACATTGCGCTGTCATTTGTGATTGTTGAGTCGTTTCAGGATGAAAGCGACAGTGATTTCAACTTTTCCTTTTTCTGGAAGCGGGCGGTTACTGCTGCTGTTGCTGCGGATATGATTGCCAGGCACATGAAACACAAAAATGACGAGGCATTTGTCTGCGGTCTGCTTCAAGATATAGGTGTCGTCATCTTCTTCTTGGCAAAGGGACAGGAATATGGCTGCATTTTTGATGAAAAGAAGGTTAATGACGCTCCGATTGCTGTCCTGGAGAAGAAGCTGTTTGGGATCGATCACCAGGAGGTTGGCGCAGCGGCACTTGATCTATGGGGTCTTCCTGCGAGTATTGTGGAACCCATTCGCTATCATCACTGCGAGCGCGGCGTGCCGAAGGAGGTGGCGAAACACGCCCGTATACTTCAGTTGTCAGACCGAATTTCCGCACTCTGTCACGGAACCCACAACGGCCAGACCTTTACTACGATTAAGTCCCTTTTGAGAGAAATGCTCAACCTCGGTGAGGATGCTGCGAAAAGCCTTTTGGATCAGGTAGCTAAGGAAAGCAATGACATCATCTCCTTTTTTGAACTTCCCGGCACGACCATAAAACCTATCTCCCAGCTTCTTCAGGAAGCGAACAGCGAACTGGCGAAGCTCAATTTTTCCTATGAACACCTGGCGCTCCAGTACCAGTGGGAAAAAGAGCGAGCGCTGGAGCTCGCACAGGCGCTCAAGTCTGCCAATGAAAAGCTTAAGAGCATGGCTTTTCGTGATGAACTGACCGGACTTTTCAATCAGAGATATTTCCTCACCTCTTTGGAAAACGAGTTCAATCGGGCGATCCGATACCAGCGGCCGTTCTCGTTGGTGCTTCTGGATATTGATCGCTTCAAGAAAGTCAATGACGAGCTCGGCCACCGGGCGGGTAGTGCGCTCATCAGGATTATCGGCTCTGCACTTGAAAGGGTCAGCCGCAGTACCGACCTTCTCGCTCGCTACGGTGGTGATGAGTTCGCGCTCATCTGTCCGGAGACCGGGGTAAAAGCAGCTGCTATTCTTGCCCAGCGGATGTGCAGGACCATTGAGCAGCTGGTGATACCTATGTGCGGCAAAAAGATAAACATCACGATCAGTTTAGGCGTTACCGGCTACGAACCCGCCAGTTCTATAAATGCCAGCGCCATGCTGTTCGATGCGGCCGACCGGGCGCTTCACCTGTCGAAATCAAATGGCCGCAATCAGGTGACCATGCTTCCCTATTCTGACTGACCGTTTCCTAGTTCCCCAGTGTTTCCTCCCGGCCTGATCAATACAGTATTATCGAGAGTAAAATACTAGCTTGACCCCATATCCGGACTATCGCCGCTCTGATATTTATAGATTGAGTTAAACGGGGAGGAGTGTTACATTTTACCAGCGCAGAGCCGGGGCTTCTATTGAAGGTCTCTCTCCTTCCAGTCCACCGGGAAGTCACGACTCTGCGTCTGCTTTTCAACTCGACTGCAGCCGGCTCGGATGCCGGTGCATGGTGAAAGGAGGGTGAATGATGGCGAACAAGACCAGGTTGAGCATGATAGTTGTGATTCTCATTATGATAGGGTTTCTCTCCATAGCACAGGAGCAGTCAAGCAGTGCACAGGAGTGCAAGGTAGTAACTATTTCAGGCATGAACCTCATCCAACTTGAACCTGCAGCACTCACTGTCAGCAAAGGCACCTGTGTGGTCTGGTTCAGCCGGTCAGTCGCCAATCAGCTGACGATTAGCTTCGCCGATGGAAAGAAGTGTGATGAAGTGACCGATGCCGCTTCAGGCTTCATTCTGAATCAGCAGAGCTGCTACACAAGCACTGATATCACTACCGGAGGCACAGCCAGCCTGCGATTTCTGGAAACCGGCACCTACCCGTATTCGATTTTTTTAGATGACGGTAAGAAAGTTGCCGAGGGAACTGTGACTGTGCAGTAAGCATCGATGGCGGTATAGTCGCCATCAGCCCCCTCTCGGGAACGTGTTTTCTGTCTTGTCGTTGCCGTAGCAGTATAAATTCTTTTTTTCCCCAATCGTCCCCCAAGAGCCTGTCCGATAACTCGTAAAACACGGAATCTGTCATCCTGAGTGAAACGAAGGATCTCACACATTCACTATCATAGAAATAGAGATTCTTCGGCTTGCGCCTCAGAATGACATTGTCGGACAGACTCCC
>JAGOGO010000140.1 GCA_017996625.1 Deltaproteobacteria bacterium | reverse complement strand
CCGACCCGCGGCGGAGCAGCATTTCGCTAAAGAGCACTGACATGAGCAAATTGTTGCCAAGACCGGTATAGATGCCGGAGAAATCTTGCAGTTCATCGATCAGAAACAGGATCAGGCCGAACGCAGTGCACAGCGTTACGGTGAACAGGAGATAAAACCGGCCAAAGAGCGGATGATCTTCAGCCGGTCCATATCTCAGCACCTGGTAGACAATGACACAGTCCAGCAGCAGCCAGACACCATTTATGACGGCATGGATCCCCATGCTGGGATACACTACGGCGAAAATGAATTCCCAGGAGAGATTGCCGCAGAGCGCCACTAGCGGAACGCCGTACGTTCGGTCAAGAAAACCTCTTCGAAGGATCAACACATAGGCTAGGGCCCAGAAAATCCCGGAGCCCACATTCAATAAAGAAAAGAGCATCATTGCAAACCACTAATGCGTAAGTACGGCCGACCACGTCGGAACTCACGAGGGTGTTACCGGAGTAAAAACAGGTACCAGTCTCAGTTCGTGAACGGATACCTTCGTGTTGAGAACGTATACGCGCTGTGCTTCCCCCTCCAAAACAGCTTACGGCAAATGAGCGGCGATTTCCAGAGCTGTGAGGTGAATGGTGGGATCGTAGATACTCCGTGTCTGTCCTCTCGAAGGGTTTGTCGAATGTGCCCGTGAATCGGAAAACCTCAGGAGAGTGGTTTTTCACAGAAGATTTCGGAGCAAAATAATTGCTTGTGAGAACAATCCGGCAAAGTGTGCGTGAACAGGAATGCTGGTTGCTGTTGCCGGAGGCGTAAGATCAACTCCTGTCAAGCCATCAAGGAGTCCACTGCTCAGCGCTTTCCGGAATCCATCAGGATCTTCGTCCCGGAATACACGAACCAAGTATGCGATCAACCGGCGGGGATTGAGGTGATGGTCACGAATAAACGCGTACAAGTTCAAGTCAGTGTCCTGAGATGCTGCTTCAGCAGAAAAATCGCGTAAATAATCCATAAGAGCGACACGCATGAGCTTCTGCGGCTCCGGGCTTACCGAAATGATTCCATGGATTTTCTGATACACATAGTAGAGATCAAAAGACTTGCACTCAAAAAGTCGGGCGAAGGTTTCGTCAAACGTCTTTTGATCAGGATGCAGGGCGAGGTGAAGTTCGAGGCGCACCAGATCGTTGATCGAGTCAGGGAGATCAGGATCAAAGTCCGCCATTGCTTTCATCCCGTCGCTGAGAAAAGCTTCAAATTTTCTTTCCAGCTCCTGGGGATCGAATTCGGAAAGCTTCGGCCACAACGCGGTATCGATAAAGTCGTCCACATAGCGGATCATAGCTGCGCTGATGAGGCCTTTTTCATCGAACGTCGTATCGTGCCGGTCCACATCATAGGGCAAACCAAACGCATAGGTCTGGATGAGCTTATCAGCATTGCGGTAACATGCAGTTATCTTTTTCAGGGATGGGGGAGAGAATACTTTGAATGCCTCGGGAAAATGCTTCTGCATGATCTGGTTGATGCGGGAAAACAACGTGCTCAGGTCGATCCGATGCCCATCATGCGTATTCAGGGAGGAATGGATACCGAGAAGGTAGGTGACGTCTTGTTTTACCATCTTTTCCAAGCAAGCATCAAAGAAAGGTTTCTTACAGTCCAAACCTGCGATGGTGCCCTGTTCGAGAAAGGTCGCGTAGCGGCAGCCGCCAAAACAGAGAGGGAGATACGAGCAGGCCATACACTGTTCGTTTTTCCAGTTGTCGAGCTGGTGTGAAGCAGTGTAATCATGCGTGCCGGAGTAAACGCTGCCGATAGTAAGCTCGGGCATGCCGATAAGCGCCGGGCACTTGTAAATAGTGCCATCATAATTGATCACGAATGAGCTGGCGACTTCTATCATGCACAGGGTCTTTCCTACCTTGAGCGTTCGGTAGCCGCGTTTGAGGATTTCTTCCCGCAAGAACACCGAGGCATCAAAGAGCCAGGGTTCATTGATCGACCGGCAGCCTCCCTGGTATTCGATCAGTGCCGGACCCGTTTGCGAAGGCGTATTCACAGGATCGAATTTGATGCCGTCGATTTTATCCGGTGTCAACCCTTCCTTCAGAAGATAGTCCAGCAGGACAGGAAAGGTATGGTAGTTGTCCCGCTCGTAGTTGCCGCCAATGCTCACCCTGACCAGCCCAAGGCAGTCTTTGATATTGTGGATGAGGGTGTCGAAGCTGCCGGCTCCGTTCTTGAATGGCCGATATCGATTGTGGTTCTCAGCCGGACCGTCCAGGGTTATACGTACACTGTGCAGGCCCAGAGGCACCAGACTCTCGACCACCCGGCGTTTGAGAAGCGAACCATTGGTTACCAGAGTGAATCGGTAGAACCCGCTGCTGCTTTCACTGAGGGTTTTAAGACGTCGGGAAATGGAGGTCAGCATATCAACGCTGAGGAGCGGTTCGCCGCCGTAGAAGTCGACAGTCAGTGAACGTTTCTTTGTCTGAAACTCATTGGCTACAAAAGTGACCAGGGCCTCGGCAGTATCCGGAGACATATAGAGGTTACCTTTGCGCTCTCCTTCATAGCAGTATCGGCAGGCAAAATTGCAGTCCAGATTAAGAACCACGGTCAGGGTCAGCTCAGGATTTTTCTGGTTGAAGCTATCGAAGAAACCGAGCAGTGATTGCTGTTCCTCGTGTCGATCCGGAGTGAGCATTCCGAGCCGGGTCAGAACTGCGACATCGTCCGGCGACGCAGTGCCTTCACGGATTTTCTGAAGCGTCTCGTGCTTGATGAGAACTTTGGCTGCGTTTTTCGTGGAAAAAAGAAAGCTATATCCTGGTCGTTCCTCAGATCGGTACACATTAACAAACGGTGAAAGCTCCATGCCCTTCCCTGCTGGTTCGGAAGCCTAACGACTGGTGCCTGTTTAGGTGAGAATGCTTGATGTTAAAAACACAAAGAGGGGATAGGGATCCCCTCTTTGCAACACTGCGGTCGACGCCTTTCAGACAGAGCGGTAAGGAGCGTATGCTCCCCAGCAGCAGCTCATCGGCGCTGCCTCGAGATCCTGGGCTTCCTCGATCACCAGGATCTCCTGTTCTTCTCTCGTCTTCTCTTCCATCACTGTCCTCCCTTTTGCAGTGTTCGTGAGACAACCATCTCCATCCTTGGCTCACAGGGCTTTCCCTCAAAGCCCCATTTTTTTATACCGTGACAAAGAAATCGTGTCAAGCGGAATCTTGTGGCAATTAAGAGGAAATACCGGCGGTTAGAGTCATACACCGAGGGGAAGGGTCTGGAGGAACGGGAAATGCCCAGATACGGTGGTCCGGCGAAATCTGGCCGGAGAACGAGGTGCAGTAGCGACTGTTGACCATGGAAAGGAATACGCGTGTGTCGCCATCTTTAAAAGAAAGAAGGCCGGAAGCCGGCATGGACAGTCGGCTGGGGTTTCTATCGGAGCAGGTCAGCACGGATCAGAACGAAAACCGGAGTCCTCCTTCAAGCCAGCGCCGCGGATTGCGGCTTTCACTTTGTTCGTACTGAGATCCATTGAAAAGATTGTGGCCGGTGAAAAACACCTCTGCAGATACATCATTCCCGGAATAGACTTTCTTGATCACGTTCAGGTCCCAGATGATGTCGTCATACTCGGCACCGAGGTAGGTCCCTCCCAGTGTTTGCGGAAGATCCCACCAGACGTAGTGGCCGAAGAGCTCAGCGTACCAGGAAGTTCGGTCATTGTAGCGTAAGCCTATACCATACTCGTAAATCGACTCGGTTTCCATTTCATTGGAAGGCGAAAAGTCAACATACGCTATCCCCCCGGCCAGTGAAAGATTGTGAAACGATACGGTTTCCATCTCAAGCTCAAAGCCCTGCCGCCGGCTTTTACCGCCGTTTATGAACCAGTCGGCCAAGGGTGGAATCGGGCCGGTGTAAGGCCGGTCCGCAGCCCGCTGCAGCACGATGGTGTCATCGACCTCATGCCGGAAGACGGTTGCTTTCAGCCAGAGGTACTTTAGGGCGCTCGATTCCGCTCCAGCCTGAAATGACCAGACCTCTTCTTCATCCAGGTCGCTGTTGGGGTCCAAAAAAAGGGCACCGCTGTCGGTCCAGGAAAGGGGCGGAGTGGTAAATCCGCGCGCGATGGAAGCACGCAGCACCGAATGCTCGGCAACCTGGTAGGTAAGACCCAGGCTCGGGCTGATAAAGGAACCGGAGACATCGTTGTGGTCGTACCGTATTCCGGGAGTAATGGTCCAGCGATCCAGAACAAGGGTGTCGTTTGCGTAGAGGGCCCAGGAGGTGCGATCAGGAGAATCTTCCATTTCCGGAAAGACCTGAGCAGGATTGAATCCGTCGACACCGCCGAGCGTGCTGGTGTAGAGAAGACTGGGGCCCACTTTAGTGGTCTGATCCAGATCGCCGCTGTCCAGATCGATCCCGAGCACAGCGGTGTTCTTGGTGCCGGTCCAGACCAGCTTTGCATTTCCCCCTACAGTTTCTTCTTCATAGATTGAATCGATCAAAAGTGACCCAGCAGGAAACTCAGCAGCCGGGGGTAAGAATCCGAGTTGATAACCGATCGTAGTATCCAATAGGTCGCTTATGATTGCTGATTTCTGTTTCAGGTAGTGAAGTGATAACTTCAGCGTTATGTCTGCAGTGAGGGCAGATTCGAGAGATGTGGTAGTGAAGAAATTGCGATTGGCACCGCTGGTCTCCATATTCGAGCTTGGATAAAGGCCGAGATCGATATCCGGTTCTGTGTAGCCTACAGTCGTCTCTAACGAGGTTTGTGCAGAAAAAGGAACGCTGATTTTCGAATAGAGTGTAGGGCTGGAGAAATCTCGAGAGTTGCTTGCCTGGTATCCTGTTTCAGGATTAGTGTATCGTGAAGCTCTCAGCCCGTCTGATTCCTGATAGCCGGCGTAGAGATAGTAGCCGATCTTCCCGGACTTGCCCGCCACTTCACTCCGGTAATCCTGAGTGTCGCGCTCTCCGTAGGACATGCTGATCGTGCCTGCAGGCTCTTCCTTTGTCCCTGCTGATTTGGTAATGATATTGACAACGCCGCCCAGCGATGATCCCCAGGCAGAAGATGCCGGTCCTTTAATAATTTCTATACGCTCAATGATGCCGACCGGGATAGAATTGGTCTCGGCTGCCCCGCTGTTCAGAAAATTCCAGGAAATACCATCTACCAGTACCAGAACATGGCGGTCATACGACCCCTGCATCTTAATCAGCGAGGTGGCGCCGAAGTCCTGGTTGGAGCTGATGAACACTCCAGGCACGTGCCGGAGAACCTCGGCTACGGTGTGAGCATTCATGGCCTTAATCTCTTCAGCAGTAACGACCGTAATATTTTCGGCGACTTGGGAAATCGGCTTGAGGTTTCGGGTAGCGGAAACGACGAGTTCTTTTTCCGGATAGTACATGCGCAGAAACTGCATTTCTTCATCAGTTTGCGCGTAGGAAACCACTGAGGCATAAAAGCAGAAAACTGCACCGCACAGCAAACTGCAGACACTAACCTTGTGTAAGCTGAGGTAACCGGTTCTCATGAAATGCTTTGATTTTTGCCTTCGTTAGCGTTACTCTTTTATTATTTAAATCTATCAGTTTTGCAGTGATACTTCAAGGCAATTTTAAGGTTGCTTAATGTTTCATCGCCTTAGCTGCACTCAGTGTGGGTACCGGACTGCATGCTCGCATTCTTGCATTTCTGCTCACTGCGACAAGTCGCGATATGTCACTTTTTGAATACCACCCGGGTACGTAGATCAAAGGCTGTTCTGCATTATCAGCTTTCAGCTTTGCTAGATATAACGAACATCTGTTGTCCTGGTGGTGATTTGAACACCTCTGTAGCCTCTGATGCGCATCGCAGAGAATGGTTACAGGCTATCGCATGTCTCATCGAGACATCCGGGGAGGAACAAACAGCTGTTGTGAAGAGGGTTCTTCGATTTATCATTATCGGATTACTGGCATCTTGTACTCTTGAAATCGGGAGTCTGGGGAATGCCGAAGGTAGTGAAAAGGTGCTGGTCTTACAGAGTGTGATGATCCCCCCTTATGAAGCAGTGGTCCAGGGGTTCAGAAGTGTGTGCTGTAATGAACCGATCGAACGATTGGCGGTCCACGAGCAGGAGCCATCTGATCTGCTGAAACACGTACGAAACAGCAGGCCTTCTCTCATCCTTGCAATCGGCTTGGAAGCACTCCGGAAGGCCCAAGATGTAAAGGAAATTCCGGTCGTGTATTGTATGGTTCTCACCTCCCCATCGCATCCCCTTGGCAACGGAATCAATATTACCGGTGTGAGTATGAATGTGCCTCAGGAGAAGCAGCTGGGCATGTTCATAGACGCTCTGCCGGAGGTGAAACGTATCGGAATCGTGTACAGTGCAGGCCACACCGGCCGTTTTGCAGAATCGGCCTGTATGGCTGCAAAAGGGAAAAATATCACAGTGGTGAGGTAGGAAGTAGAAAGCTCCAAAGA
>JAGOGO010000139.1 GCA_017996625.1 Deltaproteobacteria bacterium | reverse complement strand
TAACAAATCATGAAGATAGAAATTCCTCGTGAGGTTGACCGCTTAGGCGCTATCCGGTTTTACGGCCTGCAAAAGGTTTTTGAACTGGATTCCTGACTCAGGAACGGCAATTCGTCAGATCGAGAATTGGTCATTCAACAGCTCTCCTATGAGGACTATTATAGTATCCAAAAGGACATGGCTGTTATCGTTCCTATTCGCAATGAGCGTCTTCGTCTGATGGAAGGCGTCCTTTGTGGCATTCCACACCGATGTTCCATCATAATAGTCTCGAACAGTCCTCGCATACCTGTCGATCGTTTCGCCATGGAGGAAGAAGCGCTCAACAACTTTTGTACCTTTGTAAACAAAAAGGCTATCATTGTTCACCAGAAGGATCCGCTTCTTGCTCAAGCGTTTCAAAAAACGGGATATAGCAGCATTCTCACCAGGAGCGGGGAGATCAGGGACGGCAAAGCCGAAGGCATGATCATCGGAACCATGATTGCATGGCTTGCGGGGAAAAAATACGTCGGCTTTGTAGATGCGGACAACTATTTTCCCGGTGCAGTGGAAGAGTACATTCGGGAGTACGCCGCCGGTTTTCATATGAGCAAATCACCGTACGCTATGGTTCGTATCGCCTGGAACTACAAGCCAAAAATAACCGAGAAAAAGCTCTTCTTCCGAAAATGGGGTAGAACCTCAGAAAATACTAATCGTCTCCTCAACCGGATGCTCAGCCATTATTACGGATTCGAGAGCGAATTGATCAAGACCGGCAACGCCGGAGAACACGCGATGACGATCGAGCTGGCAAAAGTGCTTGATTACTCTTCCGGATATTCGGTAGAGCCGTATCATATTATCAACCTCGTCGAAAAATTCGGCGGTATTCATAAAAGTCCTTTTCCTGAGGTCATGCAAAAAGGCGTCGAGGTGTTTCAAATTGAATCGCGCAATCCACACCTCCATGAAGCCGGAGATACCGAACACGTAGACCAAATGAGCGCTGTCGCCATGCAGGTGATGTATCATTCCACCATTTGCCCGGATCAGTTCAAAAAGGAGCTTTACGCCGATATGGTACGAAGGAAGTTCATTGCCCGAAACAATCAGCCTCCTTCTCCGACCCGATTTCCGGCGCTTGCCGGCATCGACGCTAAAGTCTTCTTGGAACAAATAAAGCCGGCTTCCTATGCACATGTTATTGCCTCCAGTGGTGGGAGCTAAACAACACTCGCACGACCGCTCAGCTTCTTCTGAACTGCCGCTACCAGTGGTACAAATTCTGTCGGACGACCTTTAACCGTGAATTACCGGGCGCACCCGCACCTGAGAGAATAATCTATGAATCACTGGGACTGGGCTGTAATAGTCGTTTACATAGCAGCTGTCATTGGAATCGCAGCTGCTCTTTCCCGTTCCCAGCGCACCCTCACTGATTACTACCTCGGCAGCAGAACAGTTACCTGGTGGCAGTCCGGTGCCTCAACCATGGCTACTCAGCTCGGAGCAATCAGCTTTGTATCTGCCCCGGCGTTCGTGGCGATAAAAGAGGGAGGCGGCCTGCAGTGGCTTTGTTACGAGCTCAGCGTTCCCCTGGCATTGATCGTGGTAATGGCAATCATCATTCCTGCCCTCCACAGCAGAAACGTGGTCAGCATCTACGAGTACCTGGAAGAACGATTTGACGATTCTACCCGTTCTCTGGTGAGCATTCTCTTTCAGCTTGGGCGGGGCCTGGCGACAGCTGTTTCCGTTCTTGCCGGCGGTATTATTCTCTCGTCAGCCCTTTCCATTCCAACTGCGGCTGCCATACTCCTGGTTGGAGCAGCAACCATTCTCTACGATGTACTCGGGGGAATCCGGGTCGTCATTCTTACGGATGTCCTGCAAATGATGATTATCATTGCCGGCGTCGTCGTCTGCGGGGTCACAGCGCTCAGCCAGGTGGGATGGGAAACGTCCTGGCTCGCACTCGGACCCGAGCGGATGAGGATCCTTGATTTCTCCCATTGGGGCGTCTCGTCGGCAGGCACATACTCATTTTGGCCAATGGTACTCGGGGGTATTTTCCTTTACACTTCTTACTACGGCTGTGACCAGAGCCAGGTGCAGCGAGAGCTGACGGTCAGGACTATCTGTGACGTCCGAAAATCGCTCCTTCTCAATGCTATCGGCCGTTTTCCGATTGTCCTGCTTTACTGTATCATGGGAGTTGTCATCGGCGCAGTGATCACCTCAGCCGAGGCGATTCCGCGCATCAGCGCCACCCTGCAGAGTGATGAAAGCGCGGTGCGCGCACTCCTGGAACAAGATCCGGACCGCATGGTTCCGCTCTTCATTGTGGCATACCTGCCTCACGGATTGATCGGATTTATCTTCGTCGCCATCATGGCCGCCTTGATGTCCAGCCTCGATTCGGCGCTTAACTCACTGAGTGCCGTGACCATGAGAGATATTTACCAGAAATACATCAAGCCCGCCGGGTCCGAGCGCCACTACCTTGTAGTGTCCAAGATTTTCACCCTCACGTGGGGCATATTTTGCGTAGGTGCTGCGCTTGCCTTCGCCTCCAGCACCGAAGCGACGCGTCAGACTACGATTGTACTTATCAACGCAGTCGGCAGCCTGCTCTATGGTCCTATCCTGGCGGCGTTTCTCCTCGGAATGCTCGTTCGCGGCACAACTGCTCCAGCAGTAAAAACCGGCATCGTTGCCGGCATTGTCGCCAACGTGCTTTTATGGCGT
This sequence comes from Deltaproteobacteria bacterium, assembly GCA_017996625.1. GTDB lineage: Bacteria > Desulfobacterota > WTBG01 > JAGOGO01 > JAGOGO01 > JAGOGO01. Next base: position 3,775 of record JAGOGO010000139.1, on the reverse strand, counting down.
CTTACAGCCGTCTCCTGGCTCTGGTGGAATGCAGCCGGATTTTTCATAGCGGTCGCAGTCGCTTTGATCCTATCAGTCCTGCACTCAGCTTCCGTGAGCTTCTCTTACAGCGCATCGGTTGACGCTGATAAATCCATTGGCTGGCGGGCGGTGTATATGGCCCTGGTCGTCTATTTCGTGCTGATTGCTGCCATCTGCTATCTAATCCAACGTGGGCTGTAGGAGTGTTCGGCCGCAGTTGTGAGGACTGTCTGTACTTTGCATTACAGCGGGTCGACGAGTTGCGCTTCGCAGCCCTGCATGTTTCCGGCGATACCGAGCCGCGATTACTCGTCTCATTCCTAACAGTACTCAACCATCGGAGGAGTCATGACATTTGTCTATCTTGTTCCCCACTGTCACTATGATGCTGCCTGGGCGTTTACTAAGGAAGATTACCTTCTAATCTTTGAACTGGTTCTTAAGAAGGCTATTGAGTTGATTCGGTCTTCGGATTTTGCCTTTCTCATTGAACAGACATTCCCTCTCGAAGAAATCGAGCAACGGGACCCGGAGCTTTTTTCCGATATCAAACAGGCGATTGCCGCGGGAAAGATTGAAATCGTCGACGGCCAGTACCTCATGGCTGATCCCATGATTCCATACGGAGAAGTATTGATACGGGAAATTCTCTACGGTAAGCGGTACTGCAAAAAAAAATTCAACGTTGACATCCCCGTTGCCTGGGCTGCCGATGGATTTGGTCTGAATGCCCAGATGCCCCAGATTTACCGAAAATCCGGGTATCGCTGGCTTGCCTTCCGCCGCGGACTTCCCAAATCCATTGGGAGCCGCGTCAGCGAATTTCTATGGGAAGGAATCGATGGATCAACCATTCTCAGCCATTGGATGCCCCTCGGATATCGGGCCGGTCTGGAACTGGACGACTGGGAACAAAGCTGCCGGACGTTGTCGTCTCTGGCAACCACTGATTGTGTTCTTATGCCATGTGGAAGCGGTGGCGTCCCGCCCCAGAAGGAAATCCCCGACGAAGTACAAAAATGGAACCGTACGCACCCCAAGTCGCCGATGATCGTCACTACCCCCCGTTCCTTTTTCGAACACCTCGATACCGGAGGGGCGCAGTTCACGACCTTCCGGGGAGAGCTTTACAGCGCTGAACTTGAGAGTATTTTCCCCGATGTGGTATCCAGCCGTATTTCCTTGAAGCTGGCCATCCGTGAAAGTGAAAATGCACTTGTTCTGGCTGAAAAACTGGCAACCATCGCGTTCATCGAAGGCAAACAGTATCCCGCCGAGATCATGAACAATCTTTGGAAAAAAATGCTCTTTTTGGCATCGCATGACATCATGCCCAGCTGCGGAATCGATGAGATCTACGATGAAGCATGGGAGTACATCGCAGATATCCGAAAGTTGACGGATATGGTAGTTGGCGATTCCGTCTCTCATCTTCTTGAGGATGAAAGTCACGGCACGGCGGTCGTTGTAGTTAATCCTAATAACTGGCGGTGCAAAGACTGGGTTGAAGTTGATTTGAAGCTCGGCCCGGGCTGGAGCCGAGAACCCGGCATTGCCTGCGAAGGCCAAGAGTTGCGCAGTGAGGTCGTAAAACTCGAACGATGGGATGACGGCAGCGTGAAGCTGGCTCGAATCGGATTTATTGCCGATGTTCCTTCTTTCGGCTACCGTGTCTATAAGGTTGACAAGAAATGCAAGTCCTTCAGACGAACCATCACCGTTACGGGAAATGTGATCAGCACCAAGGATTATACCATCACCATCGACCCGCAAAGCGGCATCATTCACGTCTTCGATAAAGGCGGCACGCAAATCCTGAAAGGAAATGAATTGATCGTTGATCAGGAAGTCGGTGATCTCTACTTTCACGAAAGCAAGCTCGATCAGTACATTGGTTCGGAGAGCGGACCCGGCATTCGCTTCGGCGCATTTAAGCCGAAGGGGATGACCGTGGAGAAAGGACCGTTGCGTACAGTCATTACATTTGCCACCGATTTTTACTGCCTGCGTTGGCCGTACTACCTTCTCGACAAGTTCAAGCCAGTGCTCTATCGCCAGAAGAACATCGAAGTCCGCAAGCAAGTCATTGTCTACGAGAACTCTCCTCGGATAGACTTTCTCACTTCCATTACTGTAAAGCAGTCCCACATCAGAGTTCGTCTCAAGTTTGACTCCTGCATGATTACCCCTGAATATACACGCCAGACTCAGTTCGGATCCGTGAGAATCCCGGCAGCACGGACTCTGGAAGAAAGTGTAAAAGTGCCGTCCCTCACCTGGATTGCCTGTGAAGAAAATAGGCGTGGACTCGCTTTCTTCACTCACGGTGTTCCGATTAATGAAATACGAGGGGGTGAGATTTATCTGACCCTGCTGAGAAGTGTTTCCGTCCTGTCAGCAGACGGCAAAAGCGGTCCTTTTATTCCGACGCCAGGAGCACTGGAACTCGGAGAGCATACCTACGCTTATTCAATCTATCCCTACCAGGGGACCTGGGAAGATGCCCAGGTCCATCGCCAGGGCTCTCTTTTCAGCCAGTCGCTTCTGGCGCTTCAGTTCGACACCTCACCACAGCGACAGGAATACACTACCCTGACCGTCGAACCACATAGCATTATCATCACCGCCTTGAAAAAAGCTGAGGACGACAATGCGCTCATTCTGCGCTTCTTTGAAGCCGTCGGGAAACCATGCCTGGCAGAGCTGACACTACCTGCCTGCATTAAGAGAGCAGAATACGTTAACCTCCTGGAAGAAAAAGAGCACGAAGCAGAAATCAACAACGGAAGACTGTTGATTCAGGTTTCCCCATTCGAAATTGTGACTCTCAAGCTATTCTTGGGCAGCAATCCTCCGCTTGCATCCACACGCTGACTCTGATATCCCTAAATAAGCTTGTGCTCGTTTATTCATCGCATTCCATCATCTCTTCTCTTGAACAATCCGGCTTCCGTCGGGAACAACAAGGGAGAACAGCATGAACAGACTTATCCTTGCCTGGAGTGGGGGAAAGGATAGTGCCTTAGCTCTCCGTCTCATGCAGTCGCAGTCTGACATCTCTATCAACAGCCTGCTTACCACGATTACCGAAGAATACGAACGCATCAGCATGCATGGGGTGCGCATTGACCTGCTCCACCGACAGGCCCGGGCACTCGGCCTGCCGGTGGACATTGTGTGTATTTCCCCGAAGGCCGACGATCAGGAATACCGTCGAAACATGGCTGCAGTCCTCATCCGCCATCAGCAACAGGGCGTCAGCGGGGTAGTCTTCGGCGATATCTTTCTTGAAGACGTTCGCGCCTACCGCGAGGCTAATCTTGTAGAAATCGGCATGCAGGCCGTATTCCCCTTGTGGAAGCGCGATACTCGGCAACTCGCTCAGGAATTCATAGCCAGCGGCTTCAAAGCGATTGTCACGTGCATCGACGGGGACGTTCTGCCCCAATCCTTTGTGGGCCGTTCATTCGACCGGCAGTTTCTCGCTGATCTCCCCGCTCCTGTCGATCCCTGCGGCGAGAACGGCGAGTTTCATACATTCGTCTTTGATGGCCCTATTTTTCACTATCCAGTATCTTTCTGCGGCGGAGAGGTTGTGTTGCGCGACAATCGTTTCTATTATTATGACCTGGTGCCGGTGGAGGAGTATTACGAGTGATTGAGGCCCAAAACAGTGGAGAGTAAAAGGCAGATGAGTCACAATGAGAACTCGTTAAATGGAAAATTGGATGACTGGTGAATTGGTTAAATGGAG
>JAGOGO010000138.1 GCA_017996625.1 Deltaproteobacteria bacterium | reverse complement strand
GTACTGCGCATGCACTCCTTCTATTTTTACTGAACCCGGAAGCGTAAACGATCTGGTGAATTTCCCGTAAACCCGTTCGATCCGGTGGTAGTTTTCTTTCTTTACTTCACCCTCTTGCTTCCGCTCTCCACTCAAAGTAAGAACAGTGTCTTTGATTTCTATGGTAACGTCCTCTTTCTTCACACCGGGTAGTTCGGCCTTGACTACGAAAGAATCTTTGTCCTCGTAGATATCGACGAGAGGCAGCCACTTTCGTTCCAAGCCTTCTCTCGTTGCTGCTGGATAATTTTCAAACGTGTCCTCAAACAGCCGGTTGAACTGATCTTGAATAGTACGGAGTCTCGTAAATGGCTCCCAGTCATGATAGGTCGTCCATGGAATCAGTGCCATAGCTGCTCACCTCCTTTGTTCAATAAACGTCCTGAACGCACTCATACATGATTCTATGCGGTTGAAAAATAAACATGTTTTGGCTGTTGTCAAGAACGGAAGTTTCCATATTGATTAACTATTCCGGCATCTTGCCCGGAGCGGAGTGCCGCACTTTCACTTTCTGTCCAAAAATGTTATATTTTTTGTTTTCCTGCTGCACAAAGCCTTCTGAATGATGACTATGTTCACGGCAGTCACATCAAGCAAAGAAGTGAAACAGGTTTCCCGACTCGCCCAGGAAATCTGGAACGAGCACTACGTTCCGATTATCGGGCAGGATCAGGTCACGTATATGCTTGCTCGTTTTCAGAGTGAACAAGCCATCACCGAGCAGCTTACTGAGGGGTGCCAGTATTACCTCATTGTTGATGGAAAAAGGGCTGTAGGCTATGTGGGAGTCGTGCCTCAGCCCGAAACCGCACACCTGTTCATTAGCAAGCTCTATGTTAAAAGCAGCTGCCGCGGGATCGGGTTGGGAAAGGAAACGTTGGCTTTTATCGAAAAACTCTGCCGCTCGCTGCAGCTCAAAACCCTTACACTTACCGTTAACAGACACAATCATCGTTCTATCGCCTGGTACCAGGCGGCAGGATTCAGCATTATCGGTCCGAGCATTCAGGATATCGGCGCAGGATTTGTAATGGATGATTTCCGGATGGAAAAACAGGTAGAGTAAACAATAGCCACAACGTCTATTATTGTGACTGTACCTACAAATAACGAGAGTGAACTAATACCCGCATCAGCCATGATCAAACCGTACACCTTTATCGCGTTCTTCTTTTTTCTCCTGCTCGCCGCCTGCGATAACGACGAGGATACTCGTTACGGAGCGGAAGAAAAGAAGGACCTCCTTGCTCTGTCGTTCCCTCGAATTTCTTTAGGTGAAAAAGAACGAATTGTCGGTCTGGAAATCAGCATCCGCCATGGTTCTGTTAAAGCGATAACCAACATTCCCGAGGACTGGAGCATCGCGCTTAACACTGATCCATCCTGGAATTCTACTGTAACCGGCAATGCCAATCACGGAGCCGGAGCTCTCGACGATCTCTCCGAGCTGGATTCTCTCCTGCTTATTCAACCTTGGCATGGCAAGGACTACACCTTCACCGTAGAAGTTTCTGTCATCACCACAACAGATTTCGAAAAGACGGCACGGCAATCAATCGGAATGGCTGATTTAATCTTATCAAGAAAAAACTGAGAGCGCATTGGCCCGTTGCCCGGATGGTTCTCTTCTGCCAATACCATGCGCTACCACATCTGATTCGTACGCTGAAAGGAGATTTTCATGGCTACGTTGTTTGAAGAGACTACTCTGAACGGTATGGTGCTAGCTAACCGTCTCGTTCGTTCAGCAACCTGGGAAGGAATGTGTGATCCTGACGGCCGACCTACGGAGAAGTTGATCACCTGCTATCGCGCCTTGGCTGAGGGCGGCATCGGCCTCCTCATTTCCGGGTATGCTTTTGTGCTGCCGGAAGGGAAACAGGTTCCGGGCCAGATGGGCATTCAAAGCGACTCGTTTGCTGAGGAGTATCGCCGGATGACTGATGCTGTCCATCAGGCGGGCGGTTCAATCGCTGTTCAGATCGTTCATGCGGGAGGCCAAGCGGATGCTCGCGTCTCCGGTCTGCAGCCTGTAGCGCCGTCAGCCATCAAGGTTAACCAGTATCCGCAGATTCCTGGTGAACTCACTACGAGCGGCATTGATAATATCATTGCCGCCTTTGCTGCCGCAGCTCACCGGGCCAAGATGTGGGGGGCCGACGCCATACAGCTGCATGCTGCTCATGGTTATCTGATTAACCAGTTTCTTTCTCCTCTCACCAACCGCCGCACCGATGAGTATGGCGGCAGCATTGATAATCGTTGCCGATTTCTTCTAGAGGTATATCAAGCGGTACGGGATACTGTCGGGAGCGGGTATCCAGTACTGGTTAAGCTGAATGCTTCGGATAACCTTGAAGGAGGGCTTGAGCTCAATGATGCTCTGGTTGCGAGCCGGAAACTTTCCGAAGCGGGTATCAATGCCATTGAAGTATCCGCCGGCACTGGTGCCTCTGGCAGAAAAAGCCCTGTTCAGCAGAAAATCAACAAACCGGAAAAGGAAGGATACAATCTGGAATTCGCCCGTAGGATTAAAAAGGTCGTTGCTTGTCCGGTCATGGCAGTAGGAGGATTTCGGTCCTATGAGGTTGCAGAAAACGCAATCAAGTCCGACGGCATGGACTACATTTCTCTCTCTCGCCCTTTGATTCGAGAACCCGGCCTGCCGAACCGCTGGCGTCAGGGTGACTATAGCCCGGCGGAATGCATCTCCTGCAATCGCTGTTTTAAGCCTGCTCTTGAAGAAGGCGGCATTCACTGTATGCAGCAGTAGAAGAAGAAAACACACCAGGTGTGCAACGCCGCAGATCGAGGGCAGTCACATTTATTCCTCGATCTGCTGGAGCTTCTCCTCAAACACTGCTTCCTGCGCTTCGCAGGATTCAGTAAGCTCGGCGAGTTCGTTGAAGAGTTGATCGATTTCGGTCTGACAGGTATGGATTGACTGGGCTAGTTCAGTTATAGCAGGTCCCCGGGCGTTCTGCACTGCTTCGAGCATGTCGCTGTTCAACCTGCTGAGTTCTTGCTCCTGGGTTTCGATCATATGTTCCAATTCAGTAATACGCTTCTTAAGCGGACCTAATACCCGAGACCGTTCGGCGATAACTTCGGACCGTCTGCGTCTCAGCTCCTTGCGACTTGCTTTGCTTTCCGGTTTGTCAGCAGCACGCTCTTTCAGCCCCGCCGCTTTTTCCGTCTGCTCTACCTCCCATCCGCCATGATCGAGAAATCGCTGGTAATCGCCTTCATAGACAAAAGCGCCTCCCAAATCGAACACTATGAGCCGCTCTGCCAGCGCATGGAGAAACATCTCGTTATGGGTAACCAGCACCACTGCACCATCAAAGCTGTTGATTGCCGCTAGCAGCGCATCAGTTGATTCCATGTCCAGATGGTTGGTAGGCTCATCAAGAAGCAGCAGGTTCACTGGTGTGACCAGCAGCTTACCCAGCATTACCCGGCTCTTCTCTCCACCGGAAAGGACCTGAATTTTTTTCAGGGCCGCATCTCCCTCAAACATCATGGCACCGCAGATGTTGCGCGCTGTCTGCCGGTCAATGCCCGGATATGAGGCCAAGATTTCTTCCTCGACCGATCTGGCATCCACGAGACTCCGGACATTGGTCTGTTCGAAGATTCCTGGTTCAACACCCGGGTTCGACACAATCTGACCGGTCCATGGGCTGAGGGCCCCGGCCAACAGCCGAAGCAACGTTGTCTTGCCTTTTCCGTTGCTGCCGACGATACAAATGCGGTCCCCGGCATTAACGGTAAAGGATAGATCGTTGATGAGAGGCTTAGATGGTTCATAGCCAAAGGTAAGGTGCCGTACCGTCATCACGTACTTGCTCGGATACGGCTTGCTGCGAAAAGAAAACTCCAGGTCTTTAATCTTTTCGAGCCTGTCCTTTCGTTCCATTTTTGCAAGAGTCTTCACCCGTGATTGTACCAGATTTCCAAGTCGAGCCTTAGCTCGGAAGCGGGCGATGAAGAGTTCGATTTCCTTGCGCCTCTGCTCCTCGTTCACCCGGGTTTTCTCATAAATCTCTTCCTCCTGAGCAATCTGAGCGTAATACTTTTCAGTAGTACCTTCCACTTTCCGAATTTTCTGCCGATGAATACCCATAGTGTGGGTCACCAGTTTGTCCATCAGGCTCCGATCATGAGTGATGAGCAGAAGCTCGTGCGGCCAGTCGCTTAGATAGCGCTCCACCCAGCGAATGGAGGTAATATCCAGGTAATTGGTCGGCTCATCCAGCAGCAGCATGTCAGGATCAGACACCAGAACTTTGGCCAGATTGAGCCGGACCTGGAAACCGCCAGAGAACTCGGAAGGACGCCGCTGCTGGTCTTCACGGGAGAAACCAAGGCCGGAGAGAACTTTTTCCACTTTCCAGATCTGATCTTTTTCTGCAGGCGGAAGTCCTTTGAGACCTTCCTTGAGCACACTGTCCTCAGAGAATTCAAGAATCTGTCGCACATAGCCCAGGCGGTAATCACGGGGAATCGTAACGGTTCCCTCATGAGCGTGCTCCTCGCCGACAATGATCCGGAACAGCGTTGTTTTTCCATGGCCATTGCGACCTACCAGACCGACACGCTCGCGAGCATTGATCTTGAAACTCACACGGTCGAAGAGAACCTGTGCACCAAACGACTTGCTAAGATTTTCAACACTGATCATGTATTGGTCAATCGATAATTCGTTGAATGGAGAATTGGTGTATTCGTGTATTAGTCAAGTTGTTTACTGATAGATTGGCTAAATAGTTGAGGGCACCCACGGGCATAGCCCTCGTCCCAGCATCCGGAACAAAGAGCGATAATGGATTTCTTATTCAACCATTCAGCTGGTTCGCCCGTTCATCTTTCTCCATTTAACCATTCCACTATTTGACGAATCCACCATCTCACCGGTTCGCAATCCATTTCTTCATGGCCGGCATTACTTGTTTATTCCAGGCAGGAGAAACTCGCAGGCTGATAAATTCCCGATACAGTACATCCACCAGTTGGATCACCTGGTCCAGGAGGTAGGTTTTCTCGAGCACCGCTCCCTCAACATCTTCTTCGTTTTCCACCGGAGCCGTGGAAGGACAGCGCAGGCCGGAAAGTCCGAGGCTCTCGCCCTTGAGATTGAACCGCCATTCCTTCTCTCCTTCCTTGCACATCAGATTCAAGTCGGTAACGATCGCTCCCTTTCGCAACGCCAGAATGCCTTCCTCTAGCCCGGCATCGTCACCGGTAATAGTAATCGTTTCCACCGCTTCTTTGTTCTTGTTCTCCAGAACCATCCGGTTGCCAATGGTTAGGGACACTGGTTCCTCTTTCTTGTTCTTGATCAGTTCTGGATGTTTCTCAGAGACATACCACAACCAGGTGAGGAATTCGTGACCAAGGAACTTATAACGGTTGTATGATACTGCTACATCCAGCATTGTGATAGCCCGCCTTATAAAGGTAAGTTCAAGATGGCGAAGCAAAAAGCTCTAGTCCCGCCGCAGGCGGGATTGACGAAGCCGTTAGCCCAGTTTACTCCGCTAACACCATAGGGTTAAGTTTCACAAGCACGTCGCGCTCCTCCAGGCTCAATCCCATAGCCAGATCGCCAAGTGTGAAGGGGAAGAGCCGGATCAACGTAAGATTAAAGGATTGCGCAAACAGCGTTTCAAGTTCCTCATTGACTGCTTTCAGGAGTGAAAAGAACCACAGTGACCGGCTCTCATACTGCCACACCAGGTCGTAGGTTTCCGGTACCGCGGGAATACGTGATCGCAGGTCCGCCAGAACCTTCTCCTTGAGCATCTCCTTTTCCTCGCGGGTAAGAAAGCTCCGCCTGCTTTTCTGAAGGTACTGTTCTGATTCAAGAGCAAAATGTTTCTTGAAGACCTTCGGAGGAACCGTCTTGCGGTCGATGCGCAGGGAAAACACCAACAGCGATCCGATCATACATGAAGAGCCGTCGAATTTGGGGCTGAATGGCTTTCCAAAAGGCGTCCAGCCCACTGATTTTTCTTCGAGATCATCGAGTTCCCGGAACGCATTGAGCCGCAGTCCTTGGACAATGTTTTCCATGAGCGGCTCTTTAAGATCGCCTTCAACCTGATAGCGGTTCACCGATACGGCAGATGATAAGAGTCCCATGCTTCATTCCTCGCTGTCGTGACCGTTGCTAAGTCACTATCATGAATACGTTTCTGTATACCGTTGCACACATAGGTCCCAGTTTTTTTACTTTTCAGCCAGCACGTACTTCCGCAACGCCGGCAGAACAGCGTGTACAAAGAATTCGCAAAATGAGTTTCGATGACACTTGATATGTTCCACGACCTCGTCGTGACCAGTGTGATCCGGAGTATCGCTGACGAACTTGAAGATACTGCAGGGCACTGAAAACCGCTCACATGCCTGAACCACTCCCGCTGCCTCCATGTCCACGAGGTCAGCACACTGGCCAAGAGTTCTCCGGTCCTCCTGGTCAAGCACCGGTTTATCCTGAGTGGCAA
>JAGOGO010000137.1 GCA_017996625.1 Deltaproteobacteria bacterium | reverse complement strand
GGTTATAGGAGCGCTCAGTGCAGACCGGCCGTTTGATGACAGCATCTCTCTGGAGGAGAATGTGCGTCTGCTCTCCATCATCAGCTCGATGATCGCTCAGGCCGTACGCCTGAGGCAGAAAGTGCAGGAAGAGCGTCAGAGGCTGCTGGAAGAAAACCTTCAGCTGCACCAGAAGCTGCAAGACCGTTTTCGACCTGCAAACATCATCGGAAACTCCAAGGCAATGCAGGACGTCTATGACCTCATCGCCCAGGTGTCCCGAAGCAACGCTACCGTGTTGATTCGCGGCGAAAGCGGCACCGGCAAAGAACTGGTAGCTAATGCCATTCATTACAACAGCCCGCGCGCAGCCAAGCCCTTCATCAAGGTAAACTGTGCCGCCTTGCCGGAAGCGGTCATCGAAAGCGAACTCTTCGGACACGAGAGGGGAGCTTTTACCGGAGCTATAGTACAGCGCAAAGGACGTTTCGAGCTTGCGCATGGAGGGACGATCTTCCTTGATGAGATTGGCGATCTTTCTCCAGCCACGCAGATTAAGCTGCTGCGCATCTTGCAGGAAAAGGAGTTCGAGCGAGTCGGCGGAACAGCTCCGATCAAGACGGACGTGCGGGTTATCACCGCCACCAACCGCAATCTGGAAGAATTGGTGGAAAAAGAAACGTTCCGGCAGGATCTGTACTACCGGCTCAATGTCTTTCCTATTCACCTACCGCCGCTGCGGGAACGCAAAGCGGACATTCTTCTCCTTGCAGACTTTTTTGTCGAAAAATACAGCACAGCAAACTGCAAGAATATACGCCGCATCTCCACTCCCGCCATCGACATGCTCGTGGCTTATCACTGGCCGGGTAATGTCCGCGAACTGGAGAACTGCATCGAGCGGGCGGTTCTGCTGAGCAATGACGACGTCATCCACGGACACCACCTTCCCCCTACCCTTCAAACCGCGGAGGCCAGTGGCACTACCCATACCGGATCACTGCCCGAGGCACTGGAAAACCTTGAGCGTGAGCTGTTGTTGGATGCTCTCAAGTCTTCACGCGGAAACAAAGCCAAAGCCGCACGCACGCTCGGTATCAGCGAACGACTCATGGGTCTGCGCGTCAAGCGCTATGGTATCGACCCGCGCCGCTTTGCCGCCCGGAAGTAGGTTTCGGATTGGTTCGCTCGTGTCTGGATGTGAATTATATGAAGGAAGCTACATGCCTCCTCGGGGAGTTTTTTTCAATGCCGGAACTGGCACGAAGAACGAGTCGAGGGATTTACCAAGACGCCGCGCCAATTCCACAAACAACGGCAGGGAAGGAAGACTCTGGTTGTTCTCGATCTGAGACAAGGCACTTGGCGTTATATTTAGTGCTCGCGCCAGTTCAACCTGAGAAATGTTCTGCTCCAATCGGAATTCCCGAATGCGTCCCCCGATACGAATAGGTCCTCTGCTTTCAGTGCTGGTTAAAGAGTATTCAGGTCTATCGGCTCGAACCCTGAACCGACTTTCCTGGACCTCGCCGCCCTCGTTTTCTCGATCACCGGAGAATTCGATGTTCTTGCCCTGAACTGTGTAGTAATGCCGAACATTGAGCAGTAGAGAATCTCGGCCTTCCAGCTTAAGAAACTGCAGTATGCAGTCGTTCTTCTCATCAAAACTGAGGCTGATGACATTCTGAGTGATATAGCCGATCATAGCGAGAAACCCTTTGCTGTGCGCCTCACGTACGAGGGGCCAATATGCGAGCGACTTCAGCTCGAAAAGCTTAGGGCAGGTATAGGTAAAAAAATGCAGAGCATCCCGCTCGCCCCACAGTTCCTGCATTCCCGTAAGACTGCCGAAAAAGTACTTGCACTGGGATCCTTCCTTGAACTCTTGCTGCAGATCACGCATGATTTCAATGTACTCAATGGGGCTATCCATATTCTTGATGCAGTAGATGCGAAACCCCTGAGCATTGAATGACGGGTTCTCGTAAAAAGAGCGAAAGTATTCATCTCCGTTGCCTTTGCCGTGAGTAAAGGCATCAATCAGGATAAAATTCGACGGCTCAAATACGTTCTCGCATCGGCTGAGGATTTTCTGCGGAGGAAAATCGAAATTTACGTAGATTATCTTAAAGGATTGCGATTGATTCTCCGTGAGGAATGCTTCAAGAAAGACATCGAAGTACGTTCCGGGCTCCAGAATCCACACCACATTATCCCCGAGGAAGAATCCTCCCATGATTTTATCCAAGTAGGGCACACCGCTACTGATTGCTCTCACCATACGATCTCACAATACCAAAATTATTTAGCTGTACTTAAATTTTCACCGTTATATTTTTTTGAGTTGATTTTTCTTGACTTATATCCAAATAAGTATTAGATACTTTAGCGCAGCTTAATTTTAATTTCAATGAAATTTAACTATCTTTTTTCACCAGCATGGATAGCGAACGAATACAGAAAATCCTGGAATCGAAAAGACGACTCGTCATAAAAAACTAATCATAGCCTGCTCGCGAGGACACTATGTGTGGTATTGCCGGACTTATCAGTCACGACTATCGAAAAGAAAACGGAGCCCGTCTCAAGCAGGCCATGGTCCTGCAAAACGATCGCGGCAACGGACTTGGCGCGGGATATGCCGCCTACGGCATCTTTCCCGTGTACAAAGACCACTATGCGTTTCACGTGATGGCGGATTCAACGGTTGCCATAGAAGAGGTTTCACACTTTCTGAAAGAGTACTTCTGGATAGCTCACAGAGAGGAAATATCCATCTGGGACAAAGTCATTACCGATCACCCGCTCTTTCAGCGTTTCTTTCTGCAGCCGAAGCTGAGCGCCAGCGATATTGATCCGGATGATTTTGTTACCGAAAAAGTGATCCGGATCAACACCTCCATTGACGGTGCCTTTGTCTGCTCCAGCGGCAAGAACATGGGCGTCTTTAAAGGAGTCGGAACCCCAAAAGACATTTACGAATTTTTCCGGCTCGATGAGTACCAGGGATATTGCTGGATCGGGCACAACCGCTTCCCGACCAATACTCCCGGCTGGTGGGGCGGAGCGCATCCATTCAATCTGTTAGGCTGGTCGATTGTCCACAATGGAGAGATTTCCTCCTATGGCATCAATCGACGCTACCTGGAATCATATGGATATGTTTGCACTCTGCAAACAGATACCGAGGTAGCTGCGTACCTCCTCGATCTGCTGATCCGCCGCCACGGACTGTCCATCAGAGATGCGGTCACTGTTCTTGCTCCCCCCTACTGGTCCAGCACCAACCGAATGACTGATGCCACGGAGCGAAACCGGCTCGTGGCTTTAAAGATCATCTACGAATCAGCCATGCTCAATGGCCCCTTCGCGATTTTAGCCGGATTCGACGGAGGTCTCTTCAGCATTACCGACAATACGAAACTCAGGCCGATGGTCGTTGGGGCGTCTGAGAACTATACGTATTTTGCCAGCGAGGTTTCCGCCCTCTATGAGATGGAGGAAAACATGGCCGAAGTTTCTACCCCCCGGGCCGGACAACCCGTAATTGTTTATTATGATGCCGAGGGCAAAGGAGAACCATCGTGAAAACCCCACAACCAGGATCACGCTCCACCTACCGGCCGGTATTCGACCTGGACCTCTGTGACGGGTGCGGCCAGTGCGCAGTTGAGTGTACCTTTAACGAGATTAAGATGGTTCCTCACGGCAACAAAACCATACCGGTCGCGAACCGCTTGGCATGCGGCGCCTGCCATCGCTGCGATATCATGTGTCCACGGCAGGCAATCCGGATCGTTGAGGATCCCCTGGTAACCCGGCCCCATGGTGTATGGTCCTCAAGCCACATTCAGCGCGCGCACCTGCAGGCAGCATCCGGTTCCGTAGCGCTGACTGGATTCGGTGCGGAAACCGCCCTGCCGATCTTCTGGGACAAAATCCTGTTTAATGCCTGCCAGGTAACGAATCCATCCATCGATCCTCAGCGCGAGCCGATGGAAACCATCACCTATCTGGGCCGCAAGGCAGAGCGTTTAGGGGACGTTGTTGAACCGCAGGAAATGCTCCGGCGTCTGATTCCGGTCAATATACCCATTGTTTTTGCTCCCATGTCGTACGGGAGCATCAATCTCAACCTGCAAAAAGCCATGGCCCGGGTGGCCAAGGAGCTTAATCTGCTCTGGTATACCGGAGAAGGCGGCCTCCACAAGGATTTATATCCCTATGCCGATTGGGCAATCCTGCAGGTTGCCTCGGGCCGCTTCGGCGTGAGTCCGGAATACCTCAAGCTCGGCCGCGGCTATCAAATCAAAATCGGCCAGGGGGCAAAACCAGGCATTGGCGGCCATCTGCCGGGCGAGAAAGTATTGGAGGGCATCTCGGAAACCAGAATGATACCGCTTCATTCCGACGCCATTTCCCCGGCGCCGCAGCATGACATTTATTCTATCGAAGATCTGCGCCTCCTCATTTATGCGATCAAGGAAGCCAACAACTATAAACCGGTATGTGTGAAAATCGCAGCAGTTCATAATATAGCCGCTATTGCCAGCGGCATCGTCCGGGCCGGAGCGGACATGGTCTATCTGGACGGATACCGGGGCGGCACCGGAGCCGCACCCAACATCGTTCGCGATAATGTCGGAATTCCCATCGAACTGGCTCTGGCAGTCGTGGATCAGCGGTTGCGCGAGGAGAAGATCAGAAGTCAGGCTTCGATCATTGTTGCCGGGGGGATCCGGAACAGCGCGGATGTCATGAAAGCCATTGCTCTCGGCGCGGATGCAGTGGCCATCGGCACCCCCGTCCTCATTGCCTGCGGATGCCATGGCTGCCAGCGCTGCAGCAGTGGAAAATGTCCCTGGGGCCTGACCACCAATGAACCTCAGCTGAGCGGCCGTCTGGATGTTGATTGGGCTGCAGAACGTATCAGCAATCTCATTAAGGCCTGGCATCACGAGATGCAGGAAATCATGGGCCTTAATGGCATTTATGACCTTGGATCGTTTCGTGGTAACCGGTTGATCTTGCGAGGTGTTGATTTAGATGAAAAAGAACTCTCGATCCTTGGCATCAAGTACGCCGGAGAATAAGGGCCGTAAGGTTCAGGTCTCTTCGCTCATCGATGCGCGTGGTGTTCACTATAAAGAGTTGAACCGAAAGATCCGCGACCTGGCCGACGCAGGTGTCACCCATATTCTGCTCAAGAACGTTCGCGGCCAGCGGTACATTGGCGACAGCATCACCAATCCCGACTTGACCATCGAGATCCAAGGAATCCCCGGTGAAGATCTGGGCTATGGCATGGGCGGCCCGACGATCATTGTCTACGGTCATGGGCAGAATGCTATTGCCAACACGATGGACAGCGGCAAGATCATCATCCATGGCCTGGCCGGCGACGCTCTCGCCTATGGCATGCGCGGTGGAAAGCTTTTCGTGCGTGATGATGTTGGATACCGGGTCGGTATTCACATGAAGGCCTATAAGGATAAAAGTCCCGTCGTGGTTGTTGGGGGCACATCCGGAGATTTCTTCGGCGAATATATGGCCGGCGGCACTATCATTCTTCTTAACCGGAACAACCGCAGCGATCTCGTGTGCGGAGAGTCGGATAGAACCCTGGGCACCGGAATACATGGCGGAGAGATGTATATCTTCGGATATGACGTTCCTCAGTATCTGCTCGGCATCGGCGCCCTGATGCAGGAACCGGGCAGCGAGGACCGTCAGCGGCTGCGCTCTATCATCAAACAATTCGCTGCTGACTTCGCTCTTGAAGCTGAACCGCTCTGGAACCGGCCGTTCGTAAAGATTATCCCGGAGGGAACCCGGCCGTTTGCCAAGTTTTACTCTTCGGCATATCCAACCGCGACCAACCTGAAGCCCCAGCACCATGAGCGGACCTCGCCCTGCGAGGCCGCCTGCCCGGCCGGTGTTCCCACCAGCCGGTTCTTGCGCCATCTCCGGCATGGAGAAGTTGCCCAGGCTCTCGAGCTTCTGGATGAGGCTACCCCGTTCCGCTACAGCTGCTGTGGATTTATCTGTCCGCACCTGTGCATGGAGGCTTGCACCCGCGGCAAAGTTGATTTTCCGGTGAGGACTGCGGAACTGGCCAAACAGTATCGGCTTCACCTTCCACCGAAGAAGGTCGGAACCTTCCAGGGAAGAATCTCGGTCATTGGTGGAGGCCCGGCCGGATTGACTGCTGCATATCATCTGGCGCGATCAGGATACAGCGTCACCGTGTACGATGCTGCCGACCGACCCGGTGGGAAAATGTATCAGGTTATCTCACGAACCCGGCTGCCGCTTGAAGATCTGGACCGGGATATAGCTCGGATCAAGCAGCTTGGCGTTAAGTTTGTCACCAATACTCGCGTCGATGTCAAGAAGTTGAAAGCTATTCTCAAACAATCCGATTATGTCATCGTCGCTGTCGGAGCTCATCAGGGGATCATCCCCCAGGTGAGAGGCAAAGAGCAGATCCTGCCCGGTATTGATTTCCTTAAGGACTTCAACCAGGGAAAGGGGGTCAATCTCGGTGACCGGGTGCTCATTGTTGGAGCTGGTGATGCGGCCCTGGACGGCGTTGAAGCTGCCCTCCACCAGGGAAC
>JAGOGO010000018.1 GCA_017996625.1 Deltaproteobacteria bacterium | reverse complement strand
ACTGATTTACCCTCGACTGTAAGTCGAGGGGTTTAGGAGGGGTCGATTTGAAATCGACTATCGTCTGCCAGTGGCTCACCTTCTTGTTCCTCGATATATTGCTGGATCATTTCGTCAGTAATGTTTCCCGAGCTCACTGCCAGATATCCTCGTGCCCACAGGTGCTTGCCCCAGCATTGCCTGCGCAAGTGTGCGAATTCTGACAGCAACACCCGTGAGCTGATGCCCTTGAGCCACTGCATGATCTTGCTGATGGGCTGCGTGGGCGGATAGGAAATGAACATGTGAATATGATCGCTGGACACCTTGCCCGTTATGATTTCTATCTCGTGTTCAATGGCTATTTGCCGCAGCACATCTCGGGCACGCATCGCTACCTGCCCCGTTAGTAAGCGCTTGCGGTACTTTGGGATCCAGATCAGGTGAACTTTTATGTCTGTCTTTGTATGGGCTCCAAGTCTATAATGTCGCATAGCGACAATTGTATTCTTTTCTTCGCCTTAAGGCGAGGGGTTTCCACCATCCCCGAAAGAGACACTAATCAAGGAATTCGGGTAAGCCATACGGATGATTCCCTGAAAGCAGGCGAACGCGGGCCGACCTTGATGGAGGATTTCCACTTTCGGGAGAAGCTGACCCATTTCGACCATGAGCCGATACCGGAGCGGGTCGTACATGCTCGAGGTTCCGGTGCTCACGGCTACTTTGAGGTCTACGAGTCGATGGAAAAATACACGATGGCCGCGTTTCTTCATGAACCATCGAAGAAGACCCCGGTATTCGTGCGATTCTCCCAGGTCGTAGGTAACAAAGGATCGGCTGACACGGTGCGCGATGTACGAGGATTCGCCACCAAGTTTTACACCGAGGACGGCAACTACGATTTGGTCGGCAACAATATTCCGATTTTTTTTATCCATGACGCAATCAAATTTCCTGATCTGGTTCACTCCATCAAGCCCGAGCCGCATAACGAGATACCGCAAGCCTCGGCAGCGCACGACAACTTCTGGGATTTTATATCCCTCATGCCGGAGTCAATGCACATGATCCTGTGGCTGCTATCCGACCGTGGCATCCACCGGAGCTACCGCATGATGGAGGGCTTCGGGGTAAATACCTTCCGGTTTGTCAATAAGGAGGGCAAGACCCGGTTCGTGAAGTTTCACTGGAAACCGCTACTGGGGACCCATTCACTGGTCTGGGACGAGGCCCAGAAAATTGCGGGCAAAGATCCGGACTTTCTTCGTCGCGATCTGTGGGAAGCGATCGAAATGGGTAACTATCCAGAGTACGAATTCGGGGTCCAGATGATTGAGGAACAGGATGAGTTTGCATTCGACTTCGATGTCCTCGATCCGACCAAGATCTGGCCGGAAGAGATCGTGCCGCTCATCAAGATCGGCAAGATGACGCTTAACCGCAACCCGGACAACTTTTTTGCCGAGACCGAGCAGGTTGCCTTTCACCCGGGCAACCTCGTGCCCGGCATTGATGTCAGCAACGACCCGCTGCTGCAAGGCCGGCTTTTCTCCTATCTGGATACCCAGCTTATTCGCCTCGGAGGCCCTAACTTTCACGAGATCCCGATCAACCGGCCCCTTGCTCCGGTGCATAACAACCAGCGGGACGCCTACCACCGTCAGACGATCAATAAAGGCCGGGTAAATTACTTCCCCAATTCGATGGATGACGGATTCCCTAAGCCAGCCACCCGCGAGGAAGGCGGCTACGTTCATTATGAGGAAATGGTCGAAGGACGGAAGATCCGCAACCGCAGCGAGAGCTTCCGGGATTTCTTCAGCCAGGCGACGTTGTTCTGGAACAGCCTGTCAATGCCCGAGAAGAAGCACCTCATCAGCGCAGCACATTTTGAGCTGGGGAAGGTCGAGGCCAAAGCAGTGCGGGAGCGCATGGTCGAGCAGTTCAACCACGTCGATCACGAGCTGGCCAAACAGGTGGCCATGGGTATCGGCGTGAAGCCGCCATCCGAATCCATGGCTCCGGATATCAGTAAGAATTCACCGGCAGTGAGCATGGATAATACCGTGAAGAACACGGTCAAGAGCCGGCGCGTGGCTATCCTCGCTGCTGACGGCTTCAATTATGATGAGCTCATGACGGTGAAGAACGCACTCACGGAGGCGGGGGCAAGCTGCAAAATCGTGTCTATGTACCATGGCCTGCTCAAGGGAACCAATGGCAAGGAAGTAGAGGTTGATAAGAACCACGTCTCCACCGCCTCCGTTCTGTTTGACGCAGTGTATGTTCCCGGAGGCAAGAGAAGCGTCGAGACATTGAAGACTCAGGGCGATGCAATTCATTTTCTCAACGAGGCATTTAAGCACTGCAAGGCTGTCGCCGCGCTGAGCGAGGGTGTGGAATTGTTCTCGGAGTCGAGTATTCACGGGGTATCTCTGGCTGCAAAAAGTTCTTCCGCAGACATCATCTCGGAGCATGGAGTCATCACCGCCTGGCGCAGGGTCGACCTGAAGGCCTTCGCCGCTTCCTTCATCGAAGCTATTGCCATGCACCGCCACTGGGATAGAGAAGAAAAGGAGAGCATCCCTGCCTAACGGAAGAGCTTCGTCGAACGCTGAAATTATAGAGGTCAAAGATGCCAAACGAATTCACCGCTGATAAAGATGTCCTAGGCCCGACGACCGAGCAAAACGAACAACATTCTGCATTCCTTCGTAAAAAGGTACAGGCGATTCGCATCAGGAAGAACCGGAAAATCTCTGACCTCCTTGCAGCCATGAGGGCCACCGGTTTTCAAGGTCGAAAGCTCGGTGAGGCGTTTGACACCTTAGTAGAAATGGTTCACGATCCTGAGGTCACCGTATTGATGGGATATGCTGCTTCATTATCCGTGGCCGGACAGTGGAGACTGATTGAATGGCTCTTGCAGAACAACTTTGTGGATATCCTCGTCACGACCGGAGCCAATATATCAGAGGATATTGTTGAGGCAATGGGCCATTCATACTTTCAATGCAGCCACTTAGCTGATGACGAGAAGCTATTTCAGGAGGGCATCAATAGATATTATGATGTGGCTGGCAATGAGAGCGATTATCTGGGAATGACCGAGCTGCTTGCCACTTTTATTGCATCTCTGGATACCTCAAGGCTCTACTCGTCCAGAGAATTCTTGTATCAATGCGGACTTTGGCTTTCGGCAAATCGAATTCGAAGCCTGGTGGCGATAGCAGCGGAACAGAACATACCGATTTTCTGTCCAGCCATAGCTGACAGCCCATTTGGAGATGCTGCGCTCATTGCGACAAGCCGCGGAGTCGTTCTCGGGATTGATGCCGTGAAGGATTACGTGGAATTCATGAGCCTTGCCAAGAACGTCCAAGAAACGGGAGTCTTTTACCTCGGAGGCGGCGTTCCAAAAGACTTCATCCAGCTGTTCGCAGTCTCCTCCGACTTCCTTTATGCGAATAGAATAATTCCTGGTCGTCAGAAGCATAGAGGCCGCGCCACCACTGACGAAACGTACTACCCCCATAAATACGCCATACAAATTACCACTGATGCCCCGCAGTGGGGTGGCCTATCCGGGTGTACGTTCGATGAGGCTGTCTCTTGGGGGAAGGAAAGGCGGGATGGCCAGTATGTCCAATGCTTTTGCGATGCGACGGTGGCTCTCCCTCTCTTAGTGCACGCACTTGCCGAAGTGGTGCTCAAAAAAAGGAAAGGCCGCGAACTGGGTCGATACCTATCCGGCCGGCAGGCAACAGGCGGGGCTGGACCAGGTTCGGCTTTCGATATCGCACGATAATGTAATGTCCGCAAATGTACGGATCGGTGTACCTCCATCGTTGGAGTGCACCCCATGCACCAGTGGAGAATTTTTGTTTCGCAAAGGCAAAGCGGTGCGGGGATCACCTTCTATGGAACGTTAAAGTAATTCCACGGCTGAAAAATTACCATGTTGATTTGTCCGAACCGGTTGGAATCCAGGACTTCCGTAAACCACTGGTAGTTTCCCCCAGGGAGGTATTGCATCGAGCTGTTTTTGTCCAGCCCTGCCGAAGGATTAGGGTCCATAAAGATGCCATCCGATCGCACGATCCCATTGTCACCCATTACCCAGGCATTGTAGTATAATCCCGGTCCGCCGAGACTCGCGATCGTGGTCCAGTAGAGACCGACCGGCTGGTCTTGAACAACAACCCCGTTGGGATAAAAAGAGATCGCACTCTGGTAGGCAATATACGTGTTCACGAGTTCCCAATTCGATACCAACGTGCGGGACTTAGTTAAATATGTGCCGTCCTTAAAGACTACGAAGAACCGATACGTACCATCGGCGATGGTGCCGGTCAGGTACTTCTGATACCAGAGGCTGTAACCCGGACTATACAGATATCCATTAGCAGTTGTTCTCGTATATGGTCGATTTCTCATGAATTCCCATAAGCCATCAGGCTTCTGAATACAGATAAACCAGACATCGTTCACGGGATCAGGAACAGGCGCAGAACGGTCAAAAACGAGCACGAATTTCGAATAATAGGTCGGAGTCTCGTACGCAGTGTATACATTGGTGACACAAACATCAGCAATCTGGCCAGGAGCAGCTTCTGCCGCCGCAGGCCCCAGCATCTTCTGAGTACTATCCACGTCGAAGCAGTACACGAGTAGCGATAATCCGAGGAGACCGATGCACCTCAACATCTTGTACACCGTTTTCACCATGTTGTTTTCCATATCACGCACAGTTATATTATTGAGCTTGTCAACCATTCAGGATAAGCCCGTTTAGCGTTCGATCATTGCTTATAGATCATACCCGCAGAATCCTTACGAACAATGTCGCATTAAAAACAAAGGCACCGGACAAAAATCAATACTTACACCAGCGCCTGCTTCGGCCATCGGGCTTTAATGCGAGTACCCTGCCCTGGAGCTGATTGGATGGATAGTTGTCCGCCAGAATACTCAACTCGTTCCCTCATGCTGGAGAGCCCTAACCCTTGACCGAATTCCTTGATGGTCTGTGCATCCCCCACATCAAAGCCCAGGCCGTCATCGTCAACATGCAGGGTTATTGTTCCGCGATGTTCCTTCAGCACGATCTGCACGACACGTGCACCGCTGTGCTTTCCAACATTGTTCAGTGCTTCCTGGGCAATCCGGAAGATGACCAGTTTGAGTGAATCAGCCAGCTCTGCTTCATTCACACAGAGCTTTCGCTCTATGGTGATGGACGGATACGTCGTCTGAAACTCGCGGCAGAACCACTCCACCGCTGCTGCCACCCCCATATCATCCAAAATAGTCGGTCGCAGTTCCATCTGCAGCCGTCGCATGTCATGGATGCAGTTTTGAATGGTGGGGATAAGATCCTTGACCGGCTGCAGTGTGTTGCTGTCTCCGGCTTTCTGCAGCTTCAGGCAGGCTGCTTCCACCCGGTACTTGATTGCTGCCAGCACCTGTCCGGCATTATCGTGAATTTCATTAGCCACTCGCTTGCGTTCATTCTCCTGCGCTTGCAGCAGCTGTGACGAGAGCCGCCGGAGTCGCTGGGCTAATTCCCGCAGGGCCTTTTCCTGCTCAGTAACTCGCTTAAGAGCACTGCTCAACTCGCCAGTTCTTTCCGCAACGATCAACTCAAGCTCGGTGCGACTCTTCTGCAGCTCCTCCTCCGTCTGCTTCCGTTCAGTGATATCAGTAACGGTACCAACAAGCCCCGCTGGAAGCCGGAAATCACCATCACCCTGAAAGGAAACGATACCGTGCGCCTCAATCCACCGCAGCGCTCCATCGTCACGATTAATACGGTACTCCGCTGAGTAAGGCTTCGGATCACTAGGGTTGAGAGCGGCCCGCACTGCTGCCCGGACGTGCACCAGATCATCGGGATGCAACCGCTTACAAATTTCTTCATTCCCTCGCTGGCTTCCGGAAACTCCGAAGATCTCCCGGCAGCGATCATCGTAGATGACCACCTTTGTCAAGGCATCGTAGCGCCACCAGCCCATGTGCGCAGCATCCAAAGCGAGCTGCCGCTGTTGGGCCAACCGATATTGTTCCATTTCCAGCCGCTTGCGGCTGGTAATGTCGCGATCAGTTTCCAGCACGAGGTGGCACTCGTTGTGGCGGATCAGCACCATGCGGCTTTCGATGATGAGCTGACATCCTCCTTTGTCGGTGCGGCGCACCTCACCACCCCACTGCCCGTCCCGTTCCAGTTCAGCTCTCACCTGTGCCAGTCCGCGCGGGAAAGCCGTTGCCAGCAGCTCGTGACTAACACGGCCGCATGCTTCCGTGCGATGGTATCCGTAAAGCGCCTCCGCACCGCGATTCCAGTACCGGATGACGCCGCTCAGCTCCCAGGTGAAAATTGCATCATTGGATAAATCCAGCAGTTGCGCTTGCTGCCGCAGCTCGTCCTCGGCCCGCTTATGACTAGTCGTTTCTGTAAGCGAGAAAACTAAGCCCGTGGTCTCACCGGTACCGTCTCTGACCGGAACGAGAACCCAATCCCAGTATGTGACGCCCCGACCCGGTTGATCGGGAAAGACGAACGGCTTATCGTGAAACTCTACCGCAATGCCGGTATCGCGTACTTCGGTGAATATAGCTTCGTTCTCTGCATCAGGGTAGAGAGCGAAGTGGTTCTTTCCAATCATCTCCTCGGGTCTGTATCCGCAGGTCCGCGCGTAGGTTTCATTGACCCGCACAAAATTGAACTCGCGGTCCAGGTATACCAGATGGCAATTACGCGCACCATCGACAACCGCCTGCAGCAAGTCGCGCTTTGGATCCTGCGGCTCAGCCATGCGCTCGCGCAGTTGTTGGAGTTCACCGATGAGTTGCTCTTTGGATTTGTATTGATCGTTCATAGGAGCCTTCACATAAAATGAGTCCACCCAGGGAAAGAGCTCTACTCATTCTCTCCAGGCGGACCCCTTAGGCGCCGATGGATACTTAATGAATGGAATTCCTGATAGAGATGCACAATAGCAGGAACCTGTCCGCCTGTCAAGTGAGACCGGCACGGGAGAAGAATCTGGAACTGAGCGATCTATTTTCAATTTTCCTTCAAATACCGTTGCGAGTTCCCTGCACCGGAAGCCCGATACTGGGAATCAAAGTGCGTGGTTTACGCTTCGGCTGGTGTATGCGATTAATTGTTCTTGACTTCTCTTTCTCTCATCGCATAAAATCTGACTTCGCGCCAGGAAAGTTAGTCACGCGGAAACTCTGGGATACCACCGTATGCGCGACCGGGATCGATTGCAGCAACTGCCAACGAAACAACGCCTTGCCAAGGGGTGCACAGTGAATCATCTCAGCGCAGCCCCTTCGCTTTTTATTGCCAGTCAGTTGGAGTTACTCTGATGCCATTTTGCAGCATGCTGAAGTGCAATCCGGGTTTGAATCTTCTTTTCAGACCTCGAGACGGCCATCCGGTACGACCGGGTTTTATCACTGTCTTTCACAATCGCACAATCGGGATTACGCATCTGCGAAACAAGGCACACGAACGAAAACCGGCAGCCTCCGCACTCTTTTGCCTGCTGCAGCGCCTCCTCCACACGGATCTGCATCTGACGACCCGGCTTCACCAACCTGAACAGCCTGTTTGCCTTCCCAGGGATACTAGGTCATGTCACCCTACCTTTTCAGGGCATGGTCAACTTTCTCTTTTTCGCTCCTTCGACTACTTCAGGCTCGTGAATACCGCGTCTCGAGCGTCTCTATCCTTAGCGTGTCTCCCTCCATTCTCCGTTATCCGCTGCTTCAGGAAGATATATCTGCGCCTGACTGCTGAGCGGCGGACAACGGCCACGTCTTTTCCGGATCCTCTGCACACCAAGGTCCGGGCTCATTGGATCCGCTGGATCGATGGCCTCAAGACCTCAGCACAAGCGGCTATAAAGTCTGTTTTTTCCACCGTGCCGAAGGCTTTCACCTGGACATGAAGCAGTCGACACTGGAAGGGTAGAAGAGCAACAGACAGTTCTACAGATTACGACGGTACGGGCAACGGAGACTGAAGCTTCGCAGGACTAGTCAGAGCTCTGCTGCCGCGGTTCGTTGTATGCTCCGGCGGAGGATGGGAAAGACGCCGACCGCATGACGCAAGAATGAGATGGAGAGATGTATGAAGAAGGTGCTCGCGGTGCTCCTGATTGCGGTACTCATGTCCTACGCGTGCCCCGCATTCAGTGATGAACACTTCCTGCCATGCACGGAAAGCATTGCCCGGATCGTTTCAATGCAAGGGCATGTCCTTCTCAAGCGTGAAGCAGGTGTTGACTGGATTCAGGCGAGCCCAGATGAAGAGCTCTGTCCAGGTGATATCCTCTGGGTGCAGGAAAAGAGCCGGGCTGGTGTGCGTCTCAACACCGGTTCCCTTATTCGGCTTGATGAAAAAAGCACCCTGAACATCCGCACTGATAAAAAGGGACACCCCTGCCTCGATCTCCTTCGCGGCGTGCTGCACCTTTTCAACCGGGTTCCCCAGGATCTCACCATCACTACTCCCTATGTCAACGGCTCTATTGAAGGTACTGAGCTCGTGATCCAGGTATCCGAGCAAGGAGCTGCGATCACCGTGTTTGAAGGAACCGTAACTGCGACCAATGAACAGGGATCGGTCACGCTCACTGCGGGCGACCAGGCAACGGTCCAGGCCGGCCAGGCTCCGCTGACGCGCACCATGCTTAAACCTCGTGATGCAGTCACCTGGGCCCTGTACTATCCGCCGATAGCCGACTACCAGTCCGATACTCTGAGCAGCGTGCTCGAAGGCAAAGAGAATGAAGAGTTTTTCACATCACTGCACGCCTATCGGAAAGGGGACACTGCTCAGGCATTAGCCGCTGTTGCCGAAGCTTCTGAGGAGATTGCCAGCCCCCAGCTTCTCACTTACCGGGCCGGCCTCCTGCTGTCAGTTGGCCGCGTCAATGAGGCTCAGGCTGATATCAACCATGCTCTGATTCTGGATAGCCGCAACAGCCAGGCACGTGCTCTGCAGTCGATTATCGCTCTGACCCAGAATGACAAAGACCAGTCACTCCGGCTCGCCAATACGGCAGTGACCCTCAACCAATCCGACCCGACTGCGCTGATCAGTCGCTCCTATGCGCTGCAGGCTGCCTTTGATCTGAAAGGAGCCGAGCGTGATCTGACCAAGGCCATTCAGCTGGACGAGAACAATGCCCTGGCCTGGGCCCGGTATTCGGAGCTCAAGCTGATGCAGGGGTATCTCGATGAAGCCATTGAGGCAGCGCGACGATCGGCGGCCCTCAACCCGCAGCTTGCCCGGGACCAGAGCGTACTCGGTTTTGCCTTTCTCACTGAGATACGGATTACTGAAGCGAAGGAAGCTTTCAGCAAGGCAATCAGCCTCGATCAAGCTGATCCTCTGCCCCGCCTGGGATTAGGCTTAGCACTCATTCACGAAGGAGATCTGGAAGCAGGCCGGCAGCACCTCGAGATTGCCGTGAGCCTCGATCCGAACAACAGCCTTCTGCGCAGCTACCTGGGCAAAGCCTATTTTGAAGAAAAGAAAGATGCCTACTCCCGGAGTCAATTCGAGGCCGCCAAGGAGCTCGATCCTTTAGATCCTACTGCCTACTTGTATGATGCCATCCGCAAACAGACGATCAACCGGCCGGTGGAAGCCCTGCAGGATCTGCAGAGGTCGATCGAGCTCAATGACAACCGCGCGGTATACCGGTCCCGTTTGCTCCTGGATGAGGATCTGGCGGCCCGCAGCGCCAGCCTCGGACGTATCTATAACGTTCTCGGCTTCCAGCAGCGTGCCCTGGTGGAAGGATGGAAATCGGTCAACACTGATCCGGGCAGCTACTCGGCGCACCGTTTTCTGGCTGATTCTTACGCAGCATTACCCCGACACGAAATCGCCCGGGTCAGCGAACTGCTCCAGTCGCAGCTCCTCCAGCCGCTCAACATCACTCCGGTGCAGCCGCACCTAGCTGAAAGCAACATCTTCATCGTCGAGGCATCCGGCCCGGGAGATGCATCGTTCAACGAATTCAATCCGCTGTTTTTGCGCAATCGGTTGGCCTTTCAGACCAGCGGCGTGATCGGCGGTGATGATACTGCTGGTGATGAAGTGGTCCAGTCCGGGGTGTGGAATTGGTTCTCCTACAGCCTTGGCCAATACCATTTTGAGACCGACGGGACCCGCCCCAACAACGATCAGGATAAGGATCTCTATGATGGATTTGTCCAGGTGAGAGTCTCGCCCAAGACCAGTGTGCAGGCTGAGTACCGCTATCGGGATTACGAAAATGGCGATCTGCTGATGCTGTTTGACCCTGATTATTTTCTCGGTGAGTACCGGGAAGACGGCATTGACGAGAGTTTCCGCACCGGCATCCGTCACGCTTTCGGGCCTCGATCCGACTTGCTGGTATCCTGGGCGTACGTTGATACCGAAAATGATATCCTTTTTGATTCCCATAATACTTTTACCTATGACGAAGAAGGAACCATGCTCGAGGCCCAGCAGCTCTTCTATGGCGACCGGGCGAAGATCATCGGCGGTGCGGGCTATTTCTCATCAGATCGTTCCGACTGTCTGACTGTTCATTTTCCCATCTTCCCTCAATTCTCCTATTCCCTGCCTAGTGACTGGGATGTGAAGCACACGAACCTCTATTTCTACTCGCTCCTCAGCCTCTCTGATCACGCCATGATTACTCTCGGCGGCAGCGCTGATTTTTATGACGACGAGACCGTGGATGAAGAGCAACTCAACCCCAAGATTGGGTTTACCTGGAACCCTTTTCCAAAAACCACGCTGCGCTTAGCTGTGTTCCGAACCCTGAAGCGGTCGCTGATCAGCAATCAGACCTTGGAGCCAACCCAGGTTTCCGGCTTCAATCAGTTTTTTGATGATGCCAACGGTGCGGACGTATGGCGGTACGGGGTGGGAATCGATCAGAAAGTCTCCGACCGGATCTACGTCGGAGCGGAACTGTCGCGCCGGGATTTGGATGTAGCCTTTTCCACCCTGGACGGAAGTAACCAAGAGGATGATGTCTGCGAGCTGCTGTCCCGCGTTTACTGCTACTACACGCCCCATGAGTGGTTCGCCTTCTCGCTGGAATACCTGTACGAATACGTCAAGTACCCTCACGCATTTCCGGGGAATGACGTCCAGCGGCTGGACACGCAGCGAGTGGTTGCCGGCTTCAGCTTTTTCCATCCCGGCGGGTTGTACCTGCGCCTGCAGCCAGCCTTCATCAGTCAGGACGGCACCTTTCGTGATCCTTTTGCCATATCTCCGGATCCCGCCACCATCGTCTGCTTGGATGACTCAGACGACTTTTTCATATTCGACGCTTCGCTCGGGTACCGGCTGCCCAAGCGCTTGGGCACCGTCAGCATCGAAGCCCGGAACCTGACTGACGAGGAATTCTCGTTTCAGGACACGGACCCGTTGAATCCTTCCGTATATCCCGACAGCCTGATTCTCTGTCGTTTCACGTTGGCATTCTGAGTATTGCTATTCGGGACTATGAATAACGTTGTTCCGATCGGCGGGTGCTTTTTTTCTTCTCTTGCCTTCATTCCTTTTCGGAGTGGAGGCTGCGCTTCCTTTTTTTTCTTGAACTCTGTCTCGTAAGGTCATTGCGAAGGAGTGAAACGACTGAAGCAATCCCGTACACCATTGATTCTGAGATTGCCACGTTCTCCCCCTTGCAGCGCGATCGCCCGCAATGACAGAAAAGCAAGTGCGACACAGCCTCTTGAGGAAAAGAATACCGCGCAACCAGACTGAAACCCTCTGCCCTCACAGCAGGGCAGCCTTATTAACAACCGCACGATGAGAAAAGGAGGACGGCCATGGCTTATTACATCAAAGTAAACAAAAACGGGCACGTGACCAGCATTACAGATGCCCAGGGGCAGCCCTGCACTGCGACGGATAAAGACGGCAGGGTCCTTGATCCGGGAAAAAAGCCCCGCCTTACCAGCCGCGCCAGTAGCGAGTCCCGGAAATTCTGGAAGCGGGACGCCGGCGGCAAGTGGGCACTCGGCTCCAGCGATGACGACAGCCCCTGGTCCAAGGACGATCAGGCTGAGATGATCGTCAGCTTCACCGGCACCAAAGAGACCAGCGGCGGCGAATTGTATGACAACTATGTTGTTACCTTCGCCGACGCCAATCAGGACTCGCAGGTTGCCCTGCCTTCCGACGCGATGCTGGCGGACCTTACGCATTGGTGCTGGAGAATGATAGGCGGCAAGTGGTATTTGGTACCTGATTGATTACGACCCGCAAAAATCCACCTAACTTTTCAGAGTGCGCGTAAAGGGGAAAGGCCAACCAACAGCGAACTCCACATACCATCATTACAAGATCCTTGTGACCATGGAAAAACATATATGAGGCCGGAATAGAGTCTCCCCTTGCACCCTGCGTCTTTGCCTCGATACCGGATAAAGACGCAGGGTGCCTTCTTCCGCCGGGTGAGCCGCTCATTCCTGGAACCTGTACTAACAAAATGAACAAGGTGGCTCTTGCTTATCGGCCAAACCGGCCATATCGGCAATACCGGCCAAACCATTTTCGCCGGTTTTTTTATTTTTGACCACTTCCTTTCTTTTTAGATTCTCCTGTTTCTCTTAGATTTTAAGCACTTCATCGATTTTGCGGATTCCCTTCTCCAATGGCATGAATCTTGATATTGTTGTTAGTCAAATCGCATATGTCTAGCCGAAAGAAAGTAGACCATGATAAATGGGGAGGAATTTAATCCGGAGGCCATGCTCCAGTAAAAGCCTTTTCGTCTCTTCGCCGAAAAGTCCCTTGATTACCGCAGCATGGCCTTTTTTTGGCCGCCCTGGTCGCACCCCACCTCCTCTCAACCGGCAGCAGCAGAGAAAAAATCCAAGCCAGTAGAATCGCCTTCCGAGAAGGGAGTTCGCCTCAGCCGCTTCCTTCTGCTGCCATTGTCGACTACCTGCGGAAAGATCGTATACGATACCACCAGGTCCACGCCCGGACCTCACTAGCCGCACCAGAAAACAACCACTACCTCTTCGTTTGATTGATCAATCAGAACACTACATTCCCCGCTGAAGCGGTGATCAACCAATGCCTGCATTCTCTCCCTCACCGCTTCTCGCGGGGTTTTCAAGCCGCATCTCCCGAGAAATTCACGGGACAAAGAGGACTAATTAACTCCTTCATCTACTGCATCTAGGTACCTCCTCCAATCACAACCTGCCGCCCAACACACCACTAATAATCGCGGTTATTCCGCAACGTGTGCTGACGCCATGTTACCGGGCGTGATTCAGAATCTTCTGTGTGCCTGCAGCATGGGAATAAGCTCTCGAATAGATTCAGAAAAACTAACTAGATTTCTGAAACTTGAGAGCGTGGCCGCGGGCCGGCGCAGGATTTCCACTCATCTGATAAGTGAGCAAGAGCCTCCGGGTGCAGCAGTACCCAGGCAATCGAAGCAGCAACAAAGCGCATTAATTGCAGAACCGAACTCCCCGTTGCCCCCCTTTACTCAAAACTGTGTGGTAAGGTCGTTGCGAAGGAGTGAAACGACTGAAGCAATCCCGTACACCATTGATTCTGAGATTGCCACGTTCTCCCGCTTGCAGCGCGATCGCCCGCAATGACAGAAAAGCAAGTGCGACACTGCCTCACGGAGAAGGGAAATCACTTCATGTGCTTGCAAGATCCCGATTTGGCTTGATTTCATCTTCTCGGCCGGGTATACTCAAACCTGCTAAATCTCATCGGGGACTCGACAGATATGACGAAGCACCAGGGATTAGATAGTGTCATTCAGTTTTTTCAGAAGAAGCTGACCAACGTGCCGGGAAGCTGGGAATACAATTCCGCTCTCTGTAACGCTCTGATAACTGCTTCCGGAGCCGAAGCGGCATCGATTTGGCGTCTGGATTCCCGGCGTTGTCTGCATATTGTATACAGTACTGACATTCCCCGCGATCAGCTTCCGCAGTTCACTCTTGGGCCTGGTGAAGGCATCAGTGGTGCTGCCGCCTTGTCCTGCAAAACCCTCATCGTCTCCGATGCCCGGTCACATCCCCATTACGACGACCGGGTAGACAATCATATGAGCAGTAGAACCCGATCCCTTATCTGTGCACCAATCATCTCTGATGGTTTTCTTTACGGTGTGCTCAACATTCTCAACCTCCGCACTGCCGCACCGCTGCCGCACGAGTGGAGCGAACTGCTCTCTTTATGCGCCACTCTCTATGCCACCGTCCTTTCCACAGACGGCCAGCTTCTGCCCTTTTCTTCCAAACCAACTGCCGCCAACCATCGATCTGAAGAAGAACAGCACGTTCCTTCCATAGTCGGCATCAGTCCTTCAATCCAGGATGCGCTGCATCTTTGTCTCAAGGCAGCTCGATCTGACGTTCCCGTTCTCATCCGCGGTGAAACGGGTACCGGCAAAGAGCTTGCGGCCCATCGCATTCATGAAGCCAGCGGTCGCTGCAAGGGCCCCTTCCTTGCGGTAAATTGTGCCGCACTTACGGAAACACTCTTGGAGAGTGAACTTTTCGGACACGTAAAGGGTGCGTTCACCGGTGCATTGCGTGATCGTCAGGGCAAGTTCGTAGCTGCCGAAGGCGGCACCCTGTTTCTCGACGAAATTGGTGAGATGAGCACATCCAGTCAAGCACGGATTCTCCGAGCACTTGAGGAGCATACTGTTACGCCAGTCGGATCGGAAAAGTCAGTCCCCTACCACGCCCGCATCATTGCCGCTACCAACAAGGATCTCTTCGATGAGGTTCGGCAGGCACGATTTCGCGAAGATCTTTACTATCGTCTGTGCGGCATCGAAATTCTCATGCCGCCGCTCCGCGATCGGCCTGACGACATCTGCCTCTTGGCAACTCATTTCCTGGACAAAGTCAGCCGTACTCGATATCCAGACTCGTCTCGAACCCTTTGCCTCTCTCCTGAGGTTGCCACCATGCTGGTCTCCTATTCCTGGCCCGGGAACGTTCGTCAACTCGAACAAGCACTGTATGCAGCAGCAGCTCTCGCAGAATCCGAAGACATTCAGGAGCAACACTTTCCCCGCTGGTTTCACGAAGCGCACAGAGCTGATCGCAACCGCCCTCGCTTGGGGTCCTACCAGCTCGGAGCACCGCGTTTGAGACTGCCATCCGGTTTTAGTGACTCGGCAGAATCGCTCCGGTCCCGCTTTCTGGAGGCGCTCAGTGCCACCCGGTACCCAGGTACCGGTCGCTGGAACCTGACCGCCGCCAGCCGGCTCCTGGAAATTCCCCGAAAAACACTGGCGTATCAGCTGCAGAAGCTCGGATTGCGGCAAGGGTAAGGAGAAAATAACGGAGCAATCGAGCTGAGAGCAGGGGGCAAAGAGCAGTGGCCTCCCGCCGGCGGCGGGATTGCAGGGTCTTGATTAAAAAAGAATTCGCAATCTGGAATAACTATCGAAGGCAGGCACAAGGCCCACCCCCTGCGTCAGTTTCAACTTTCGCCGGATTGCTCTTCGCTCCGTGCTCCGCTGCTTTTAGCTCAATTGCTCCGCTGCTCTTGCTTGACTCTTCCCTGCGAATCAGTGTACGATCACTTCACGGGTCAAACATCAGCAGTATTCATCCGCTCTGCTTTTGAAAACGAACCCGTTCCGGGTAGGAGCAAGAACGCTTATGCATTTTCTTGCAGGATTGTTCTATGAAATCGGTGCGCTCACTGGTTTTCTGCCTTCTTTCCGGAATTCTTGGTCTGCTCCTTTTCCCTTTGATCTCTCCTTTGGAGGAATCGATTGGACTCAAAGCACTCTTCAAAGTGCGGGGACCTCGGGAAGCCCCTTCCAACCTGCTGATTGTCGCAGTAGACCGATATTCCTCCCGCGAACTAGGTCTTCCGGAGGATTTCGATGAATGGCCGCGGCACATTTATGCACGACTTACCGAAATTCTTACCCGGCATCATGCGGCTGCCGTCGCCTTTGATATTGTTTTCCGTTCTGCTGGGGATAACAGTTCGAATCAGGCGCTTTCTAAAGCATTGAGCGCTTCCCGGAACACAGTCCTCTGCGAGTACCTCGAAAAAGAAAACCTTCCCCTTACCATGGACACCTGCTCGATCAGGAGGGAGCACCTCGTTTCTCCTCCATCTGAGCTCGTCCAAAGCGTTACGGCAATCGCGCCATTTATCCTGCCGCGCAATCCGGGCGGAGTTTGTGACTATTGGACATTCCTTTCGAGCATGGGCGATAAGCCCACCTTACCCATCGTGGTTTTTCAACTCCTGGCGCTCACCGTTCATGATTCGTTCTATATGCTCCTTGAACAACACGATCCTGTGTTAGCCCGTCAGATTCCCCGCACGTCCGAGGACATTCTCTCCGGAAAAGGTGTCATCGACCTTATCCGAGCCAGCCGAGCACTATTCATCAGAAATCCCCGTCTTCTTCCGACCATCCTCCAGCGAGTACCGTTTCTTGACATTCCCGATCACGAAAAGCGTATGCTCAGATCTTTGCTCAAGGCATACGGAGGAACCCCATTTCGTTATATAAACTATTACGGACCACCAGGCACTATCTCCACTATTCCAATTTACCGGATACTCAATGACTCACCCGACCCTTCCGACGGCATTTTTCTTCCGGACCTCACCGGGGCTATCGTGTTCGTGGGTTGTTCGGAAACTTCCCGGGTCTCTCAAGA
The DNA here is from genome assembly GCA_017996625.1 of Deltaproteobacteria bacterium. Lineage (GTDB taxonomy): Bacteria > Desulfobacterota > WTBG01 > JAGOGO01 > JAGOGO01 > JAGOGO01. The sequence continues at coordinate 15,417 of JAGOGO010000018.1, read as the reverse complement.
AGACACGTTTCATACCGTGTTCTCCACAAAGGACGGGATTTTTTTGAGCGGCGTAGAAATTGCTGCCAGCGCCTGTGCAAACCTTCTGGAAGATATCACGGTTCAGCCCGTCAACCGCACCATTAAAGTCAGCATTGTCTTTTTCTGGGGGACGCTTCTCGCCTGTGGGTGCTGGTTTCTCACCCCTGTCAGGGCCTGGATTTCGATTGGTTCCCTGGTCACCTTGTATGTGCTTTTCGCTTTTCAACAATTCAGTACCCAAGGCATCTGGTATCCACTCATCTTCCCGCTTGTCATTCAGACCCCGGCAACGTTCGTCACCGTTATCCTGCTGAAATACCTGCTGGCCAATCGCCGCTATCATACTGTCCTGCAGGCCTTACGGTACTATCTCCCACCAGATATGGCTGAAAAGGTTGCGCTGCAGATCACCGATCCAAAGGCCAGCGGCGAAGCAGTGTATGGAGCCTGCCTCTGCACCGACGCCGAACGATATACGACGGTGGCGGAATCGATGGATCCTGAAAAACTGCGGACCTTCTTGAACACATACTATGAATCGCTCTTTTATCCGATCCGGCGGTACCATGGTATTATCTCTGACATTACCGGCGATTCAATGCTCGCTCTGTGGACGGCATCGAGCAATTCATCAGAAGTACGTATCTCAGCCTGTATGGCAGCACTGGAGATCGATCAAGCAGTCCGGCGTTTTCATTCCTCTCTTTCCGGTACTCCCTTGCCAACCCGAACCGGCATCCACTTTGGCGAGATGCACGTCGGACATATCGGCGCACTGGAACACTACGAATACCGGGCAGTCGGTGACTGTATCAACACGGTATCACGCATCCAGAGCCTTAATAAATTCCTTGGAACCCGCATCCTCGCCTCCGAACAGGTGGTTGAAATAACTGACCTCTTCCTGGTGCGCAACGTCGGATCGTTTCTCTTCTTTGGCAAATCGCGGCCGCAGACTGTTTTCGAACTGCTGTGCCTGCGAAATCAGGCAGCAGGTATTCAGATTGAACTCTGCAGCTTGTTCTCCCACGGACTTGAAGCCTACCGCCGCCATTCCTGGCTTGAAGCGCAGTCATTCTTTAAGAAATGCCTAAGCCTCGTTCCCGATGACGGACCTTCACGGCGCTATAGCCACCTCTGTGAACAACATGCTCACACTCCACCGCCCGATGATTGGAGCGGAACAATCCACCTTGATGTGAAATAGATCCGGTTGAAGTATACGTCCTCTATGTCCTATAGGTCGCGTATATTTCAGACGACAGTCGAACTGGCGCTCAGTGCGCATGAAGCGGTAAGAGACTACTTCACCAGCCGTTTGTGCATCTTGATGAGAGCCAGAGGGAAAAACACAGCACTGAACAGCAGAAGGTAACCAACGTTCCAGAACAACTCAGGCATCATTACCCCTGAGCTCAGATAACGCACAGGAATGACCACGTGGGTAAGGGGAAATGCAAGAGCAATAATCTGGGCCCACGGAGGAAGGTTCTCCAAGGGGAAAAATGTGCCGCTGAAAAGAAACATCGGGGTCACAAAAAGAAAGATCGGCAGATTGAACGTCTCGATGGTCCGCGTGATACCGGTAAAGTAAAGTCCGATGCATCCAAAAGCAAATCCGCCGAGAAATGCCAGCGGCAAAATGAGCAGGCCTTCCGGATATCGGATCAAGCCGAAGAGGCTGATCACAGCGCCCATAGCCAGAGTTGCCACTACTGATTTGGTAGCGGCCCAGACGACTTCTCCGGTCATGATGTCTTCCAGGGAAAGCGGAGTGGCCATCATCGCGTCGTAGGTCTTCTGATAGTACATCCGTACGAAGGAAGCGTAGGTGGTCTCGAAAAACGAGTTGTACATGATGCTGATGGCTACCAAGGCGGGAGCAATAAACTGCACATAGGACATGTCCATACCCTGAAACCGGATGGTGCCAACCAAGGTACTCAATCCGAGTCCGAAAGCGGCTATATAGAACAGCGGTTCGAGTAGCGGAGGAAGAAACGAAATCTTCCAGATCCGCTGGTATACCACCAGGTTGCGCTGCCATACTCTGAGGAAGCGCCGCGATGGTAAAACGAGCCTTCGGCTCATTCGCGCAGCCCTCTGCCGGTCAAGCGCAAGAATACATCTTCAAGAGTTCCCATGCGCCGGATACATTCTTCGAGGCAGTACTGGTCGCTGATGCTTTTAAAAAGGGAATCGTCCCGCTGTCCATATACCAGGAGACGATTTCCCAGGTCATCGTATGGAATTTGCCTGTTTTTGAGATCATCACGCAGTATGGAAGGAGGTGAGGAGATTTCCAGCACCTGCTCGCCCGCATACTCTCTGATGAGGGCGGATGGTTTTCCTTCAACTAGAATCAGACCATGATCCATGATTAGAAGGCGATCGCACAGACGCGCCGCCTCATCCATATAGTGAGTCGTCAGAAGAATGGAGAGTCCTTTGCTTTTCAGCTCGTCGAGACGTTCCCAAATCTGATGACGCGATTGTGGATCGAGCCCGGTTGTGGGTTCGTCAAGGATAAGAAGATCAGGCTGGTTGATCAGCGCCCGGGCGAGAACCATACGTCGAATCATTCCGCCCGACAGCTGAGTGACTTCACTTTTCCGGCGATGTTCCAAGGCGATGAATCGAAGCAATTCATCTGCCCGTTTTCGTGAAATGTGTCTGGGGATATCAAAATACCGGGCAAAGACCTCCAGGTTCTGCTCTACCGTCAGATCAGGATCCAACGTGTTTTCCTGCTGACATACACCGATCCGGCGGCGAATTCGCCTCCATTCTATGGAAATATCGAGGCCGAAAACCCTGAGCTCCCCGGATGTGAGCGGCGAATATCCGTAAATCATCCGGATCGTGGAGGTCTTTCCCGCACCATTAGGACCGAGGATACCGAAACACTCTCCTTTTGAAACAAGAAAGGAAATGCCCCGGACGGCAAGAAACGTTCTGAACTTCTTTTTCAGGTCATGAGCTTCGATCGCATACGGCATGAGGGAGAGGTTCAGGATTAAGGTTCAACGGTTGAAGTGTGAGATATGTGCCATGGGATATGAGATATGCACCAGGTGATGTGTGATATGGGAATGGGATGTGTGATAAAGGCCTTGGTGCTAAACCAGTTCTCACATCCCACCTCGAAGATCCCACATCCCATGCCACTTTCTTACAGTATCGTGTGCCAACCCTTTATGCTTATGCCAGAGCCCGCTTCCGGATGAAGGCTCCGCATGCGCTACTGACCGGTCTGCTGTCCTTGAGTTGATGGCTCACCTGCTGGAGATCCTGATGATGACTCTCCCGGCATCCCGGATTGCTGCCCCTCAGAGGATGGCTGCTGGCTCTGCGGATACTGTGGCTCTTGAGGAGACTGCATTTCCTGAGAAGGAGCAGGTTGCGCTGGTTGTTGCATGCCCGGGGAAACACCCATTGGTTGGCTCGGGATCTGTCCTTCCTGATAGTAGCCAAAAGCTCTTTGGTCCATTACCGTTACGTCAACCCTTCGGTTCTGCTGCCGACCGGCCTGGGTATCATTATTGGCCACTGGATAACCTTCTCCCAATCCACGAGTGATGATCCGTTCGGGCCCGACGCCGCGGCTCCGCAGTGCCATTGCGACCGCGTCTGCCCGCCGCTGGGATAGCTGCATATTGAATCCCTCACTGCCGGTTGAGTCCGTATGGCCTTCGATGATAATTCGCTGGTCAGGATGGTTCCTTAAAAACTGAGCAACGCGGTCCATGGTTATCATGCTTCCCGGCTGCAAGGTTGCTGAACCGGTTTTGAACAGAACATCACTCAGGGTTATCGCCGTTCCCAGTTCGGTCGGTCGTGCTCTCAAGCCGGCAAGCTCTCGTTCGAGCATCTGCGCACGCTCTTGAGCTGACTGTGCTTCTTGCTCCAGACTACGTGTCTGGAGCTGTTGGAGCTGCTCTTTTGCCTGTCTAGCTTCCTGCTGAGCTCTGTCAGCCTCCTGCGCGCGGACCTGTAAGATGAAATCCCGTTGTTCTTTACTCAGCTGTTCTAGTTGGTCCTCAGATTTTCGCTGCACTGCCGTCACTTGAGCCAACTCGGCGGTCCGCTCAGCGATGAACGAATAGTGCTTCTGAACGCCTTCATCATCGGCGGCTTCCGCTTTTTGCAGCGATTGCCTCGCCTCGCGCAGCACCACCGGTGCATACTGACCCACGTCAGGATTGCTTTCGGCCTGCTGGTAGGCTGCTCTAGCCTGATCAAGCTCAGCGGTTTTAGTGGGGCCACAGCCGGATAAAGCAATTCCGATTAAGAAAACACCAATCACAATGAGATACAATTCTACATGAGTACGTGTTCTTCTCATCGCAAACTCCTCCTATTGTGATTGCCCTTGCGAGCGAACAATCTCCTGTTTCAAAACACTGATGCTGTCGTTGAGTTCCTGTACCATTTCCTTGTTTCTCTCTGTCCGCGCTTTCGCATCAGCAAGCTTGGCACTCACCAGCGCCTCATCTGCCAGATAACTCGCCTGACTGTAGTCCTCATCCTCAAACGCATCTCTCGCTTGAGAAAGCTTTTCTTCAGCTATACGCAATTCAAGCGGAGCATATTGACGAGCATTGCGGTCTCTGGCATTGTTGATCTCCATTTCTGCATTGGCGAGGTCCTGCTTCAGCGGGGTGGTGTTCGTGCTACAACTACACAACGCAATACTCAACCCCATGGCCAGCGAACCAACCAGCCATCTCCACAGTTCTCTCTTCTGAGTGGTCATGTCTTCATCCTCCTTGGCTCAGTAACGATTAAAAACACTACCTCGGGCCAGCAGCGTACACCTACACGCCTTCTTTATCCGACAACCGGGTCACAGCCTCTCGTTAATCAATCCAACCGTGATCATCACTGTATGTGATCGCCACGTTTCTTGCAGCACCGTATTGAATCACCCGCAGTTTCGCCATTAAGCCTAAGTGCCATCACGGTAACCTTCAATGGGGGTTTTTCGGTATCTTAGGAAATTACGCTACGTATTCGAGGAATTAGTTTGCCGAATGGTCGCTCTAATCAGGGTACACAGCCATCTGGAACCTATGGGTGACCGAGCAGAACGACGGATCGATTGCTCTGCTGAGGGACTGAGGGGAGATAACGATCGCAGGGTCGAGCTGAGATTGCCTTTTCACAAAAAAAGATAGAGGGAATTCCCTGGAATTCCCTCTATCATACCTTTCCTTGCGCCATCCTTAGACCACCGAACGGAAGGGAAGAGAGGCATTTAGACAGCACAAGGTCTTGGGGGGGAGGTCACATGTATAAGAGCCGGATCACTTCCATCATCAGGCAGCGCCTTTTCACTATGCTCACCAGCTCAAATAACAGAGTAGCAATACTCATGCCGCATATTCAGTATAATTTTATCACTATGATATTACAGGTTATTTATCTCACAAACAGCATATTGATGATAATTTCGGCCAGTAGAAGTGAAGGTGTTTTCCTTCAAAATTAAATTTACTAACTTGCCTTTTGAAGAGGTTCTGGCTCAGCGGTGGCTGACAGCAGGTCTTTCAACATTTCAAAGGAGAAGGGTTTGCCCAGGAACGTGACCGGAAATTGCCGCTCCTCCTCCTCAATCTGTGATATGAATGAGACCGGATCACCGCTCATATAAATTGTTCTGACAGCCGGATCGTGAGTTCGAATCTCCCGCATCAGTTCAAAGCCATTGCGTCCCGGCATTTCGATATCGGTAATAACGATATCAGGCTTGAACTCCAGGTAGGTCAGGTATCCCCGACACCCGTCCGGGGCAGTGCGTGCATGATATTTTGTTTCTCTTTCAACTACATAGCTCATGGCACAGGCTAATTCTTCATTGTCATCTACGATGAGAACCTTCATAGTGCCTCCTGTAGGTGTGCTCGCCGGCCGTTATACAACGGAAGTCAGCATTCTAGTTCGGTGATGATTTCCGATATCCGGAATCTTGTTCGTAGGCTACTGAACCTTCAGAATATCCAATCCGCTTAGACTCTGCGCGCATGATGCGTGCGTTCTCCACGATCATGATTAAGCAAATGACATGCCATAAGAAGAAAACATGGGTATAGTTTGATAACGTTGAAACTTTTTATGGACTTCAGTGTCTTTGCCATCAGGCCATGGTGGGAATTTTTCTACTAGCAGGGCGGATGAAAGAGCCTCTCTCCGCAGTAACTACCTCTTTGTAATTGGGTTTTCTTGTGCAGGAATTTCCCTCCAATCCTTCTAGCCCATCACCAGCAGCGATCATGACGGGCTTTTATATGCGTCATTCTGCTAGACAGATTCATATTTCTGGATAGAATGAAAACGTCGATCTAATGCGAACCAGCAGTTCGCTTCGGTTTACAATGCATTGTTGATCAGCTCATCCGGTTGAACTGTTCCGATCCCGCGAAGCGGGCTGCGCTTCAGTCACGCCGTTGGCGTGATTATCCCCCGCGAAGCGGGACTCAAACGATTTGATGCTATCATCGACCAGCAAGGAAGCAGTCGTAGTCTCATGCGAGGAACACTATTCTCCCGCCTTGTCGCCAGTTATATCATCATCTTTTCTATGGTGCTTGCTGCCAGCATCTACACTATCCGCCAGTTGGATCAGGTTAAGCAGGTTACCTACTCCATCCTCAGGTTCGATCATCGGCTTATTGACGTGCAAAAGAGTCTCAGCGACTCGTTTCTCTCTCAGATCCGGTACGAGAAAAAGTGTATCCTTATGGAAGATTATGCGCTCTACGATCGATTTCTCGCTGCTAAATCTGATTTCGACCGCGAGCTCGACGCCATCACTGTTACTGCCACCGAATACCCGGTGGCCGATCTCCTGAAAAGCATTCGCAGCTCCTGCAATACGTATCAGGCTTTGGTCACTCAAGAGGTGGGATTTCTCCTGGCCCGTCAGCCGTATGACCGTGAGCGCTTTAGCAAAGACAAGGATGAAGCAATTACCAAGGCAATCGATGCGTTGAAACAGCTCGGAGAATACAGCCGGCAAAGCACGTACAGCAAAATCGAGGAACTCGATACCGCAGTGACCAATTCGCGTTCGGTCAGCGGCCTGATGGTTGCTGCTACCCTGCTTTTCGGAATTGGCATCTCGGTTCTTATTACTCGCAGCATCACCCGCCCCTTGTCTTTAATCAAGACAAGAACCCAGGAAATTGCGTCTGGCAATTTCGATTCCCCGATCAACCTTTCCTCACCTCCCGAAATCGCTCAGCTGGCCCATGCCTTTAATGTCATGTGTGAGAAGCTGCACGAAGTCGACAAAATGAAGACCGAATTCTTCTCGCTCATGGCTCACGAACTTCGCACCCCTCTCACTTCGATCAAGGAAGGTACCAATTTGCTTCTCGAAGGCATTGCCGGCGACACGACAGAAAAACAGAAGCGGCTGCTGCAGATCATCGAAGAAGAAGACAAGCGATTGATATCCCTCGTCAACTCCTTGCTCGATCTTTCAAAAATGGAGGCGGGCATGATGACCTATAACCGCTCCTACACCAATCTTCTCTCCTTGATCAAGCGAGCAATCGTTGAGTTGGAACCTCTGGCACAGGCAAAACAAATCTATCTGCAACAGAAGTGCGATATTCTCCTGCCCGCTGTGCTCATCGACGCCGAGAAAATTAATCAGGTGCTGCGCAACTTGATCGGCAATGCGATCAAATTCACTCCCGGGGGAGGCACCGTCACCATCTCAGCACAGTTGACCAGTCAGGGAACTGCAGTGTCAGTAGCTGATACCGGCTCTGGCATACCGCAGGACGATTTGCAGCGAATTTTCGACAAGTATCAACAGGTAAGACGCTCCACCGGCAGTTCCGTGAAGGGAACCGGTCTGGGGCTTGCTATTGTAAAGCATATTATCCATGCTCATGGAGGTACCGTTTGGGTCGAGAGCGAGCTACGAAAAGGAAGCGTTTTTACCTTTGTCTTGCCAGCCTGATTCTGGCGCTGTCTTGTGCCTGCACCGCAGAGCGTACGTGTGCCCCGGAAAATCCCGCTCAGGAGCACCTGGTCTGCGGCAAGGAACTGCTTAGCCGCAAGGACTTCGAACCAGCGCTCACCGAGTTTCAGCTGGCTCTTTCTCTTGCTGGCCCGCTGCCCCCCGGCGACGAGGCGCTCTATGGGATCGGTCTGGTCTATGCTCACGAGGACAATCCTGCCAAGGACCTCGCTGCCAGCCAGCAACAGTTCGCTCACCTTGTCTCAGAGTATCCGGCGAGCCCGTTCGCACCGGAAGCAGAAATATGGATATTGATGCTCAAAGAACTGCAAATTCTAAAGACACGTGAGAAGAAGCTGACCGCTCCGCAGCCAGAAACCAGACCTGAGATCGCTTCGGCGGAAAAGTATCTTCTGTCCGGACGGAAACTAGTCGAACAGGGAAAGTTTGCGGAAGGTCTTAGCTATTACGACCGGGCGTTGGCGTTGGCTCCCTGCGAATCTCCCGGAGATCACGCGCTCATGGACATGGCCTTGGTGTTCGTTCACCACAACAACCCCGGCCGTGATTACAATAAATCGCTGGTACTTTTTCGGAAGCTCATCCATGACTTTCCTTCCAGCTCCCTGGTGCCCCAGGCAGCGATGTGGATTGATGTGCTTCAGACACTGGAGAAGACCAAACAGGTTGATATTGAGATTGAAGAGAAACAGAAGCAACTCATTCAGTAGAGCAGGACATGAACTCTGAAAGCATACTTGTAGTTGATGATGATCGTAATCTTCTCGAAGTAATCCGGATGCGCTTGGAATCTGCCAAATACGCGGTCGCTACCGCTTGGGATGAGGATGTTGCCCTGACGATGGCAAAAGGCCAGGTTTTTGATCTGGCGGTTATCGATCTGCAACTGGTACATACCGATGGCATAACCCTGATGCAGCAGCTGCATATGATCAATCCTGACATGCCGGTCGTGATTCTCACCGCTTACGGCACCATTGAAAGTGCTGTAAGCGCGATGAAGAAGGGAGCTTTCAGTTACCTTGCCAAGCCTTTTGACGCTCAGGAACTTCTCTTTCAGATTGATCGGGCCCTCGAAAAGCGTTCGCTCACAACGGAAATCAAACGCTTAAAAGGGCTGCTGCAGGAAAAGTATGATTTCAACAACATCGTGGCGAAAAGCGAAATCATGCAGGATGTCCTTAAGCAGGTACTCCGCATCGCCAAAACCGATTCTACAGTGTATATTCAGGGTGAAAGTGGTACCGGCAAGGAACTCATCGCCAAAGCAATTCATCTGCTCAGCGATCGAAAGGATCGACCATTTGTCGATCTGAATTGTGCCGCACTGCCCGAAACGCTGCTGGAAAGCGAACTGTTCGGATACGAGTCCGGTGCCTTCACCGGTGCAATACGCAGCAAAGAGGGATTATTCACCCGCGCTCACCGGGGCACAATTTTTCTCGATGAAATCGGTGACATGCCGCTTTCAATTCAAGCGAAGCTCCTGCGCGTGCTCCAGGAAAGGCGATTCTATCCCGTGGGAGGAAAACGCTCCGTTGAAGTGGACCTGCGGGTCATTGTCGCTACCAACAAAGACCTCGTCGATGAAATCAAGGAAGGCCGGTTCCGAGAAGATCTCTACTATCGCATTCATGTCATTCCGATTCACCTTCCAGCGCTTCGGGAACGCAAGGATGACATCCCCAGCCTGGTTCGCCATTTTATTAGCGACTTCAGCCGGCGGATGAACAAGGACATCAAGACCATCACGCCTCAAGCCATGCAGATGCTGATGCTCTACGATTGGCCGGGCAATGTGCGACAGCTCCGCAACACGCTGGAGTACGCAGTAGCTATGGCCCAGCAAAACGTGATTAGCGAGGACCTGCTGCATATACAGAAGGATACTACCAGTCCGCCGATGCCTTTGAAGGAAGCGAAAGCGGACTTTGAAAAAAGTTATATCATCAAGCTCCTGCAGCTCACCCAGGGCAATGTCAGCCGAGCAGCCGATCTTGCCGGGAAATACCGGGCTGACTTTTATGATCTGCTCAAGAAGTACCGGCTCAAGGCAAAAGACTATAAGTCGAACTAACGGATTCAAAATTCAACATTCAGGATTGATGGAGTCGTAAAAAGCGCCAGTAAGCCGCGTGGCGGCAACCTATGAGCAACGAAGTGATGCCCACTTCGTTGGAAGTCCAAAAGCCGTCACTCCCGTCCCCGCCTACGCAGTTATAGACTCCGGCGGGAGTCCATAACCATGCAGAACTCCTGGATTCCCGCTCCCCGCCTCCGCGCGGATAGGCTTCGCGGGGATGACAAAATGACGTAAGCGGATACTTTTCACGATCTCATCAGCCTTGAACTTTGAACCTGGAACCATTCCCCGATCTACTTCTGCATTATTGACCGCCGATGTTCTTTGTACATACATCGGTCCTGGACAAACGTGATTCCGTTTTTCTCGGCAAGGTTCCGAGCATCTTCGTTGCGAATACCTTCCTGAAGCCAGATCACCGCAACATCCCCACGCTTTTTTTTCCGCTCCAGGCATTCCTCAACAATCGAGACTGCTTCTCCCGAAGGCCGAAAAACCTCTACAATGTCAATCTGCTCCTCCACGTCCTGCAAGCGTGAGTAACTCTCGCGTCCAAGAATCTTCTCCTCCTTCGGATTAACCGGAATAATCTGGTATCCGTGCTCGGAAAGATACTTAGGCACCACATGCGACGCTTTCTCGGGATTCGCGGACATTCCGTACACTACAATGGAATTGTACTTTTTAAGAATTTCCCTCGGCTCCACGTCATTCATATAGATACGCTCCTCACCGATGACAACACACAACTCACACTTCCACACGTTTAAGCGTGTGGATGCCCCTCACGTGAGGAAGGCCGCGTCAGCCAATGCTGACGCGGCCTTCCGACCAGATCACCACTCCTGCTCCACCAAAGGATTGTCAGCTCACGATATACAAATCCAGGATCCCGGTACTCCCGCAGGTCTCCTCTCCCTGCTCCTACCCGATTCTTAATTACCGGGTTCAGAATGATTACTGCATATTCTCCTCTGAAATCACTTCTCCTGCCGTGCACTTTTATGGTACAGTATCAAATTAGTTGACCATACTGTAAATACTCCCGGGAGAGTATTATCAAGCGGTGAAGGAAGTATTTTCCGGCTATGCGCCTACGTGCCACGTTTGACTGCACATACCCCTGGCACTGCTTATACCGTAGCCGCATAGCCGGCGGACTCATGATGAACCGTCGAGACCATTATAGCAGTGCTGTTTGTGAAAATTCTTGCCAAGGAGAGTTCGATGAAAGTACTTGTAACGTATTATTCAGAAACCGGGAATACCAAGAAACTCGCGGAATCCATCCATAACGCAGTTCCTGAAGCACCTCATATTCCCAGACTCCAGGCCGACCTCCTCCCGGTCAATGAGGCTACTGGTGCACAAACGTATGATCTCATTTTCTGCGGTTTTCCGGTTCAAACTCATTCCGTTCCTCCGGCCGTCATTCCGTTCATTACCGCCATCCCCGCCGGAACAAAAGTAGCTTTTTTTGCCACTCATGGATCACTTCGTGGTGGCAGATTAGCCAAGGAAGCGTTCGAACACGCTCTTTCCCTCGCATCCCGCGCAAAGGTCTTAGGAACATTTGGAACCCGAGGGAAGGTCAGGCCAAGCGTGATCGAAGCTCTGCAGCAAAAGCCCGAGCATGCTGCGTGGGCCCAGGAGGCGCTCGGCGCAATCAATCACCCGGACGAAGCTGACCTCCACGACGCACGGGATTTCGCCGCTACCATTATTGCAAAAGCAGCTCAGTAAACAGATAAGCGACCTGTAATCGATAATAACCGAGGGGGCGGAGTCACGCCTTCGGTCAATCCTGAACCCGGGAGCGTCCCACTCACGAAGGTACCGTCCTATAATCAGTGTTGACCGACTTCCGTTGTCCGTTTACCGACGGAATAGTGCGAGTATCCATTTTCCCAGCTTCCGGTGAACGGTCAACGGTGAACGACTTCCCAGTAAACTCATAACGGTGAACGATCCTGATGCAGATATTTCTTCACAACACCCGTTATAGTTATGCCAGTGCTTGAGCCAGATCCTTGCCGCTGCGCTCGTGAAACTGCGAACTGAATGACGGTGCAGCGCCGCTCTTTTCATCCAGATAACAGCTGACCACCCGGTGCATGGGGAGAAACACCGTAGAAGGCTGAATTGTGTTATCCTTATCAGGGTGCTGATACTGATTCAGCCACTCGCGGAAGCTGTCTACATCGATACCGCGTACAGTGATGCCCGGGGAAGAGATACCGATGAGCTTACCCAGAATTTTTTCCCGCGGGTTCTGCAAATTGATGATTATGATGCTACCGGATTCCATGTAATCGTCCTTCCAGAGTATGGCATAAGGAAAAAGCAGGGGGCAGCCCCGCTCCACGCAGAACCAGCCATGCTTTCAATATACCACAACACCTCTTCAGTCCGTGCGTTACATTGCATATTTCCAGCTTGACTGTATTTCCGGGCCAGAATATACTTGCTAGTCCTACTAGGAGTCTGCTATCCTGAGGTCGCTTTCCAGGAAGGCATACCTTTTTCACATAAGGAGCTTCCCCATGATGGGCAAATCAATACGAATCGAACGAATACTTGACCGTAACACCCGCAGAACGGTCATCGTTCCTATGGATCATGGCGTTTCCGTTGGCCCGATCAAGGGACTTATCGCCATGGGAAAAACCGTCGATCTGGTCGCCGAAGGTGGCGCCAATGCCGTCATCGGCCATGTCGGCCTGGCGCTATACGGCCATCGGCGCTCAGGCAAAGACGTCGGCCTCATTCTTCATCTTTCTGCTTCGACATCTCTTGCACCTGACCCGAACTATAAAGTGCTTATCAACACTGTTCAGCATGCTTTAAAGATGGGGGCCGATGCCGTTTCTGTGCACATCAATGTCGGTGCCGATGATGAAGCCCGCATGCTTCAGGACCTCGGCCGGGTTGCTGTTGAATGCATGGAATGGGGTTTGCCGCTTCTTGCCATGATGTATCCCCGCGGTGCCAAGATCGACGACGAGAATGAGGTGGCAGTCGTAAAACATGCCGCCCGGGTCGGAGCTGAACTCGGTGCGGACATTATCAAGTGTCCCTATACCGGCAGTCCGGAGACATTCCGGCAGGTTGTTGAAGGCTGTCCGGTTCCTGTTGTCATTGCGGGAGGATCGAAACACAGCGATGAAGAGACTTTCAAAATGATTGAAGGTGCACTCCAGGCCGGTGCAGCAGGTATTTCCATGGGTCGCAATGCCTTTCAACACGACAATCCTTCGCTTTTTGTCCAGGCTGCCTGCGCCATGGTTCACCAGAACGCAAGCGTACAAGAAGCTCTTGAACTTATTCGTAAAGGCGTCAAAAAAACCTGATTCGTTTCAGGGCTGGTTTTTATGTTTACCTCAGGAAGAATTTCATGGATCAGCCGAACGCTTTGCTCAGCGATGTGCTTGCCTTTCTCAAGAGCCGGATCATCCTTACTGCCTGTGAATTGGATCTTTTTACTCTTCTCAGCCGGCAGCCCGGTTCGGTAGAAGAAATCGCTCAGCAGAAGAACCTTGAGCTGCGAGCAGCCACGCGTCTGCTGGATGCACTAGCAGCCTTCGGATTGCTCGAAAAAACCGGCTTTTGTTACCACCTTCCCGTATCTTCACTTCCTCTCACGTCAGGTCATCCGGAGACGATATTGCCGTTAGTCCTGCATTACAACCACCTTTGGAAAAGCTGGAGTCGGCTTAGCGATATTCTCCGCAAGACCTATCGGCCCGATTCGATAGCACCGCTGCAAGAAGATTCCGAAAACATGACGGCCTTTATCGAGGCCATGCACGTAGTCGGCAGGACATTGTCCGAAGAGATTGCGGCTAGTTATGATACCCGGCCCTTTACCCGCCTTCTCGATATCGGGGGCAGCTCGGGAACCTATGCCATTGCTTTTCTTCGTCGGAACCCAGCTCTGAAAGCGGTGATTTTTGATCTGCCCCAGGTTATACCGTTGGCTGAAGAGCGCGTTCGCAGAGAAGGCTTCGCCGACCGCACCTCCTTTGTAAAAGGAGACTTCTACGAAGACGATTTTCCTCCGGGCTGTGATCTTGCACTGCTTTCCGCGATTATCCATCAAAACAGCCCGGAACAGAACCTTGCTCTGTACCGCAAAGTCTACCATGCTCTTGTCCCCACCGGCACTGTGCTCATCCGGGATTTCATCATGGATGAGACGCGCACCCGGCCGCCGCAGGGCGCCTTGTTTGCGTTAAACATGCTGGTGAACACTCCGGGCGGAGATACATACACGCTGGCAGAGGTGAAGAAGCAGCTTGAGCACGCCGGCTTCAGAACAGTAACGATGGTTCGCGAGGACGATCGGATGGGATCGCTGGTGGAGGCGAGGAAATAGCCGTTCAAGTACCACGAAACGCGGAATTCAAACGGTTCAAACGCTTCGAACAGAATAAGGGAAATTCTATGGCTGAGGTCATCTGGGCGCCGTGGCGAGTTGAATACATTCTGAGCAGTAAATCAAAGGAATGCATTTTCTGCCTGCCCCAAACAGCCGACGACGATCGGGAGAGACTGATTCTTCTGCGCCGCGAACGCACTTTCGTCATGATGAACCGCTATCCTTACAACAGTGGTCATCTCATGGTAGTTCCATTTCAGCATGTCGCAGATATTGAGGCTGTCGACGAGCAAACCGGCCTCGAGATCTTGCGCCTCGTGCAACAGTGCAAGGCAGTCTTATCAGCAGCTATGCACCCGCAGGGATTTAATATTGGCATGAATCTCGGCTCAGCTGCCGGTGCCGGTATTGATCAACACCTCCATATTCATATCGTACCTCGTTGGAATGGAGATACAAATTTCATGCCGGTAATCGGTGACGTTCGCATGATCTCCGAGCACCTCCGCGCCACGTATGACAAGCTGCGGCCCCTCTTTAAGTAGCAGTAGAGCCTGGAGCAGCGGAGAACGGTCCCTCTACTTCTCGTATGAAACGTGGCCTCGCGCAGGAGAGCCTGTGCTGAGCTCGTCGAAGGGCTGAGCACGCGGACCAAACAAATTTACACATTTTCTTCGCTGCGCCGATGGCTGAGATTGCGGGTCTGCACCAGAGAAGGATCTTCTTACTTCTTACTTCTTACTTCTTACTTCTTACTTCTTACTCCTTACTCCTTACTCCTCACTCTTCGTCAGCGGCCATGATGCCTTGATGATCGTACCTTTTCCCTTTCGGCTCCTGATATAGAAGTGATGTGGTCAAGTAAAAAAAGACAGATCGTTAAGCGACCAATGAGCGATTTTGGATGCGCTCGAACTCATTCGGGCTCACGTAGCCTAGCGT
>JAGOGO010000017.1 GCA_017996625.1 Deltaproteobacteria bacterium | reverse complement strand
AACCCGCTTCGCGGGCCAGAAGAGCTGACGGGTAACCCGCTTCGCGGGCCAGAAGAGCTGACGGGTAACCCGCTTCGCGGGCCAGAAGAGCTGACGGGTAACCCGCTTCGCGGGCCAGAAGAGCTGACGGGTAACCCGCTTCGCAGGCCAGAAGAGCTGACGGGTAACCCGCTTCGCGGGCCAGAAGAGCTGACGGGTAACCCGCTTCGCGGGGGCAGGTTCTGATGCTTTGCTGGTGTTCAGGGATATTGCCTGCGTCTTTGGCTTCCTGTGTCCTGAACCCCGATTCCCCGCTAGCCAATTACGTCCTATGATATACTGGTAACTTCGTGAGGGGGACGCTGCCGAGTTCGGGATTGCTACTGTCTTTGGGTGATATGAGTGGATCAGTGATCGGCCAGGCGATTTTTATACCAGGATCCGACCAGAGAATGCCATACTCATCATCAGGAGCGTAAAAATCCGTACACTTGTAGATGACATCGGCTTCGGCGCTGACAACGCAGAAACCGTGTGCAAAGCCTTCAGGGATAAACATCTGTCGTTTGTTCTCCGAAGAAAGGGTGATTCCCAGCCACTGTCCGAAGCTTGGAGAACCATGACGGATATCCACGGCAACATCAAATATTTCGCCGGCCACCACATACACCAACTTACCCTGAGGGCGATGGAGCTGATAATGCAGACCGCGCAGTGTACCATAGTGGGAATGGGAGTGGTTGTCCTGAACAAAGGACCGGGGCAAGCCCAATTCCAGGTACTTTTGTTGATGATACGTTTCCAGGAAACACCCTCGGCTATCACGGAAGACGACCGGGTCGATGATCATGAGACCGGCAAGAGCTGTCGAAGTTACTGTAATTGGCATACAAACTCCCGTTCAATCTCTTGGGCGATATCCATCAGGTAGGCGCCATAGTCATTTTTCAGCATGTCCTGAGCCAGCTCGATCAGCTGGGCTTTCGTAATATATCCCAACCGATAGGCAATTTCTTCAAGACAGGCGATTTTGACTCCCTGACGCTCCTGAATGGATTGGACAAAGCAGGTTGCCTGCTGCAATGACTCATAGGTGCCGGTATCCAGCCAGGCGAATCCACGTCCGAGCAGTTCGACTTTGAGGTTGCCTTTCCACATGTAGGCGAGATTGACATCAGTTATTTCCAGCTCGCCCCGGGCGGAGGGCTTCAGGTTTTCTGCAATCTGAACGACGGCATTGTCATAAAAGTACAGCCCGGGAACAGCATACCTGCTCTTGGGCTTTCTCGGTTTTTCTTCGATGCCGATCACCGTTCCACTGGCATCAAATTCAACTACGCCGTACCGTTCAGGGTTGCTCACCAGGTAGCCGAAAACAATCGCACCCTGCTCGAGGGTGTGACACCGGCAGAGAATTTCAGGGAGTCCATGGCCATAGAAGATATTGTCTCCCAGCACCAGGCATACCGTATCGTTGCCGATAAAGTCTTTGCCGATAATAAAAGCCTGTGCCAGTCCCTCCGGACGTGGCTGCTCGGCGTAGGTGAGTGACAGGCCGAGGTCGCTGCCGTCAGCCAGGAGATCGCGGAAGCGAGGAAGGTCCTCTGGCGTGGAGATGATGAGAATTTCACGAATACCGGCCAGCATGAGCACCGACAGAGGATAGTAGATCATCGGCTTGTCGTAGATCGGGATAAGCTGCTTGCTGACGACACGGGTAATCGGGTATAGCCTGGTTCCGGATCCTCCGGCGAGAATGATTCCTTTCATAGAGTCTCCTTGAAATAAACGTTCACCGTTGACCGACAAGATCAGGTTATACATTGATGCCGCTGAAGCGGGATTGACCGACTGGAGTTACGCTACGCTTACGAGCGACCTGGTATCTGCATTCTGTTCACCGAAAGAAAACAGCATCTATTTCTTCGGTGAACGGTGAACGGCCAACGGTTAACGTTTTTCATATTGCTCGGTGATCCACCGCTGATACTCCCCGGTTCTGACCCGGCTGACCCACGCCTGGTTGTTGAGATACCAGGTGACTGTTTTATGGATGCCGGATTCAAATGATTCCGCCGGTGTCCAGTTAAGTTCCCGCTGGATCTTGCTGGCGTCGATGGCATAGCGGCGGTCATGGCCAGGCCGATCCTTTACGAAGGTAATCAGGCTGCGCCGCTGCGATGAGCCAGGGTGCGAGCAGTATGCATCGACCATATCACAGATCATCTCGACGAGCACGAGGTTTTGCATCTCATTGTTGCCGCCTATGGTATACGTTTCGCCGATGCGCCCATGTTGCATAATCTTCCAGATAGCAGTGCAGTGATCACGTACATACAGCCAGTCGCGAACATTGCGGCCGTCACCATAGACCGGCAACGGCTTGTTTTCGAGGCAATTGGAAATCATGAGGGGAATGAGTTTTTCCGGAAATTGATAGGGACCGTAATTGTTGGAACAATTGGAAACGGTAACCGGAACCCCATAGGTCGTGTGATAGGCTCTGACCAGGTGATCGGAGGATGCTTTGGAGGCTGAATAGGGACTGTTCGGCTTGTAGGAGGTTTCCTCGTTGAAAGACCCCGTTGGACCGAGGCTGCCGAACACCTCATCAGTGCTAATGTGGTGAAAAATGCTGATTCGCTCCTGGCGCTCCCTAACCAATTCGAGAAGCGTGAAGGTGCCCATGATATTGGTCTGAATGAACGCATCCGGTCGAACGATAGAACGATCAACGTGCGATTCTGCAGCGAAGTGGCAGACCGAATCGACGGCGTAACGATCGAAGACTGCCGTCATCGCCGTGCGGTCAGTAATGTCGGCTTTGACGAATACATAGCGCTCGGGAAAGCGCTCGGCAATGTCGGCGAGGTTTTCCAGATTGGCAGCATAGGTGAGACTATCGACATTGATGATGCAGCCGTCGAAATCAGATTCTTCGATAAGATAGCGAATGAAGTTGCTGCCAATAAAACCGCAGCCGCCGGTAACAAGGAGAGTCTTCATAATACAGCTCCACATGCTTCCGCAAGCAGTGATTGGCTATGAAGGAGGACGAATGCTTCGACATCCGTATGCCATGGCCGCATCAGGTTGATAGTTTCGCTCTTAAGCCGCTTGTTTTCCAGAATCGAATTCCTGGGACGAACGGCGGGCGTTGGATAGTCAGCTGTCGAACAGGGAACGAGGTTGAAGGGTACGTTCATGGCGGAAAGAAAGTACCGGGCCAGCTCGTACCAGGTGCAGTAGCCTTCAGCAGTGGCATGATAAATGCCGCCTCCACCGTGTTGAATCAGCTTGATCAATTGTTGGGCTAGCCGGAAAGACCAGGTAGGTGATCCGAACTGATCGCTTACCACCTTAATAGTTCGGTTCGGGTTTTGTAGGGATAACCTGAGCATTGTCTTGAGGAAATTGGTTCCGGTGGCACCGTAAAGCCAAGCCGTACGCACGATGGTTGCATCGGCAAGAATGTGTCGGACCGCTTCTTCCGCCTCATGCTTGCTGGCGCCATAGCGAGAAAGCGGCCCCGGAGTATCATCCTCAACATAGGGCAGCGGAATTTCCCTGGTGCCGTCAAAAACATAGTCGGTGGAAATGTGGACCAGCCGGCCTCCAGCCTCCTTGATGCTGCGAGCGAGAATAACCGGCCCCTCAACATTGATCTTCCAGGTCTGTTCGATCTCACTCTCACAGGCATCGACCCGAGTAAAGGCCGCACAATTGAGCACGACCTCAGGCTTCGCGGCGCGGATTGCCCGGTGCACCGCAGCGCTGTCCGTGATATCCAGTTCCTGTTCCGAAAGCGGCGTAACCTGGTGCTCAACACTGAATACTGCCGTACAATCAGTACCAAGCTGCCCGGTAGAGCCGGTGATCAGTATCTTCATGGGTTAAACCTGATGAATGGAAACAAGGTCACATGGTATTTACCAAAATGACTAAAGTATCGCTTATTGTACCGTCTCAGTAGAAAATCACAATATGAATTTACGACTTGGTGTTTTTTTTGAAAAAGCGCACGGTGAAACATAGGGCTCGATCCGATCGTCATGGATACGCGAGCTGTTTCTGAACAACAGCGTTCCGGAACATTCGGCGATAACAGCAAACTTTTCAGAAAACAAACGTGCTTGCCGGGTGAAATTTTACGGTCTGGATGCTATCATTAAGCATTTCTTCACAATATCTGCACTGATCAGTATGAGGAGGATGTATGCAGTGGCATCAGGAAGACGTGGAAGCGGCTTTTGAGAAGTTGAAGACGTCGCCTCAGGGAATCTCCGATCGAGAAGCCGGGCAGCGATTGAAAGAACACGGCCTTAACGAATTGAAGGAGAAAAAGAAAAAGAATCCGTTCATGATGTTTCTCGATCAGTTCAATGATTTTATGATCCTGGTGCTGATTGTGGCCGCAGTGGTGGCCGGATTTATTGGCGAACCTTCGGATACCATCGCCATCGCCGTGATTGTGCTGCTGAACGCCGTGCTTGGGTTCGTCCAGGAATACCGAGCCGAAAAGGCAATGGCTGCTCTGAAAAAACTTGCAGGCCCTTCGGCTACTGTCATCCGGGGCGGGCAGCCCAGATCGATCGCCGCGGAATACCTTGTCCCCGGAGATCTGGTGATCTTAGAGGCCGGCAATGTGGTGCCAGCCGATATTCGACTAACAGAAACGGTTCAAATTCGAATCGATGAAGCGGCTTTGACCGGAGAGTCCGTGCCGGTAGAAAAGGATAGCGCGACGCTTAGGGAAGAGGATCTGTCCATCGGAGACCGGAAAAATATGGCCTACAAAGGCACACTGGTGACCTACGGCCGAGGTCAGGGGCTGGTGGCGGCCACGGGAATGCGAACGGAACTCGGACGGATCGCTGCCCTGCTTCAGGACCAGGGTGAAGCACGGACACCTCTTCAGAAGAGGCTCACTTCTTTCGGACAGAAGCTTGCCTATGCTGTTCTGGCAATCTGTGGGATCGTTTTAATCGCTGGCCTTCTTAGAGGAGAATCTTTCCTCTTGATGCTTCTTACGGCTATCTCGCTGGCGGTGGCCGCGATTCCGGAAGCCCTGCCCGCCGTCATTACCATTTCATTGGCCTTGGGCGCCAAGAAGCTGGTCAAACAGCAGGCGTTGATTAGAAAACTGCCGGCGGTGGAGACGCTGGGATCGGTAACGTATGTCTGCTCCGATAAGACCGGAACCCTGACTATGAACCGTATGACCGTGGAAAAGGTGTACACCGGCGGCCGACTGCTCCCGACCACAGCACTGACGGCCTCAGGCCAAAAGGATGCTGAAGAGGTCCTGCTGCCCAGCAGGAAACCGTCGGACCTGCTGCTGAAGGCAATGGCTCTTTGCAATGATGTCCGTCTGAATGCCTCAGAAAGCGTTATCGGTGATCCGACGGAAACGGCTCTGTTCGACCTGGCCCGGGAGAAAGGCTATCAACGTGAGAGGCTTGACGAAAAATATCCCAGGGTGGCCGAAATTCCTTTCGAGTCGAATCGAAAACTTATGACCACGTTTCATCCCTGGGAAAACGGCAAATTCGTTTCTTTCACCAAGGGGGCAGTTGAGGAAGTACTGGAGCGATCCGAAAAGGCTTGTGCTCCCGAAGGCTTGGAAGAAATAGACCGTTCGAGAGTTCTGGAGACTACCGAACAGATTGCAGCCGACGGTCTGAGAACGTTGGGTTTCGCAATGCGGTTCTGGGAGGCAATCCCAGATCCACTGACTTCGGAACAAGCGGAAGCAGGGCTGATTCTGATCGGGATTGTCGGCATGATGGACCCACCCCGGCCTGAGGCAGCGGAGGCGGTTTCCATGTGCCGATCCGCAGGCATCCGGCCGGTGATGATCACAGGGGACCACCCGCTGACAGCCGCGGTAATTGCCAAACGGGTCGGGATCATCCGCGACGAGGGAGAGGCTGTAATGAGCGGCCGGGAACTCGGGCAGCTTCCGCTGGAGCAATTCGAACAGAGGGTGGAAAAGATACGAGTCTACGCACGGGTCGCCCCCGAGCAAAAACTGAAGGTTGTCAAGGCCCTGCAGGATAAAGGGCATTTTGTGGCAATGACCGGGGACGGGGTCAACGATGCCCCGGCTTTGAAACGGGCGGATATCGGAGTGGCCATGGGCATTACCGGGACCGATGTATCGAAGGAAGCCTCACACATGATTCTGTTGGACGACAACTTTGCCACCATTGTCAAGGCCGTCAGGGAAGGGCGGCGCATTTTTGACAACATCCGCAAGTTCATCAAATACACTATGACCAGCAATTCCGGCGAGATCCTGACTATTTTTCTGGCGCCCTTCCTCGGTCTGCCCATTCCCCTGCTGCCGATCCACATCCTGTGGATCAATCTGGTGACCGATGGCGTACCCGGTCTGGCCCTGGCCGCCGAGCCGGGAGAGAAAAACATCATGAGTCGCCCTCCCCGCGACCCGAAGGAAAGCATTTTCGCCAAAGGCCTAGGCATTCACATTGTCTGGGTTGGACTGCTTATGGGTGCCGTTTCCATCATCACCCAGGCTTGGTTTATTGACAAAAGTCAGACCCGCTGGCAAACAATGGTTTTCACGGTCCTGTGTTTGAACCAATTGGGGCACGTTCTGGCCATCCGATCCGAACGGGAATCTTTTTTCAAGCAGGGGCCCTTATCCAACAAACCCCTTTTCGGGGCTGTTTTGCTGACCTTTGCTCTTCAGATGGTCACCATTTATGTGCCGTTTTTGAACCCAATTTTCAAGACCGAACCGCTTGCTGCCGGGGAACTTGTCGTAACGATGATGCTTTCAACGGTCGTATTCCTGGCGGTGGAAGTGGAAAAGTCAATCAAGCGGTGGAGGGGTAGTGTCTTAGGAACCTGACAAATATGTGGAAATGAGTGGGGCTTGGCGCGTTTCGGGGTCATCGTTCTGCAAACGTTCGGGCCAGGTTATTATCTACTACATACATGCATACTTCCTTTGCCCCCTGGGGGGTATATTTGTACTTAGTGGTGAGATTCCGCATCAGAAAAGTCACTTCCTCACGAATACGTTGATCGAAGGTCTTGAAAGCCGGTGTTTCATACTCCTTGATGGCGCGGCGGAAATTGTCGTTCCGAAGAAACGGTTCCATGACTTTTTCCTTCAGGTTATGAACGTAGCGCTCGTAGAGAAATTGGTATACCTCGGTATCCTCCAAGGGTTTTCCGTGGAGGAGCATTTCCTGCGTCAGGGTGCGGGAAGCGTACTGGTGCTGGATTTCCGTACGAAAGATGAGTCGCTGGGCCGGAGGCACAGGTGAAGAGAAGAAACGTGACTCAATGGCTTCGAGGAAGTCTTCGCAGATGTCAATCTGATCGCCGGTATACACGCAGCGCTGGATCTGACCGGGATCGAAATTGATGGCAAACAGATAGTTCTTGATGTCCCGGGCAATATGTCCTTCGTTATAGTAGTAGAGCGCTTCTTTGACTTCCTGAAGCACGGAATAATTATAGAAGCGAACAATGGCGCTCAGAAATCCTTCCGGCAGGAGGTCGCAGAGATCGTGTCGCTGCTTGGTGAAAAAGTTATAGACCATATCCATGCTGATCAGTTTCCCGGATGCGGCATAGGTGGAATAGAATTCATTGAAGATGGCGATGGAATCTCTCCCCGAAAAACCCCATTCACCTTCAAACTCCGATTCGGCAATGATGTGCCGGCGTCGCCGGGAGGTGAACGTCTTGCGATCCTCTTCTTTAAGCCATAGCGGCAGCGCTCCAGCGTAAATGTCCATCTTGAGCAGGTGAAGGTTGCGGTCGCAATAGGGCCGGTACTTTTCGGGATTATCGATCCACTCCCGCAGGCCTTCAGAGGACGGGCGCAGGCGCGAAGAGATAATGATCCGGGAAAAGTTCTGAAGCACTCGAGGGAGAAAGTCTGCTTCGATGTGATCGCCAAACACAGTGCGGTAGATCTTTATCTCAGTATTGTGATCGAGAATATAGCCGATTTTAATTGGCGTGATGCGATCGGAGAAGGACTCGGTTTCGAGTTCTTCGCCATCTTCAGGATTGAGCAGCGCGAGGAACAGTGAGCTCACGTTTTCCTCAATATCATCCACCTTGTGGATGCCTTCGCTGATAATACCGTGGAGATTGGCAAACCGCTCCTTGTTGTGGCCTTTGATATCCATGAGTGCATAGACGCCGTTATTCGTTTTTGCATAGCGGGAAAACACGTACTTTACCCGATTGCTATCCCGCAGCAGGCTGTTTAGCTGATTTTGAAGAAGCTGATTGGAGAGTACTTTTGTCCGTGGTTCGCGATCAGCCGGGTTGTATACACTGATTCCTTCACCAAGGCCGCGGCTAAACTGGTAGCGCCGACTGTACAGCATGTCGAAAGCAGCGGCCGGTGAGCCGAGGATGTCGACCAGCGCCTGGTAAAGTGAGGTGCAGATGGTACAGGCGTTGGCGCGAAAAAGCCACTCGTAGGATTTTTCGGAAAAAAGCCTTTGTTTGAATGGCTCGTCGCTGATGAGCTCGCTGAGGAACTGCCGGCGGTGAGCTTTCGGTATAAGCAGGATCGGGTTGTCATGGCTGGGACAGGGAATCTCGAGATACTCATTGCAGGAAAGCTGCGTGCTCGGGCTGTGGTGAGGGGCAAGAGCCCGACCCGGATGATGACTGGTACCATTATCAGAAAACCGGATGAGCCGCGTCAAAATAAGCTGGGCATCGTGCTCGGAAAAATCTCCGAGACGCTTGCGATCGAGGCGCCAGATCGTTTCATGGATGGCTCCCTCTTCGCTACGAGTGAACTGCTCGAACTTCAGAAGCAGATTGTTGAGGAAGGTGCTTTTCCCGGAACCGTGCGGTCCGCGAAAAATGAACATACGATTCTGAGGGACGCAGTGGATGAGCGATCTTATCGTGTTGATGAAGCGATTCGCAAAGATGCGATCGGCAAAAAAAGGATGGTCAGAGCCGTTAACAAACAGTCGGCTGCAATTAAAAAGAACGAAATTGACTGATTCCGGGTCGCCCGGACACTCATCATAGCCTTCGCCAACGAGGGTATGGATCATGTCATAGAAGAGCTGAAAAATAGTGCGGAGCTGCCGGGCAGGTGTTTCCGCTACGTACCCGAGATAGGTACGGAAGGGTATCGGGGTCCGTTCACTTTCGGCCTTGATCGTGCTGCAGAGATTGGTGATGATGGTATCGACAGCGTGGTGCATGTCTTGAGGTCCTCATGTTGGTTGTATTGTAGCTCGTGCTCGTTATTCCTCATGAAGCAGGTGCCGTTGTTGAGCGTCTTGGTGTTCACCGTTATCCGTTCACCGGCTGGATTAGGTCTTTTGTTCACTAATAGAGACCCTTTTTTCTGTCTCTTGCGGTCAACGGTGAACGCTTCATATCAGTGCCCGTCGCAGCCGGCGGTTTTCCATGGTATAGACGACGCGCTGAAGGCGGGGCGGCGCTGTCGTGCTGCGACCTGCTGATGGTGTATACGGCTGGGCAGGTCCCCGGGGAAGCTTATGCGCCTGCCAGTCTGAGTGGAGTTCGGTGGTTTCGAGCTTCACCGGACCTCCCCAGAGGTATTCGATTCCCAACATGGTATTGGCGATATAATCCTGAACGAGCGGCTTGCCTTCGAACCGATGATTAAGGTAGAGGCAATAGCCCCGAGCCTTTGCCGGATCAATGTAAATGTATGGCGGGTGATAGAGCGAGTCGATCAGCATCTCCTTGTATTGGTGGGAATCGCGGCTCTTGACGTAAATCTCCCACACGCCTTTGGCGGCATTGAGCCGCTTGCCGGCCACGAAAAGGTTGTGGCGATCGACAAAATCCTGGTCAACAAATGAATTGATGAAGAGAAAATCGCTGTAGTTCTCGCGCACTGAAAAAAGAAAGTCTTTTCCTTTGCCAGTCTTGCGGTTGAAAGAAGCACGATCCTCATTCCTAGTAAGCTTTTGAAACTCGAAAGATGTTTTTCCCGTTTCTGCCAGCTCTTCGAGATAGGATAAGAGCCGGACACCGAGCCCGTAGGGATTGAGACCGATGCGGGGGATGGCGATGACGTTAGCATTGACCAGCGCGAAAGCGACCTCGTTTCCTCTGATGCGGTCGTCGCCGAGAAACAGTTTCTCATGCCAATAGCTGGCCCACCCTTCGTTCAGGATCTTGGTGCGAATCTGCGGTTGAAAGAAGAGGGATGTGTTGCGCACGACCTGCATCAGTGATCTCATCCACTTGTTTTCTTCGCGCTGAAGGAAAGGGGAATGCTCGATAAGGTACTGGATGACGTCTCTCGTTTCCTGCCTCCGCTGGCTGCGGGAACGCAGAAAGAGCGTGTCGAACTCAGGATATTTTTGTGAGACTTCGGAGAAGAAGATGGATTCGGCGGCAGCACCGTAGCGGCGCTGCGCTTCGTTGTAACGATCGATTTCTTTGAAGTACTCATGTGTTTTGGCGTGGTGGACAGTTTGGAGGAAATGATCGAAATAGTAGTTGACCTTTCGCGAGGTCGCGATCGCCTTTGGGTGATTGAGGTCCGAAAGCTGTTCGTAGTATCCGATGATATTGTCGATCCCCCGGGTGAACTCGATGACGTAATCGACCCAGCGGCCCTTTTCGGAACGCAATCTGGCAATAAGGCGCTTGTCGGCGAGGGCGATGCCGGTGAAATCCTCATGCCACGTATGTTTAAAGAGCATGTTGTTCTGGAAAAAGTCAATGTGCGCGAGCACATGATAAAAGATCATGACGTTGAGCCAGTCCGGGTTGTTATCGTTATAAAACGAAATTGGCGGCCGGGTATTGATAACGGTCTCGTAGGGATTGACCGGATAGAGCTCATAGCGCCCACGTTCCCGAAGCACATCGACGTCATGCACCCAGTAATCGTATAGCGTAGGAATCATGTATTTTGGAGTGAGTTCGAGGAGATCCTTGTTGGTAACAATGTACTCAAGCGTCTCGTCCTGAAAACGCAAGCCAGCATCGCGGGCGCGCTCCTTGCACCCCTCCATAATTTTCTTGGTGTGTTGATCGATCAGTTGCATAGACCCACTTTCGACCTTAGACTTTGGAAATTCGACCGTCGACTTCTTATGCCGTCATCTTTCTGATGCCTTCGATAAGCCGGTCCTCGCTGTCATCGCCAGCGATGGTATCGAGGCGGATTAGATCGGAATGCTTCTGCAGGAGGCCGGAGTCTTTCAGATATCGCTCCAGAGGAGTGATGCCAGCCTGACCCCCGAAACCGCTGGCAATGGTTATTCCAATGCGGTTTACATACCTGAGCATCTTTCTGATCTCCGGCAGTGTCTTGCGGCCGTCTTTATCCCAGTCGTCGCCGTCAGTACCGTGAAAGACGTAGATGTTGTAGTCACGTGCGAGGCCCTCGTCCTCAACGATCTTGTTGACCAGGCGATAGGCTGCGGAAACGTGGGTTCCGCCGGCGACGGACAAACTGTAGTACTGATAAAAATCGTCAACTTCTTTTGCTTCGGTATCATGAAGAACAAAGCGGGTTTCGACCTGCTTTTCGTACTGGTAGAGAAGCCAGCTGTAGATGAGAACATGCTGGGTTGCGATGATTTCCGTAGGCTTGCCCGTCATCGATCCGGAATAATCGCGCATAAAAAAGACCAGCGCTTGGGATTCGTAGTCCTTCTCTTTTGAGAGAATGCGGTAGACTTTATCGTCGGGAGATACCATCAGGCGGTTCGGGTCGATCATCTGTTCGCTGGTAATGGTACCAAGGCCGATATTGGTCTGAACGATTTTGCGCAGCGTTGCCTTTTTATCGAGCACCTGGCCGGTGCCGGCATGCTTGTCGGTAAGGTCGTAGCTGTACCGGGAAAGAAAACGCTTCTTGCCTCTGCTTCTGATGTTGGGAAGCTCAAGGCGCTCTGAGAGAATTCGACCAAGATCGTAAGCGTTGGATTCGATTTCGTGATCTGCTCCTTCGCCGGTGCCTCCGTCCCCACTTCCGGAGCCCCGGACGCCATGAATCGGCTGCTCTGCAATTACGTCGCCTTCCTGGCCGTTTCCAACTCCTCCGGTCGGAGAATCCTGTTCCAGCTGAGAGAATCGCCGATCGTGAATAAATTTCTCTTCAATAGTAGAAGGAACCAGGATGACCTTGCCCTTGTGTTTGCTTTCAGGCCGGATCAACCGGCCCAAGCGGATCTTGCGCGGAAAACCGTCTTTCACTCGCTGGCTGTCGCGATCGAGAAGTTCCTCCAATGAATGCATAGTATGAATAAAGGGAACGTGCGGTTTCAGTTCCTCAAGCCGGGGTGCAGTGGTGATTTCGTTAATGCTGCTGGCTTCAGGATCCACGCGTGCCGTTTCGGAAAGAATATGGTCACCGGTTAGGTATAGTTGATAAGGCGATACTTTGTCAGTTTTGTCCATGTTCAAAGTTCCATGTTCAAAGTTCAAGGTTCAAGGTTGATGTGAGGGGGAAGTATAGGTCGGATAAGACATACAGGACCTATACAAAAACTCAGCCCTCGACTTTGAACCCAGCACTGGCAGCACCCTGTTAGTTTTCGTCGTTCTGAGTACAGAAGTACTCGATGGTTTTCTGAGCGCAGGTTTTACAGTAGCCGAGCTTATTGAGCATTGTCGTGATCATACGATCGTACAATTTTTGGTTTTCCTCATTGGCTCGGTTGGCCAGCGCCCCAATCAGGCTGCCGGCGCCGGCAATGTCGCTTTTGAGCCGGACATCCGTAACCGCTTTGACGAGTTCAAGGTTATCCATAAAGTCATAGCCAGGATCAACTGAGATCTTCTGCCCGTAGATTTTGCGAATGGAGGTGCGGAAAGCTTCACACTGCTCCCGGGTTTTCAGTCCCAGGCGCTCTTCAACGCTCTGAATGTACTTCTCGTCTATCTTAAGGGCCTTGAGTTCCCCATTCTGGGGATCCTTGTATTTCCACATCCGGTCGGGGCCTAGGTTTTCAGCATCGATGCCGATCACCATGTTGACATAGTTCATTACGTCCTTGCGGATGGCGTGTGGCTCGTCCATGTAGGCATTGAACATTTCGGTCATGATCCGTTCACGGTACAGGCCACGGGAAATCTTCAGGTCCTGAAGATACTTTGAGCGATCGCTGCCGTCGACCACATAGTCGAGGATCACCCGCTCGAGTGCCCGGAAGATATCTTCGCCATACATGCACTGCCCTTCATTGGTTTCCGAGGTTTCCATGAGCAGCTGGATCGCTCGGCCGAGGTCGCGCTGGCCAAGTCCCTTCTGACCAAACCGCTTGGTAATATCGGGTTCGTGATTGAGTGTGTCGATCACTTCGGCCAGCGTCTTGACGCTCTTTTCACCAGCAACTTCTGCTGCGGCGAGCTTCATCATCTCCACGGGTGTGAGCTTCTCTGAGCGCGGCAGCCGGGTAAGCACTGCGGCAATCGAGGCTGCGTAATTGAGGTTTGGATCCTGGTGGAGTTCAGCCTTAGTAAGAGTCGTTTTGGTCTCGCTGCCGATTGCGTAGGAAGTGAGCTGTCTCTGCATACGGTAGTCGGTATTGTGCGCAACATAGCAGATGCGGCAGCGGTCAACAATCGGCGCTTCTTCCCGCTCGGCTACAAAGCGGTTGAACTCCGAGTTGTTGCTGGTAGCGATGATCAGCGTATCGATCGGCCAGCGAAATCCGTCGATCTCGATATTTCGATTCTGGATCACGCCGAGATAGACCTGGACGAGGTCTTTCTTGTTTTTGAAGATTTCATCGCTGAAGTGAATGCCGCCGCCAGCAACCCGGGCCAGGGCGCCGCGGCGGAGGTCGAAGCGGTAGGGATTATTGAGATCACTGATATGGAGCAGGCGCTGAATAGACTCTTCTCCGAGCAGGTCGACCGCGGAAGAAGTTATCTTGTCTTTGGCCGAATATTTTCCGGTAAGCGTGCCGAGGCTCTCACTGAGCGGAACCGGAACGATTTCGATATAGTCGAAGATTTTATCGAGGTGATCGTGGGTATTGCTGCGGATATCGTTGAGAACATAGTCGCTGCAGGCGCCCAGGGGGCGGAAGCTCCGATAGAAGGTCTCAATCTCGTCATCGGTGAACCCGAGCCGACTGAGATATTCTTTGTTTTTGTCCTCGCTGGGAAATAGATTCATCGCGAGAATCATGGGATCTTCGAAGGTCTGGGACTGAGCGGTGGTAATTTTTCCGTAGCTGCCGAGGCGGTCGAGATTCTTGAAGGTAAAGGTGTACCGCCGGTTTGCTTCCTTGCTCAGAAACTGCCGGTAGGCCGCGCAGAGGTACTCGACAAAGAAGGTTTTTCCATTACCGGGTTCGCCGACCAGAACGAACGCCATTTCACTCGAAGAACCACCTTCAGCGGCGTCTTTTACAAAGGACACGAAGCTGTTGATCTCGTCATACATGCCGATAACGTGTTTTTTCCCAGTGCGGAACAAGCCAAAATCGTACGTGCTTTTCCCATGTACGATGACTTTATCGATCAGACTGGTATCATCGAGGATCATCCGTGCTACGGATTGAAACGCGTTTTCGAATCGTCGCTTACCCGCTTTAACCTGTTTCAGATGATAGTCCAGAGTACCGATGCCGTTTTCCTTCATTGCTGCCTCCCGGAATTGCTCAGTCAAGGTAAGCGAAAGCAGCGCCAGCATACAGACATGGTGAGTGCGGCCACGTGAGGCTGCTTTCACCGCGGTTGTGAGAGGCTGCTTCCGCTCAGGGTTATTAACATGGGATACACAGAGTGTGCGAGATGCGCGCTGTGACAGGGTCGCATACTAGGATAGAATCGGTGAGTCGTACGGTACTGATTCAGGAGGAGACGAGAACTGGTGTGGGATGGTCAACTGCAGGAACTGCGATGAGTCGCTTTTCAACGTCCTAAACTAAACCGCCTACGCACACAGGTCACTGTTTTTTTCTGTAATGGTTCACCGACGGAGTACATCGACTGTCGCTGGATAGTAGCGAATATTTCATTCTCTCCAAAAGAGGAACACGGTATCAGGAAATACAAAGTCCCCAGATAAGCTTGGTCGGTGAAGATTTCCATAGTAGAGATTCAATATAGAAAAGTCAACAGTGAAAATTGATACGCAGTGAAAATTGGCCCACCTCGTGGCTGTTGGATTACCCATCTTTTTTTGCTCTTGCCCAAAACAGGCAGTGAAGGAATTATATAGCCTGGTTGCATGTACTGTCATCCTGAGTTCCTCCGGCCGCGGAACGAAAGATTTCGAGGGCGCTTTTTTGTCGTCCTGAGTCCCGGTTGCGACGAAACGAAGGATCTGGGAGGGAATAGGGGTGCGTTTCTGAGATTCTTCAGCCGTCCCGCACTCCAGCTGTAAGGCGGGACTTCCTCAGAATGACACTTTCTCCGTCAGGCTGAAATCGGAAAGACCTCCGGAAGAGACGAAACTACCTGAATTCCTTATTCCTATAGTGCTGCTTCAATAAATTTGGATAGGAGTGAGTGTTCTTGTCTTCACCCAGTCCGCGTATTATTCTTCGAGAAAAGGGGAGTCCGCCGGTTGACCCGAAGAGTATGCTTGCGGCGAGCTGATGCCGTCAGCGCGATGAGGAGGATCCGTGCGGTTATGACACCTGATGGAAGAGCGCGAGTAGTCATCGAGGAAGAAGTCCGTTTTCAGATCGATTGCAGCCGCTTTCCGGTAAAACGTGAGATCGGCAGACGGACAGTAGATTTCGACTATTATCTCTAAGGGAGACTGCTCATGACGATATGTGTCGACGAAAATTTTCCGCTGGACGATGATCCGCTTTGGTACAAGGATGCGATTCTTTACGAACTTCATGTCAAATCGTATTTCGACAGTAATGCCGATGGCATCGGAGACTTTCGCGGACTTACCCAGAAGCTTGAGTATCTCCGGGATCTGGGCGTCAGCGGTATCTGGCTGCTTCCTTTCTGCCCGTCTCCTTTGCGGGACGACGGCTACGATATCTCGGATTACACTGGAATTCATCCCTCGTATGGAACCATGTCCGACTTCAAGAAATTTCTGTATGAAGCTCACCGCTGTGGACTCAGAGTGATCAGCGAGGTGGTATTGAATCATAGCTCAGACCGGCATCCCTGGTTTCAGCGAGCCCGGCGAGCAAAACCAGGAAGTGCCTGGCGCAACTTTTATGTCTGGAGCGATTCGAGCTCAGAATATCAAGAAGCACGAATCATTTTTAAAGACTTCGAAACATCCAACTGGTCCTGGGATCCGGTGGCAAAGGCCTATTTCTGGCATCGCTTCTACTCGCATCAGCCCGACCTGAATTATGAGAGCGCTCAGGTTCGCCGAGCAATGCTGCGAGTCATTGATTTCTGGCTCGATCTGGGGGTCGACGGGTTAAGATTGGATGCCGTACCGTACCTCTATGAACGGGAAGGCACGAACTGCGAGAACCTGCCGGAGACCTACGAATTTTTGAGAACCCTGCGTGCTCATGTCGACCAGAAGTACCGCAATCGGATGCTGCTGGCGGAAGCAAACCAGTGGCCGGAGGATGCTGCCGCCTATTTCGGTGATGGGGATATATGCCACATGGCATTTCACTTTCCAGTTATGCCCCGTCTCTTCATGGCAATCTATATGGAAGACCGGTTTCCTATCCTGGACATCCTGGATCAGACACCGGCGATTCCGGAGAACTGCCAGTGGGCGGTGTTCCTGCGGAATCACGATGAGCTTACGCTGGAGATGGTTACTGACGAAGAGCGGGACTATATGTACCGGGTGTATGCGCGCGACAGCAAGATGCGCATTAATCTGGGCATTCGCCGCCGGCTCGCCACCTTGCTGGGCAATAATCGCCGCCGGATCGAGCTGATGAAGGGACTTCTCTTTTCTCTGCCGGGAACCCCGGTGCTTTACTATGGGGATGAAATGCGCATGGGTGACAATATTTATCTGGGCGACCGGGACGGAGTTCGAACACCCATGCAGTGGAATTCCGATCGCAATGCCGGTTTTTCCCGGGCCAATCCTCAGCAGCTGTACCTCCCGATTATAATCGACCCTCAGTACCACTACGAAGCGATCAACGCCGAAAATGAGCAGCAGAATCCGCATTCTTTCCTGTGGTGGATGAAGCGCTTGATCGGATTGAGAAAACAGTTCAAGGCGTTTGGCCGGGGAACGATCCAGTTCCTTCAACCAGAGAACCGCAAAGTTCTGGCGTTCCTGCGCAGCTATGAGCAGGAACATCTGCTGGTAGTAGCCAATCTGTCTCGGTTCGCGCAGTCCGCTTTTCTGGACCTGACCGATTTTCAAGGAATGATACCGGTCGAGCTGTTCGGCAGAACGCAGTTTCCTGCTATAGGCGAGGAGCCTTATTTTCTTACTCTGGGCGCTCATTCCTTCTACTGGTTTTCCCTGGAGTCTCATCGGCCGGAACAGATTAAACAGTTTATGGTTTCTCCGGCACCTGTGTGTTCTATTCCAAGGATTATGGTAGACGGTTCGTGGTTCGATCTTTTTCACGGGAGAGGCAGAAGGGACCTCGAAGGAGCCTTGCCGGGATGGCTGGTGATGCAGCGGTGGTTTCGAGGAAAGACACGCACGATCAAGTCAGTTTTTCTGCGCGAGGTGATCCGGGCTTCGCGGCGGGGACAGGATTTCGCCATAACCCTGCTGCACGTGGAATATACGGTAGAAGATCCGGAGGTGTATTTGGTTCCGTTGACTGCACTAAGTACGGACAGCGAAGACGCCAGGCGATTCCCTGCTGCCGTGATCTGTCGGCTCCATTCCGGCAAGGGTGAAGAAACGGCGGCGATTGTGGATGCAGTGATTGATGTCAATTTCTGTCAGTATCTGTTCGAGGTAACAGCTTATCGTCGTCAGTCCAGAGGAATGGAAGGCGAGCTCGCCGGCAGTGTCACCCGAGCATTTCGAACGCTTCGAAGTCCGGACGGCGAAGCAATGGCACCGACAGTAATAGGTGGAGAGCAGAACAATACCTCGGTCATCTATGGAAAACGTTTCGTCCTGAAACTATTCCGCCGGCTTGAGGCAGGCATCAACCCGGATCTGGAGGTCGGCGGATTTCTTACCCGGGCAGGGTTTGTCCACATTCCTCAGGTAGCCGGGGCTATCGAGTATCATCGTGGAGGCGAGGAAAACCGTACTGTGGCGATTCTGCATTCCTTTGTTGAGAACGAGGGAGACACCTGGGATTACACGCTGGACATGTTTAAGCACTTTTTTGAGACTGCATTAGCCCGAAGAGATGGTATACTATCGGAAGTGAGGCCAGTCGTCAGCCTCGACCAGCTCTTTGAGGAAGAGCCCAATCCGGCGATTATGAATATGATCGGGCCGTATGTAGAAATGATTCGGCTTTTGGGAAGGCGAACGGCGGAATGTCACCTGGTGCTTGCGTCAGAGTCAGAGGATAGTAATTTTGCGCCCGAACCGTTTACCAGGCTTTTTCAACGATCTCTGTACCAGTCCATGCGCACCCTCACCAACGAGGTCATGATGACGCTGCGGCAGCAGCTTTCAAGTCTCCCGCCGGAAATACAAGTGCTGGGAAAAGCGCTGCTGGATATCCGGGCTGACATCATCGGCCGTTTCGCATTGCTCCTGAAAACCAGGATTTCTGGGGCACGTATCCGCATCCACGGTGACTATCATCTCGGACAGGTGCTCTATACGGGCAAAGATGTAGTCATTATCGACTTTGAAGGTGAACCGGCCCGGCCGCTTACGCAGCGGCGGCTGAAGCGCTCACCCTTGCGTGATGTTGCCGGCATGCTCCGGTCCTTTCATTATGCAGCTCTTGCGGCGCTTCTCGAGCAGCGGAGGTCGGGAGTGCATACGGCGGATGATTTGCAGTACCTCGGCACTGTTTCCCGGGTATGGGGGCACAGCGTAAGCGCTGCTTTTTTAAAAGAGTATTTTAGTGTTGCTGGCTCTGGTACGTTTCTTCCTCCAACCAAGGAAGAACGATCGCTCCTGCTCAGCCTGCTGTTGCTGGAAAAGGCGGTCTATGAGCTGGGCTATGAGCTCAATAACCGGCCGGACTGGGTCCGCATCCCCTTGGACGGGGTCCAGCGTCTGCTGGAGCTGCGGATGGAATGATGGTGGACGTTCACCGTTATCCGTTGAGCGAAGATACTGGAATAGCGAAATTTATGGTGTTGGAATAAGGGAATAATCGAGCAATGGTTGTCTCTCATGGTGTCCTGATCTTTATACCAACACCCAGCATTCCAGCACTCCACTGTTCTGGTACCCCAACTTTCTTATCATTCCCGGTTTCGTTCCTTTTATGAGTAACCATGAATGGAGACAAGATGAATACAGTCAACTACGACGTAAGCCTGCTCACGACTGATGATCTCTTTCTGTTTAATGAGGGCAGCCATTTTCAGCTGTACCGGAAGCTGGGGGCTCACAGTATCGATACTGACGGAGGAGCAGGCACGTACTTTGCGGTCTGGGCGCCCGATGCCGAACAAGTATCTGTTATCGGCGACTTCAACAGTTGGGACCCCGACTGCCATGTGCTCCGGCCTGCCGAGGCCTCGGGCATATGGGAAGGCTTCATTCCTGGCGTAGGGCAGGGAACGCTCTACAAATATTACATTGCCTCCCGCTACCTCGGTTATCACATAGACAAAACGGATCCGTTTGCGACCTACAATGAAGTGCCGCCACTGACCGGTTCAATAGTCTGGAATCTTAGTTATGACTGGAACGATGTCGAGTGGGTGACCCGGCGCTCCCGAAGTAACCGGGGCGATGACCCGATTTCGATTTATGAAGTACATCTGGGATCGTGGATGCGGGTTCCCGAAGAGAACTACCGGTCGCTTACCTACCGGGAAATCGCTCCGCGTCTGGCTGAATACGTGAATCGGATGGGATTCACCCACGTCGAGTTCATGCCGGTCATGGAACATCCTTTTTACGGATCATGGGGATACCAGGTTACCGGTTACTTTGCGCCGACCAGTCGCTATGGGACTCCGCAGGATTTCATGTACTTGATTGATTTTCTGCATCAGCAGGGTATAGGAGTCATTCTGGACTGGGTACCATCTCACTTTCCGCGGGACGGACACAGCCTGGGATATTTTGATGGAACGCATCTCTACGAGCATTCTGATCCCCGGCAGGGAATTCATCCGGACTGGGATAGCTTTATTTTCAATTATGGAAGAAGCGAAGTTCGAAGCTTCCTCATCAGCAGTGCTCGGTTCTGGCTGGACTGCTACCATGCCGATGGTCTTCGGGTGGACGCAGTCGCATCCATGCTCTACCTGGATTACGGCCGACATGAGGGAGAATGGATCCCCAATCAGTATGGCGGCAACGAGAGTCTCGAAGCGATTTCATTCCTCAAGCGATTCAATGAGGTTGTGTACAGCGATTTTCCGTCGGTGCAGACTATCGCCGAAGAGTCGACTGCCTGGCCAATGGTATCGCGCCCCACGTACGTTGGAGGACTGGGATTCGGTATGAAGTGGGATATGGGCTGGATGCATGATACGCTCGAGTATATGTCCAGGGACCCGATCTATCGAACCTACCACCATGACAAGCTTACCTTCAGAATGCTCTATGCCTATCACGAGAATTTTGTTTTGCCTCTGTCCCACGATGAAGTAGTTCATGGCAAGGGATCGCTGCTGCAGAAAATGCCGGGAGATAAATGGCAAAAATGTGCCAATCTTCGGCTCCTCTTCGCGTACATGTACGGACAACCCGGCAAGAAGCTGCTTTTCATGGGCGGAGAGTTCGGCCAGTGGAACGAGTGGTACCATGAGGTGAGTCTCGACTGGAACCTGCTCGATGAACCTTTGCATGCCGGTCTTTCTCACTGGGTGCGGGATCTGAATGGCCTGTATCGAAGCGAGGGTGCGTTGCATGCAGGCGATTTTCATCCGGATGGGTTTCGCTGGATCGACTGCAACGATGCATTGCAGAATACTATTAGTTTCTTCCGCCGCAGGCCGGGTTCGGACGATATCATAATGGCGGTTTTTAATTTCACGCCGGTTCCCCGAGAAAATTATCGAGTCGGCGCACCAGGCCCTGGGTTTTGGAAAGAGGTGCTCAACAGTGATGCCGCTTGGTACGGTGGAAGTGGAATGGGAAATCTCGGCGGTGTTGAAGCTCACCCGATTCCATTTCACGGTCTTCCTAACTCACTCAATATTACGCTGCCGCCGCTGGCCGCAGTATTCTTTAAACGATGACGGTAAGGCGCAAAATACAGTGAAGAATGAGAAGTGAAAAGTAAGGAGTGGTAAGACGACAGGTGATTGATGCCCGTTTTTCCCAACTCCTTATTTCTCACTTTTTACTCCTTACTGTTCCACTTTGAACCTTGAACCTGCAACTTTGGACCTTCCTTCGTTCCTTCTAAATAAAGAGTCTTCTCCGACAAAATACCCTTTTTCCCCCATATTCCTGCGACAGTTGTTCGATAACCATTACAGAGTGATTTCCTTATCCGGCTAGTTTGCTGCAGTGAAAGACCGCGGAGGAACCATGAGACGGTATCCGTTAGGTGCCACGTGGCTGGGCGAAGGCCAATGCGCTTTTTGTGTATGGGGCCCCAAGCTGCAGGAGCTTGAGGTTCACGTGTGTGCTCCTGAACAACGCACCTTCCCCTTGATAAAGCAAAATAATGGATACTTCAGCGGAGTGATCGAAAATATCACACCGGGGAGCCGGTATGTCTTCGTCCTTGACGATAGTAGGGAGCGGCCGGACCCGGCCTCACGATACCAGCCCGATGGGGTTCACGAAGCATCCGCAGTGATCGATCCCACGTTCGAATGGACTGACGGATTCTGGTATGGGATTCCCTTGCGGGACTACATCCTCTATGAGCTGCACGTGGGAACATATACCAGCGAAGGAACATTTGCAGCCATTATCCCGCACCTTGGAGAGTTGCGGGATATGGGAATCACTGCACTCGAACTGATGCCGGTGGCACAGTTTCCTGGTTCACGCAATTGGGGATACGACGGAGTCTATCCGTTTGCCGTTCAAAACTCCTACGGCGGTCCGGAGGGATTGAAGACTCTGGTCAATGCCTGCCATCAGAACGGCCTGGCAGTCGTGCTCGATGTTGTATACAACCACTTCGGGCCTGAAGGGAACTATCTCTCTGAGTTTGGATACTACTTCACCGACCGTTACACGACTCCGTGGGGAGAAGCGATCAATTTCGACGGTCCTTTTAGCGATCACGTCCGCCGGTATTTTCTGGAAAATGCCCTTTACTGGGTAAGCGAATTTCACGTTGATGCCCTGCGTCTCGATGCGGTCCACGCCATACTCGACTTTGCCGCTCAGCCGTTTCTCCAGCAACTCTCAGAAACAATTCACGATTATGCTGAACGCATTAATCGACGCATCTATCTTATTCCTGAAAGCGATCTCAATGATACGCGTCTGATCCGATGCCGTGAGTTGGGTGGTTTCGGGATGGATGCTCAGTGGAATGATGATTTTCATCATGCCCTGCACGCACTGATGACCAACGAGCGGGATGGATACTACTGCGGCTACGGGCAGATACAGGATCTGGCCAAAGCCTATCGCGAAGGATTCGTTTATTCCGGCCAGTACTCGCCCTATCGGAAGCGCAACTACGGCACCTCATCAGAGGCAATTCCCGGACATCAACTGATTATATTTAGTCAGAACCATGATCAAATCGGCAACAGGATGCTGGGCGAGCGGTTAAGCAGCCTGGTTTCGCTGGAAGCGCAGAAGCTGGCCGCCGGGCTGGTGCTCCTGGCTCCGTATCTTCCACTGCTCTTTATGGGAGAAGAATATGGGGAGAGAGCGCCGTTTCAATATTTTGTCAGTGCCGGCGATCCGGAGCTGGCAAAGGCAGTGGCCGAGGGCCGGAAGCAGGAGTTCGCTGAGTTTGCCAAGGGTATCGAGCCACCTGATCCTCAGGCAAAAGAAACCTTTTTAGCCTGCAAGCTCGATCATGCGTGTAAAGAAAAAGAAGAACACCAGCTTATATACGATCTCTATAGAATCTTGATCCAGATGCGCACGGCAATTCCGTGTCTGCGGAGTCTGGATAAGGAGAAGATGGAGGTCTTGTCCTTCCCTGCTGACCAGACGCTTATGGTGCGGCGGTGGACAGGGGCTAGCGAAGCTTTGATCCTCTTTCACTGTGGTGACAATCGGGTGCTGCTGAATATCGGATTCCCGGAAGGATACT
This sequence comes from Deltaproteobacteria bacterium, assembly GCA_017996625.1. GTDB lineage: Bacteria > Desulfobacterota > WTBG01 > JAGOGO01 > JAGOGO01 > JAGOGO01. The sequence continues at coordinate 9,146 of JAGOGO010000017.1, read as the reverse complement.
GGGAAAAACTGATCGACACCTCCGAGACGCAGTGGCATGGCCCCGGCAGCTTGATACCAGAGGTGATTCAAGGGGGTGAGGATACAGAACTCACCCTTTCGCCCTGGTCTTTCTGCGTACTTATCCAGAGCGAAGAAGACGATAATGTATGAGAAGAATCCCTTGGCTTCGATGTTGAATTCTGAGGTGCTTCGGTAATGCGTATTCCCCGGGCGACTTACCGTCTCCAATTCAACGCCGGCTTCGGCTTTAGACAGGCGAAAGCGATTGTGCCGTATCTTTCCGCTTTGGGGATATCCGATCTATACGCTTCTCCGATTATGAGAGCACGCACCGGGAGTCTGCATGGGTACGATGTGGTCGATTCGAACCACCTCAATCCGGAACTCGGAACCGAGCAGGACTTCGAAGCACTGCGTCAGGAGCTGAACGACGCCGGGATGACCTGGCTGCAGGACATTGTGCCCAATCATATGGCATTTGACTCCCAGAACACGATGCTCATGGATGTCTTGGAAAATGGTGAGGCATCTGCGTATCATCAATATTTCGATATAGAATGGAATCATCATTATGAGAGCATCCGCGGCAGAGTTCTGGCGCCGTTTCTGGGGACGTCATTCGGCGAAGCATTAGAAGACGGCGATATTAGGCTTGAATACGATCTGGTCGAGGGCTTTCGAATTCGATTCTACGAGAATGCTTTCCCTCTGCGGGGAGAATCATACGGCAGCGTGCTTACGCATCGCTTGGCCAGATTGAGGGATACCATCGGCCGGGAGCATCCGGATTTCATCAAGTACCTTGGGGTAATCTTCGTTTTCAAAAACCTGCCTGGTCCTGAAAACCGCCAGGAACGGTATGATCAGATCAGCTTTGCGAAGCGAATCTTGAGGGAACTTACTCAGGAAAGCGACCCCATACGGAGTTTCCTGCAGGAGAATGTACAAGAATTCAACGGGGAAAAAGGCCATCCGGAGAGCTTTGCTCTGCTTGATGGACTTCTCTCCGAGCAGCTTTTTCGACTGGCTTTCTGGAAGGTCGCCTCTGAAGAGATCAATTACCGGCGTTTTTTTTATGTCAACGAACTCATGTGCCTGCGGGTCGAAGATGAAGCAGTATTTAACAAAACGCACCAGTTCGTTCTCTCCCTTGTGCGCGAGAAGCGGATCAATGGACTGCGGGTTGATCACATTGATGGGCTGTATGATCCAACCCGCTACCTGGCCCGCCTTCGGGAAACTGCCGGCGACGTGTATATTGTGGTAGAGAAAATACTCGATCAGGATGAGCAATTGCCCTCATTCTGGCCAGTCCAGGGCACCACCGGATACGATTTTACGAACCATGTGAACGGTTTGTTCATCCGTCGCGACAATGAGCGCAGCTTCACTCGTATCTATGCTTCCTTCCTGGGCTTTCGGATGAATTATCGAGAGGTAATGACCGAGAAGAAAAACCTGATCCTCGGAAAAGAAATGGGTGGGGATGTAGACAACCTGGCCCACCTGCTTCGAAGAATTTCCAGCCTGAACCGCTACGCCCGAGACATCACGCTTACCGGTCTAAAGCGCGGTCTCATGGAGGTAATGGCCCGCTTTCCGGTATATCGGACCTACTTCAACAACAATGCGGCATTCCGAGAGATGGATATCCAGTACCTCGATCAGGCGATCAATCGTGCGATAAGCAGCAATCCGGGACTGACCAAAGAGCTGCGGTTTATCGAGCGGTTTCTTAAGCGGGACTGGGATCCTCACACCGGCCAGGGTGAGCGGGATCAATGGATGCACTTTGTCCTGAAATTTCAGCAGACAACAGGACCACTGACAGCAAAAGGGTTCGAAGATACACTGCTGTACGTATACAACCGCTTTCTTTCGTTGAATGAGGTCGGCGGTAATCCCGATGTGTTCGGCATTACGCTCCAGCAGTTTCACCGGTTCTGTCGCGACCGCAGTGAGCAGTGGCCGCATACAATGAATACCACATCGACTCACGATTCCAAACGAGGCGAAGATGTGCGCAGCCGGCTCGATGTGATCTCGGAAGTACCCGAACTCTGGGAGAAACACGTCAAGCTCTGGGGCAGAGTCAATCAGAAGAGGAAACGCAAGACCGGAGATATCCTGGCGCCTGACCGCAACGATGAATACTTTCTTTACCAGACGCTCGTAGGTGCCTTTCCTTTTTCACAGGACGAGATTCCGGAATTTTCCGAGCGGATCAAGGACTACTGTATCAAAGCGATCCGGGAAGCCAAGGTCCATACCGGCTGGCTCAAGCCAGATACTGACTATGAGGAAGGATGCACAGCATTTATCGAGCAAATCCTTGAGCCGTCGGAGGAAAACCTCTTTCTGAGGGACTTTATTCCTTTTCAACAGTTTGTAGCCAGATATGGTATATTCAACTCATTGTCCCAGGTACTGGTAAAAATGACTACGCCTGGGGTGCCGGATTTTTACCAGGGAAGCGAACTCTGGGATCTGAGCCTGGTCGATCCTGACAACCGGCGGCCGGTACAGTACCAGCAGCGATCCGAAATCCTCGAGAACCTGGCAACTGAAAGCAGAGCGGGAATAGGGCACCTGGCCCGGCTTCTGTTAGACAGCTGGAAGGATGGCCGGGTCAAACTCTTCCTTATTTGGCGAACCTTACAGGTGCGGCAGGAGCTGCCGCAGCTTTTCGAATCGGGAACATATCTGCCTCTGTCTGTGAGCGGAAGGCTCCGTAACCACATCATTGCCTTTGGACGGCGCTGGAAGCACCAGTGGGCTGTGGTGGCGGTTCCTCGATTCTTTACATCACTGGTCGGAACGGATGAACTTCCCATTGGACAAAGTCTCTGGGCGGACACGAGCGTACGCGTCGATTCGCAGGCCCCTGCTTCCTGGCAGAATCGATTGACTGGAGAAACAGTTGTGGGAATCGGATCGCTTGCGGCGGGTGAACTCTTTAACCAATTTCCTGCAGCACTGCTTACAGGAGAAACATCCCCATGAAAACACGCGGAAGCGGAGTTCTTCTCCACGTATCCTCTTTGCCGAGTGCTTTCGGCATTGGCGATCTCGGACCCCAGGCCTATCGGTTCGCCGACTTCCTTGCTCAGACAAAACAGAGCTACTGGCAGATTCTACCGCTCAACCCTACTGATCTAGTCTATCAAAATTCTCCCTATCACAGCACATCAGCTTTTGCCTGCAATCCACTTCTGATCAGCCCTGAACTGCTGCATCAGGCCGGTCTGCTCTCGGATGCGGATATGAAAGATGGTCCGAAATTTCCTGTCGGCACCGTAGATTACGAGACCGTTACCGATTATAAAAGAACACTGCTGTTTCGGGCCGTTCAGGCATTCAAGCATCATCGATCGAGCACCTATGAGCTCTTTCTTGAACGGAACGCGGTCTGGCTTAATGACTTCGCTGTCTTTATGGCATTGCATTCCCGTTTTGATGGAAGAAGTTGGAACGAGTGGCCGGTCGAGCTGCGAGACCGAAATCCGGAAGCACTGGTGGTTGCCGCTGCCGAGTTGAGCGATGCAATCGAGAGGATAAAAATTGTTCAGTACCTCTTCTCCCAACAGTGGTATGCACTCAAGGAATACTGCTTTAGCAAAGGCATTCAGATCATCGGAGATCTTCCGATTTATGTTCAGTTCGACAGCGTCGATGTGTGGACTCATCCATCCATTTTTAAGCTTGGTGAGCACAAGCAGCCGTATGTTGTCGCTGGGGTTCCACCGGACTATTTCAGCTCCACCGGACAGCTCTGGGGAAACCCCGTCTACAACTGGGACGTACTGAAGGATCGACACTACGACTGGTGGGTAGATCGTTTGCGTCATAATCTGGCGCTCTTCGATATCGTCAGGATCGATCATTTCCGGGGTCTGGTGGCCTACTGGGAAGTTCCGGCTCATGAAACGACTGCTATTCGCGGTCGCTGGGTGGAAGCACCGGTTAAGGACTTCTTCAAGCACCTGCACCGCAAATTCTCCTCACTTCCGGTGATTGCCGAAGACCTTGGCGTAATTACACCGGACGTTCGGGAAGTGATGAGTCAGTATGAGTTGCCGGGTATGAAGGTTCTCCTGTTTGCCTTCGGGCCCGATATCGGAACAAATCCTTATATTCCTCATAACCTGGTGCGCGACTGTATTGTCTATACGGGAACCCACGACAATAACACCACTCGCGGCTGGCTCAATAACGAAGCCTCTGCGGAAGAAAAGGCACGTCTCTCTCGATACCTGGGCTGTCCGATTGATAGTAGATCGGGCCACTGGGACCTGATCCGCATGGCCATGAGATCGGTGGCAAATACCTCCATCATTCCGATGCAGGATCTGCTTGGCCTCGGAGAGGAAGCCCGCATGAACCGACCGGCGGTCAATCAGGGTAATTGGCGTTGGCAGCTCGCTCCGGAACAGATCGATCCATCCATCAGCGACCGGCTTCGGGAAATGACCGAAGCGTATGGCCGGGTGTAGGAGAGGGGGATAGGGAATTGGAGGAATTGAAAAGTGGTGAAATGGAGAAATGGGACGATGGAATAACGGAATAATGGGAGTCTTGTGTGACGCGCAGGAGGAGAGCGGAGGAAAATTCTAAATCCGAATCTCTAAGCTCTAAACACATTCAACACCCAAAGGCTCCAAGGTTCTAAACCTGGATCCCCTTCGGAGTCTACCGTCCGCGAAGGCGGCGGCAGGGATGACAGACGAACGTGAAGTTTCATACGAGAAGCAAGAACGAGAAGACACGACTCGCCCCTCGTCTTTATACTTCTTACCTCTTGCTTCTTACTTTTTACTGTCGTGTGGGAGCAGCGTCCCCGCAGCGAATCCCGCACCGGCCGGGACTGGATTCCTCGCGTCTGTCTTGGACTTGCCGTTTTGGATTTAGAGCTTCGTGCTTAGAATTTCCATCAGCGGGTCTTCCTTTGTTTTGTCATTCCACTATTCCATTCACCCAGTCTTCCTACGGTACGGCCGGCGTATCAGCTGATCCTTCTCGCGTAGAGAGGAAAACGCACTAGGAGATTCTGATTCATGTTCACGCTCCACGATATCACGAGCCTAGCAATTCACCTGGAAAGAAACGGTGAGGCAGTGTACCGCACGGTACTTGAGAGAGTCACTGCCAAAGAAGTGCGTGATCTTTTTCTCTGGCTCGCGGAGCAGGAAGTCAGCCATCGGCAGTGGTTCATGGCACTGCAACAACAGCATGCAAAGACTGGGAACGACTACCTCATTGATGAAGCTTCAGCTGAAATCCTCTCCACTGTGCTTGGTGCTCAGACTTTTTCTCTGGAAGACACACTGTCTTCTGATACCCTGACCGTTGAAGATCTGAGGCGTATTGCTTTAGAATTCGAACGGGACACCATTCTTTTCTACGAACTGATCTGGGAGTGGATTGAAGATGCAGAGATCCGTACTCATCTGGAGGTTATCATCTCAGAGGAGAAGCAGCATGCGAAAGTATTAGAAGAGCGTGCGACGGAACTCATCTGAGTGTCTCTCTGCTTCAAAAACATCTTCGTGTGGTCAGTTTTTATCGTATCCTGCCTGTCACTTGCATATGTCCTTTCGGCTTGACAATGACTTGTCCGAGCTGATACTGTAAATCTTTCCATAGTGGTGGGCTTTTTGAACCGTTGTCTTCTTTTTTTGTAAAGACAATGCCTTCGCACTGAATAGAGGCTGTTCATAACGTAACACGAGAGGATGGTGCCGTCCGCAACGGGGTTGCATACCCGTGCAAATTCGCCTTCTTCCCATCTGCGCTTCTCAAAACAAGCCTCATTCCCAAGCGAAGGACTCTGCTCCCAATCTGGGGTCTGCAGCATGAACAAGAAATCCAATGACGGAAATCAGGTCGGTAACGGATTACCGCGTGATAGTGTCAGAACTGGTGACATATCCGGTTGGGAGAAGCGTTTGGCTGCAGGTGAACACCTCCGGACGTTATTGAAAAAGGCTCCATCAAGCGGCACCTGGACCCTTGATATCGCTACCCGCCAGCTTACCGTCACCGCCGCAGTACTGCGATTGCACAATCTTTATCCACGTCGTGAAACTCCGTTATCATTCGAGACCTTCCTGCAATCCATTCACCCCTTGGATCGTCAGAACGTAGAAGACGCAGTAAAAGCTGCATTCACCGGAACCACGCTGTTGGTAGTGTATCGCTGCTTGGACAGTGAAGGAACCATTCGGTGGCTGGAAGCTCATGGAGGTATCTATCACACGAGCACTGGCGACCTGCTTAAGGCCTGGGTACAGGACATCACCGAACAAAAGGTGCGGGAATTGCACGGTGACTTCATGGAGGATGTTACCGACCGGATCCATTATATTGAGGATCCGAGTGATATTCTGGAAGCTGCTGCCGCGGCTGTCGGCAGTCATCTGGGTCTGTCACACTGTTTCTTTACGAAAATTGATGACAGAGGAAAACTGGCATTTGTGACCGGGGATTATCATCCAAGGACACCATCGATTGCCGGCCTGATTGAGGTAGGACTTCCAGGCGGGGTGTGCCGGGCTGATTTGGATGAAGGACAGGTAGTCGTCTGCGAGGACGGGGAGAAGGATGTTCGGCTGTTGTCGCTTGAATGCCGGGGATGGTATCTGGACCATGGGTTCCGGGCTCTTGTGGTCGTGCCTGTTTTCGAGCAGAGGCAGCGGGTCGCACTGTTTTGGGCGGTAAGCGACCGGCCCCGAAAGTGGAATGATCAGGAAATCGCGCTGGTACAAAAAGCTGCTAAACGTTCCTGGAGTGTCTCGGAGAAGGCCCGGATGCAGAAGCATTCCCGGAAGATTGAATCTGAGTTGGATCAACAGTCACGTCTTCTGGAGGCATTCAGCGCTGCGGTGCAGGACTGCCTGTATGTTTTTGACACCGAGGGCCGGATTGTGTATGCCAACCGGATTCTGCTGGATCTGTGGGGTCTTACCAGAGAGCAGGCCATTGGAAAGACCGTGCGGGAGCTTGGTTATCCCCAGGATGCGGCGGATACGCTTTTTCACGGTATCCAGCAGGTCATAGCCAGCAGCAACGTGGTGAGAAACGAGACCTCTTACCCGGGCCCGGCCGGAGTGAGCAGTCAATATGAAAATGTCCTCAGTCCCATGTTTGGGGAAGATGGCCGAGTGGTATTTATAGCAGGTGCAAGCAGAAATGTGACCGAGCACCTGCGGGCTGAAGAGGCGTTAAGAAGGAGCCGGCAGCGGTTCGAGCTTTTATCAAAGGTGGCCGGCGAGCTGCTGCAAACTCAGGAGCCTCAAGATAAGATAAAGCAACTGTGCGGCGATGTCATGGCTTACCTTGATTGCCAGGTGTTTCTCAACTTCCTGGCGGATGAGAACAAGAAGGTGTTGCGGCTGCATGCCTGGAGCGGTATTAATGAAGAGACCGCGAAAGTACTCGATGAGATGCCGCTTTGGGATATGATCTGTCAATGTGTTGCCTGGGATGGTGTACGGATTGCTACTGAGAGGATGGCGAAGCCGCAGGATTTATGCTGTGACGTGGCGCTTTCACTGGGGTTGACTGCCTGTGCTTGCCACCCGCTGATCGCAGGTGATCGGGTAATCGGTACGCTTTTGTTCGGCACCTATACCCGCACGAGCTTCGCTGACGATGAACTCTCCCTGATGAAGATGGTGGCCGAGCATGTTGCGGTTTCCATGGAACAGATGCGACTGCTGGAAGAGCTGCGAACGGCGCGGGAGCGACTTGAGTCACGCGTTGCGGAACGAACCATGGAGCTTCGTGATCTCATTCGCAAGCTGATTGAGCGTGAACGGCTGCTTCAGGAACAAAAAACCCTTATCAAAACTGTCCTTGAGTACCTGCCGGTAGGTGTTCTGGTTATCGATGGAAAAGGAAGAATTATCGAGGCAAATCCAGCAGCGGAAAAAATCTGGGACGGAATACGCTATCGGAGCATTGACCAATGCGGAGAGTACCGAGCCTGGTGGACGAATACCGGAAAACCGCTGAGCAGCAATGAATTGGCGGGACTTCGTGCTCTGGCGACCGCAGAGGCATGTCTGAATCAGGAGATCGAGATCGAGGCCTTTGACGGTACTCGCAAGATTATCCTGGACTCGGCGGTTCCCATTCTCGGGAAGAACGGGGAAATCACCGCCGTGGTTGTCACGATGACCGATATCACCCGCCGAAAGCACATTGAACTATCACTGAAGCAGTCGGAAGAACAGCTGCGGGTTCTTTCCTCGCGGTTGCTCACTGCCCAGGAGAATGAACGAAAAAGCATTGCCCGGGAAATCCACGACAGCCTCGGTGCATCACTGAGTCTTATTAAGATGAAAGTGGAAACTGCCTTGGAAGAGGTGACGAAAACCCCGATGCCGGCAGCAACCCAGGCCCTGCTTGCTGCGACCACGGTAATCAAAGATAGTATCGAGGACTGCCGCCGGATTCAGATGGACCTGAGGCCGGCGATGCTTGACGATCTGGGGGTGGTTTCGGCATTTTCCTGGTTTGTTCGTCGGTTCAAGAAACTGTTTCCGCAGATCAATGTCGAGACATTCATTACAGTAGAAGACCACGATGTGCCCGAAGCACTAAAAATTACGATTTTTCGAATTGCACAAGAGTCTATGAACAATATTATCAAACACAGTCGCGCCGATCGGGTGCATTTTTCGCTGCGGAAAATGGATGATCGGATCGAGCTTGTGATCGAAGATAACGGAAGGGGCTTCAATCTCCCTCAAGCACTTAACGCCAGAGCTGAAGAATGCGGGATCGGACTTTCCAGCATGCGAGAGCGATCCCAGCTCTCCGGCGGTGCCTTCTATATCAGGAGCCGAAAGGGAAAAGGTACGATCATCAAGGCATCATGGCCGCTGACGAAGAGTGAGGAGTGAGCGAAAGCCTCTGGACACGGTCCAGGTAGATCGCAGAAGAAACGTTCCCATCGTCATTCCTCACTTCGTTCGGTGGATAACGAGCTGGAGCGCCGCCTCACTTCGTTCGGTGGATAACGACCTGACGCGCAACCCGCGCAGGCGGCAATCCACTGAGATGTCATTCCCGCGAAGGCGGGAATCCAGAGCATATGGGCGCTTCTGGTAGGAACGACATTTTACCGAGCACTCATCGCCA
>JAGOGO010000016.1 GCA_017996625.1 Deltaproteobacteria bacterium | reverse complement strand
GCGGTATGGCCTCTGGATACGAGGCTGAATAATATCTCCCCCTCAGCACCCCGCTAGTATTTTTCATCCTCCTGAACAATAATCTGATACATCTCTTCAGCACTAGCAGCTTCCATAAGACCCTTACGAAATGCTCCGTCTTTCAGTAGACGGGAAATGCGGGCGAGAGCCTTGAGGTGCACTCCTGCAGAATGCTCGGGAGCAATGAGAAGAAACATAATGTGGGTCGGCTTTCCATCCATTGACTGAAAGTCGACGCCTTCGATGCTTCTTCCACAGGACACAATCAGCTTATCTATTGACTTCACTTTTCCATGGGGAATGGCAATACCATCGCCAATTCCAGTAGAACCAAGCTCCTCCCGATCCAGGAGTACGCGTATTAACTCAGTACCATCGATATTCTTCTCATGGCGCACGATACATGCAACTATTTCTTGCAGGACCTCCTTCTTAGCCTTAGAGGAAAGATTAGGAAGGATCATCCTCTTATCCATCAATTCGCCGATTTTCATTAGACATCCTTCATTGAAGAGCGTCAGCACTCTCTTTGTAGTACTGCACCTGATATCGTCATTGGTTACATACCTTCTGCTTCGATGAGGCCATAATTACCGTCTCGACGCTGGAAAAGCACATTTACCCGATTCGATTGGGCATTCGTAAAGACGAGAAAATCATTATCAATCAAGCCGAGCTGCATGATAGCCTCTTCGATTGGCATAGGCTTGGGGAAGTAATTGTCGGTATGAATAATTCGAGGCTGCCTGTTTTCCTCCGTTCCCTCCCCCAGGGCTATAATGTCATGCCGAATAGTCACCTCTGTTGAGGCTTTTCTTTTTTTCTGTTTAGTCTTGAAGCGATCAGCCTGACTTACGATCTTGTTTACGACTTCGTCAATCGCAGAGAAGAAATTATCTCCCGATTCTTCCTTGCTGTTAAATGCGACTCCATCCCCAGCAATATTTACTTCCACAAGGTATCGGTTTTTTTCCATAGAAAAAATGACGTCAGCATTGACTTGGCGACCGATATGCTTCTTGATGCGTGAAACTTTCTCTTCTGCATACTCTTTGAGAGCCTTATTCGGTTCAACATGCCGATAAGTGACCTTAATTTCCATAACGATCCAACCTCATACTCCACGGGTGTTAAAAGAAATTATAAGTAACTCTTCCTCTTATTTGAAGGAAGAATAGACATCATCTCGCGATATTTCGTCACCGTGCGTCGCGCGATATTGATATTGTTTTCTCGCAGAAGCTCTGTGAGTTTTTGATCGCTGTGCGGCGATCGGGGATTCTCACTTAAAACAAGCTTGCGAATGATTTCTTTGACGCTTTCCGAACCCAGATTGTCTCCTTCGACGGTATTGATGCTGCTGTTAAAAAAGAACTTAAGAGGGAAGATCCCGTGAGGGGTATGGACATACTTGTTGTTGGTTACCCGACTCACCGTGGATTCGTGCATACTGATGTCTTCGGCCACTTCACGAAGGACCAGCGGCTTAAGGTGACTGATGCCCCGGTCAAAAAAGTCTTTTTGAAATTTAATAATGCTGTACATAACGTTGCGCAGTGTGTTCTGCCGATGATAGATGCTCTTAATCAGCCACACGGCCGAACGCAGCTTATTTTTAATATATTCCTTTGAATCATCGGTCGTCATCCGTTTCTCGGTCAGAACCTGGCGATAGAATGAGTTGATGTGCAGCCGGGGCATCCCATCTTCATTCAGCAGCACAATGTACTCATCATCTACTTTGTAGACATACAGATCAGGATTAATGTATTGCGGATCTTCCGTATTAAAAGCGCGGCCCGGTTTCGGATCCAGGGTGTTAATGATCTTTACTGCTTCGATAACTTGTTCCAGAGAAACACTCAAATCTTTGGCGATGGCCCGGTATTTCTTTGTTCCCAAATCGGTAATGTGATTCGTGATAACTTTCTCAATGAGATCGCGGACGCCTTCATCAAGGCTCGAGACTTGAAGAAGCAAGCATTCCCGTAAACTTCGGGCCGCTACTCCAGGAGGATCGAATTTCTGAATATTCTGCAAAACCGATTCTACACGACCTGGTTCGAGTCCAGACATAGAGGCCAGCTCTTCCACCGACGCGGTCAGATACCCGTTCTGATCGAGATTGCCGATAATCAGCTCCCCACATTCCTGTTCTTCATCATCAAACGACGCCAGGCTCAGCTGCTCTCTGAGGTGTGCATGGAGGCTTCGAGTTTTCTGAGGACTTCGCTCAACTGAAAGTCGATTTTCCTCTTCCGGATCTGAATCCATTCGTGAGAGCGGGTCCCAGGTTGGCTGTCCTTCCTCGTAAAGATAATCTCTCCAGTCAAAGTCGGCTTCCTTGACAGGAGCATCAAAATCTTCCTTTACGGAACCACCGATATCGCCAAATTCCTCGGTTATTTGGGTTTCTTGCTCGGTTTTTTCTGCATTGTTCTCAGCATGTTCTTCCAGGACAGGATTTTCCTTGATTTCCTGCCTAATAAGGTCGAGCAGCTCCAGCCGGGAAAGTTGTAAGAGTTTGATCGCCTGCTGAAGCTGAGGCGTCATGACCAGCTGCTGCGTAAGTTTTAAGTTCTGTTTGATTTCCAAGGCCATTATACGGTCTTCCTACTTGCCAGTACCGAGCTCTCGAGCAATAGTCTTCTCTGCACTATCTCGGAGTGATCTCGTGCCAAGATAGGCCTCGCGTGCCTTCTCGCTCTGAAAGATCTTCTGAGAATCTCCTTCTTCAACGACCCGGCCCCGGTAAAGAATGTAGGACCGGTCACAAATTTTGAGAGTCTCTAAGTAATTATGATCGGAAATGAGAATACCCATTCCCTGAGCTTTGAGCGAATGAATAATATCCTGAATTTCACTGACGGCAATGGGATCTATACCGGTGAAGGGTTCATCCAGCAAAAGAAAGGAGGGATTGTTAGCCAAGGCCCGGCTGATCTCAACTCTTCGCCGCTCTCCGCCTGAAAGAGAGTATGCCTTGTGCCGCGCCAGTGAAAAAATATTAAGGTCCTTCATAAGCTTCTCGAGCTTGAGGTGTCGCTGTTCTTCGCTCATTTCCAGCGTTTCGAGGACCGCGAGAATATTCTCTTCGACGGTAAGCTTACGAAATACCGAGGGTTCCTGCGGCAGATAACTGATCCCGCGACGCGCCCGCAGGTACATTGGCTGATCAGTAATATCTTCTTTTTCGAGAAATACTCTTCCCTTATGCGGTTTAATGAACCCAACGATCATATAAAAAGTGGTTGTCTTTCCTGCACCATTGGGTCCCAAAAGACCGACAACTTCTCCTGAGCACACTCGCAGGCTAGCCTTGTTGACCACTTTTCTCTTTCCATAATACTTAACTAACTCTTCAGAAAACAATTCCATAGCAGAGCACAACATACCTTTCCGTGCGGAAAGGTCATTCCTTCTTTTCTTTCGGATAAATCACCACATTAACCCGCTCTTCTTTCTTTTTTCCGCCTTCTATCAATATCTTATCCTGATCAAGGAGTATTTCTATTTTCTCCCCGCTCACCATATTATTACCTTGCCAGACTTTGGGCTTGCCCGTCAAGATAATCTTTTGCGCGCCTTGCAAAAACGTTGCCATTCTACAGGAGGCAGCAAGATCTTTTTGGCTGATTTTTACATTTCCCTGAGCAATGATTTTTTCCACCTCTTGCCCTTTGCTGTAAAAGGTCGTCATCTGATCGGAATGAATCACCATATCGTCCTTGACGGCTTTTACACTGCCAAAAAAGGTAACCGTTTGCTGCGGATTATCTGCTACCATACGATCGGAACTAATTCGGATCGGCAAGCGGTTGGCCGGTGCTTTTTTTGCTGAATCCATGTCTCCCGACTCTGACGGTGCAGATGCCCCAGCCGCATTCATTGCCTTTATCGATTCCGGCTCAGCGCTGTCCTGAGCTGGTTCAGGAGGAGCAGATTCTTCAGCAGCTTCCGTCACAGCAGCTTGCTCTTCAGGAACCTGCTCTTCCGCAGGAGTCGGCGGTTCTTCGATTTCGGCTTCTGGTTCGTTTGGTTGTTCTGGCGTCGTCGGAGGAGCTGGTTGTGCAGCGCCTTCCACTCCCGGTGCCTGCTCCTCAGCAGCAGCGCGTTGAGTACTTTCGGGAGGTGATGCCTTGGCAACGACCGTCTCTGTCGGTGGTGTCAGTTTTGCAGCGCCGGCAGTCAGGAGATGCTGCGCAATCTTTCCTTCCATCTGTTTAATGAGAAGATCAAGGTCTCGTCCTTCCACAAAACTTCTGAAGGTGCCGGTGTCGGGCAGCGTAGTGAAAACGCTGGCGTCGATACTTAAAGCATTCTCGATCTTCGTGAGACTGCCGTAAACCAGAAAGTCGGCCTCCGTTGTGCGGGCAATCTGGTCAAGCGCTCCCTTGCTCCATTCACGGCCTGCGACCTGGCCGGAAAGACTGGACTGAACCGTCAGCGGATCAACCAGGACAAGGTCCTTGTTCTTAGCAAGCTGCTCAGACAATCGCTTCGGAACTTCATCCTGCAGGTAGTTCACTTTTTCTGAGCTGTAAATGCGGAACGGCAGGACGCCTACCCTTAAGGCTGCATCGCAGCACGTAAGGTTCACGGTTCCATCACCGGCAAGAAAAATCAGCACGAGAACACCTAGCACACGTAATCTCATCGATGGACCTTTCTTAAGCGTGCGCCCGTCTCCGATATACAGGCAATCAGCCACCGCGCAGGAGACGAAGCGATTCCAGAAACGCGGTGTTGGATCCCGCGGAACGCGGGATCTGAACAGCTCGCAATGCCGTCAAGGTTTTTTACCGGAAAAGAGCTCTTGTTTGCCCACAGCTTCAACATTATGAAGCAAGTATACCTTCTCTTTCTGAAGATCCAAAACCATTCCTTGTCCTTTCAGCTTAAACCGGGAGCTTTCCAGAAAAACGGTGTCCTCGGTCCTGACCTCTTGAATACCCGCCTGGTATTGCAAAGACTGTGTTCTGAAACTAACGTCATCTTTTTCCGACGACCCGGATACATTGCCGGAGACACGGAAATCCTGCGTCTCAGTGTTAACAATGCCGACGTCAGCACGCAACGCATAGGCATGTCCTTCTTTAGTGAAGAAGGCAATTGACACCTGATCAAATTCTATGAGTCCCTGGTCGTCAAAATACTCGGCGGTCTGAGCGGTGAGTTCCCACACCTTGACGCCGTTCTTGTCAGTGGAAACATAATTGATTCCTTTGATGACGTAATCGGCTTCATTGGTGCTTTCGGCCGGCAGGGAAACAGTAGAATCCGGCTCAGATGAAAGGAACAGACGGTTCACCACAATGACCGCCACACCGACAAAAATTAGAAGTGCGGCTATGGCCAGGGAAGATTTCACAAAAAATCGCTTATTCTTGAAACTCATGGTGTCTGCACCGCTCTAAACGTGCACTTGGAGAGTAAGGCATAGTCTGGCTATGAAAGCAGATAGTGAGATAAACAATTCTGCCACTTGCCTTGTGCTTTCAAAATCACCTCACAGATTTCCCTGACCGCACCGTGACCGCCGGGCCTCGTAGTAACATAATCAGCGTGCTCCCGGACCTCGTCGACCGCATTTGCCACCGCAACTGCAAAACCCACTCTCTTTAAAATCGGAAGATCCACCAGATCATCACCCACATACCCTACTTCCTGCGGCTTCAGATTGTTCTTTTCCAGGATTTCTTCAAAAACGCTCAACTTGTCGTCAACGCCCTGGTATACTGCAGTAAGTCGCAGCTCTCGCGCCCGGTATTCCAGCGCCGGTGAAGAACGGCCTGAAATGACGATCACGCCGATGCCCTCCCGAAGCATCATACGCAGACCCAGCCCATCTTGAGTATGAAAGCATTTGTACTCCCTGCCATCGTCCGTATACATGAAACGTCCGTCAGTCAAAACACCATCAACGTCCAGAAGCAGCATTCTAATATTTTGCGCCTTGGATCTCATTATCCTGAGATGATCCCTTCTTTGAGTACGTCATGCAAGTGAATGATCCCGCTGATACAGTCCTTTTCGTGCGCAGGATAAACGAAGAGAGATGTTATAGCATGCTCCTCCATTAATCGCAATGCCTGAGCCGCAAGCGCATTCTGAGCAATTCGTTTAGGGTTGGTGGTCATTACTTCGGACACATTCTTGCTGAGAAGATCGCTGCATCTCTCCAGCGAACGCCGAAGGTCGCCGTCCGTTACCACCCCGATTAGTTTGCGCTGGCTATCCATGACGCCGGTGACGCCCAGACGTTTGGAAGTCATTTCGAGAAGCGTCTCTTTCATAGACGCATCCTCTGATACCAGAGGGATATGATCACCCTGATGCATGAGATCTTCGACCCGAAGAAGCAGCCGCTTGCCGAGTGAGCCCCCGGGGTGAAGCAAGGCGTATTCTTCTTCATTGAACCCTTTTCGCTCCAGGACGGCCATCGCCAGAGCATCTCCCATCGCCAAGGCAGCGGTCGTGCTTGATGTAGGAATCAGTCCCCAGGGACATGCTTCCTCTTTGACGCTGGTTTTGATAACAAGATCTCCCCGCGATGCCAGAGTGGATTTCCCGTTACCCGTGAAGACGATCATCGGTATTTCCATGCGCTTGATAATGGGGAGCAGCTGAAGGATCTCCTCGGTTTCACCACTGTTGGAAACAATGATGATGATGTCTTTTTGGGACAACATACCCAAATCGCCATGGATGCCTTCAGCCGGATGCATGAAGAAGGCAGGCGTACCCGTGCTCGCCAGCGTTGAGGCGATCTTCTTACTGATAAGCCCGGATTTGCCGATGCCGGTGAGGACGACCTTACCGGAACACTGAGACAAGAGTTCTACTGAACGCACAAAGTTTTCGTCCAGGCAATCAATAAGGTTTAAAATGGACTCTGCTTCGATTTTCAGAACTCGACGGGCAACTTCAAGACTCATAACCGCTCACTTTCTCGTGCAATGACCGACACGCGGATTACTCTTTCGAGCAATGGAGATAATTCGGTAACGTTCAACGAATTCGGTCCGTCGCACAGTGCGCTTTCAGGATTTTCGTGAACTTCAAGAAACAGGGCATCTATTCCCACAGCTGCGGCAGCCATAGCCAGAGGAGCGATAAATGCTCGATCACCGCCGGATGCTGTTCCTTGGGCCCCTGGGAGCTGAACGCTGTGGGTAGCATCGAAAATAACTGGATACCCGCTTTCCCGCATGATAACCAGCGAGCGCATATCCACAACCAGATTATTATAGCCGAAGGTGGCTCCGCGTTCAGTTAGAAGAATATCATAATTGCCGCAAGCAGTGATCTTTTTGATCACTGCCGTCATGTCGCCAGGAGCAAGGAATTGACCTTTTTTTACATTAACGGGCTTGTGCTGCTGAGCTACGGTGGTGACGAGATCGGTCTGACGACATAAAAAGGCCGGTATCTGCAGTACATCCAGTACCTGAGCAGCTTCGATCGCTTCCGAAGGATGGTGTACGTCTGAGAGCACGGGAACACAGATCTGTTCCTTTACCCGGCCCAAAATCTTCAGACCTTCGGAAAGTCCCGGTCCCCGAAAGGATGTCAGCGAGGTACGATTTGCCTTATCGTAAGAGGACTTGAATATATAAGGAACTCCCAGTCGTTCAGTAATTTCCTTGATCTTTTCAGCCACCCGGAGGGTTGCCGATTCGGTCTCGATAACGCAGGGTCCGGCAATAAGAACCAGAGGATTTCCGCTGCCGATTGAAATACTTTGCACCTGGACAGTTCTTGTCATAGCTCGTCCGCCATACTTTCCGGAAGCTCACAACCGGTTCTGAGGGCACAGAGATCAAGACGCTGAGTGTCTGTCGCCACCGGAACCTTCTTTCTGGCAGTTTTCCACTGCCGCCCTTATGAATTCGCGAAAAAGCGGATGCGGCTCCATTGGCCTCGATCTGAATTCCGGGTGAAACTGGCAGCCCAGAAACCAGGGATGAGAGGTAACTTCGATTACCTCGACCAGTTTTTCATCCGGAGAAATACCGCCAACAGTGAGACCCATTTCCACCAGGAGGTCAGTATAGTGAATATTGAACTCATACCGGTGGCGATGGCGCTCATGGATGAGATCTTGTTGATAGGCAGCGTAGGTGAAAGTACCCTTTCGTACTTTGCACGGATAGACACCCAGCCGCATAGTACCGCCAAGGTCCGATTTCTCACTGCGCCTTTGAACAGAGTTGTCCTTGTAGTCAGTCCACTCCTTGAGGAGGCAGATAACCGGATCCGGAGTAGCGGGCCTGAACTCTGAACTGTGCGCTTCCTTTAAGCCACATACCGACTGTGCATACTCTACCACTGCGAGCTGCATGCCCAAACAGATGCCGAAGAAAGGGATGTTCCTCTCCCGCGCGAACCGGATGGCCTCGATCTTTCCCTGGATGCCTCGATCCCCAAAGCCGCCGGGAACCAGAATACCATGTGTAGCGCAAAGCATTGATGCCGCACCTTCTTTTTCGATGTGCTCGGAATCGATGTATTCGAGATGCACCCGGCAGTTATTCGCAATGCCGCCATGAATGAGCGCCTCGTTCAAGCTCTTATAGGAGTCGATAAGATTAACATACTTGCCCACCACCGCAATGGTGACCTCTTGCTGCGGCTCTCTGATCTTCTTGACGATCTCGTGCCATGTGGTCAGGTTTGGCGCACCGGTCCAGATGTTGAGGAGTTCCACAATCTTATCGTCAAGTCCTTCCTCGTGAATATTGAGCGGGACTTTGTAAATGTGATCTACATCCTGGGCGGTGATAACCGCGCTTTTCTCAATATTGCAGAAAAGTGCGATCTTGGCCTTCACACTCTCCGGCAGTGGACGATCGGTACGGCACAGCAGGATGTCCGGCTGGATACCGATCTGCTGAAGTTCCTTGACGCTGTGCTGAGTGGGTTTTGTCTTCAGCTGTCCGGCGGTATCGACATACGGAACCAAAGTAAGGTGAATGTAGAGAGTGTTGTTTTTCCCCAGATCGCTCTTCAGCTGCCGGATGGCTTCCAGAAATGGCAAGGATTCGATATCCCCTACGGTGCCACCGATCTCGACAATGGCGATATCGGCTCCGGCACTAACTGCGATTACCTTTTCCTTGATCTCATCAGTAATATGGGGAATCACCTGAACGGTTGCGCCCAGATACTCTCCGCGGCGCTCTTTATTGATAACCGCATCATAAATCTGACCGGTAGTGTAATTGTTTTTCTTACCCAGGCGCACTGACGTATACCGCTCATAATGACCGAGATCAAGATCCGTCTCGGTTCCATCGTCAGTGACAAAAACCTCGCCGTGCTGAAAAGGATTCATGGTCCCGGGATCAACATTGATATAAGGATCCAGCTTCAAAAAGGTCACCTTCAATCCCCGGGCTTCCAGCAAAGCGCCGATGGAGGCAGCCGCAACCCCTTTTCCCAAGGATGAGAGAACACCACCAGTGACGAAGATATATTTCGGCTTAACCAACGTTCGTCTCCTTTATTATGCAGCTAAGGCCATTCATACCGACTAACTCTCGTACGCGCTCAAGATCGTCGGGGGAATCGACTCCAATCGAGTCCTTGTCGGTCGTTTTGACACTAATCCGGAAGCCGTGTTCGAGTATACGAAGCTGCTCCAGCCGCTCCGCCGTCTCGAGCGTGGTCGGCGGCAGCGACGTAATGTGCATGAGAAAGTTGCGGCGATACCCATAGAGGCCAACATGCTTGAACATGCCTTCTGGCACCGGTCCAGCATCGATTTCTTCGAAGGACTGCCACAGGCTGCGGCAGTAGGGAATCGGAGCTCGTGAAAAATAGAGTGCGTAGTCATGCTGATCAGTAATCACTTTTACGACGTTAGGATTGATGATGTCCGCGGCTACAGTAATCTTTCGTTTCAGCGTACTGACCGAAACCGATTCATCATCCTGAAGACTTTCCACTACCTGATCAATCATCTGCGGGTCGATGAGCGGCTCATCACCTTGAACATTAATCACGATATCCCAGTCCATAGTGCGAGCGAGCTCGGCGATACGGTCGGTGCCCGAAGGGTGATAGGAAGCAGTCATGCGACAGTTGCCTCCGAATCCTTTGACTGCTTGATAGATCTTCTCGTCATCGGTGGCCACCCATACTTCATGAACATATCGCGCCCGCCGCGCTCGTTCGTAGACCCAACGAATCATCGGCTCGCCAGCAATTAAGGCCAGTGGTTTGCCAGGAAGACGAGTGGATTGATAACGTGCAGGAATTATGGCGGAAACCTTCATTAGTCGTGATCCAATGGTATCGTTTTACCCTAGTATAGGATATGCAAAATGTCAAGGACGGCGGGCACAGACCCGGCTCCATCAGCGAAGAAAACGATATCCAGGAAGATTGGTGCTGCCGCTCGTGGAAATATCCGACGATTATTGTGCCCAATTCAATCTGAAAAGTCACTTGTTATCTTTCTCAATGATGGACTTTCTGTTGACATGTGGTTATTTTTTCGATACTTTTAAATGGCTTAGACGCTTTTCCCTCGGTTATCGTCACGCAACAAGCAAAGAAAGAGAGGAAAACAGCCATGAAATGCCCTTACTGCCGGGAACTGGAAAATAAGGTGATTGATTCGCGCGTCAGCAAGGATGGCGATGTAATTCGCCGCCGCCGGGAATGTCTGGTATGCAAGCGACGGTTCACCACTCACGAACGCGTTGAGACAGTGCTCCCCATGGTCATCAAGAAAGACGGCAGCCGAGAACCTTTTGAACGTCAGCGGGTGCTGGTGGGCATTCAGAAAGCCTGCCAAAAGAGACCGATCAGCGCCGAAGAAATGGAAGCGGTAGTAAGGCGGGTGGAGGAGTTCTTGCAGGAACTTGGTGAAAAGGAAGTGAATTCTTCCGTAATTGGCGAAAGGGTGATGCAGGAACTGCACGAACTTGACGAAGTCGCGTATGTGCGTTTTGCTTCAGTGTACCGCTCCTTTCGGGATATCACCGATTTTATGAACGAAGTAAAAGATCTCCTGGGCGACCGGGAAAAGATCAGGTCCCAGAAATTCTAATCATACTCCTTCTGCTTTGAACACGAACGCTACGGGTTCTCCCGAACAGTACATGCATATCGCTCTTGCCCTGGCCTCACGGGCCCGGGGCCGCACCAGCCCAAATCCGATGGTGGGTGCTGTGATAGTAAAGAACAACCGCATCGTCGGAAAGGGATACCACCATAGGGCTGGTCAGCCGCATGCGGAAGTGAATGCCTTGGCCGACGCAGGCCCGGCAGCAGTCGGTGCCGATCTCTACCTTAACCTTGAACCATGCAGCCACTACGGTCGAACTCCTCCGTGTGCGGATGCTGTCATCGCCGCGGGGATCAAGCGCGCCTTTGTGGGCATGGAAGATCCTAATCCTAACGTAAGCGGCAGAGGAATTCAGCGGCTGCGGGCGGCAGGCATTTCGGTAGAGGCAGGTATTTGCGAGGCTGAGTGCCGAAAGCTGAACGAGGTCTTCATCAAGTACATCTCTACCGGGCTTCCGTTCGTCATTCTCAAGGCGGCCACCAGCTTGGACGGTCGAATTGCGGCTGAGACCGGCGATTCGAAGTGGATCAGTAGTGAGGCATCACGAGCGTATGTTCATCGAATGCGGGACGAGGTGGATGCGATCCTGGTAGGCATCGGAACCGTATTGAAAGACGATCCTCAGCTTACGACGCGCATTCCAGGCCGAAGAGGAAAGGACCCAACGAGAGTCGTCGTTGATTCTGCTCTCAGACTTTCTCCTCAGGCGAAGATCTTCAATCCCAAGTCAAAGGCCTCGGTGATTATCGCCACCACTCAGGACGCTCCGTCCGGAAAAATTCGGGCTCTTGAAGATCACGGTGCTCAGGTATTGGTGCTTCCCGGCCGGAACATGGTTGACCTGCCGCTACTCATGGCCGCCTTGGGTCGGCAGGAAATTTCCAGTGTCCTGGTGGAGGGAGGCAGTCGTATCAACACTTCGGCTCTAGCAAGTGGAGTCGTGGACAAGGTACTCCTTTTTTATGCTCCTATTCTTATCGGTGGCACTACAGCTCCGCTGCTCGTTGCCGGGAAAGGGGTGCCATCCGTAGACCAAGCTCTGCGACTTCACTCGATCAGAACCCGACGATTCGGCGACGATGTCGTGATTGAAGGCTACGTACACAAGACCGTTGACCGTTGTCCGTTCACCGAGAAATGATCGTCTTTAATCCAGTCGGTGAACCGTGAACAATGAACGGTGAACGGGGCATGCAAGAGCATCGCGGGACGATGCCAGCAGGTTATGAACGTTGAATCATACTCCTTACAGTGTAAGGGGAGGAAAGTATGTTTACCGGACTCGTGGAAGATATGGGTACAATAGCCGGGATCGGCAAAAGCGGGAACTCGTTTGTTCTGTCAATCGATTCTCACTTTGATCTCACCCAGGAGGATGTTGGCGCCAGCATTGCCGTGGATGGGGTATGTCTCACGGTGGTACAGGCGCGTCATGGCCGGTTCAGTGTGGATGTCTCTCCGGAAACGCTCAGTCGCACAACCTTGCAGGAGCGCAAACGCGGTGATCAGGTCAATCTGGAACGGGCATTGAGGATATCGGACCGGCTGGGCGGTCACCTGGTAAGCGGTCACATTGACGGCACCGGTTTGGTGAAGCTCATAAGGAAAGAGGCTAATGCGCTTATCATCACCTTCTCCGCTGAGACAGCCGTCACCCGCTATATAGTAGAAAAGGGGTCGGTTGCAATTGATGGAATCAGTCTCACGGTTAACAGCGTTGAAGAGCGTGAATTTTCAGTCAGCATCATCCCTCATACCGCAGAGATAACCACACTCGGTCGAAAAAAAACCGGCAGCTCCGTCAATATCGAGACCGATATTATCGGGAAGTATGTGGAAAAATTTCTGCAAGCAGGTCCCCAAGATGCTAAAGACTCCGGCAGAAAACCATCGATCGACGATGATTTCTTGAGGGAGCACGGGTTTTCTTGATTTTTCCACGCATGTAGTGTACAAAGTAACATTCAGGTTTTTCGGGAACGACGAGCAGTAACGCCTCGCACCCGGTACCACGTAATGCTGTTCTAAAAGGATATCCGATATCATGGCAATTTGTACCGTAGAAGAAGCTCTTAATGACATTCGACTAGGGAAAATGATCATCCTGTGCGATGATGAGGGTCGCGAAAACGAAGGTGATCTCACCATGGCGGCAGAGAAAGTCACCCCGGAGGCGATCAATTTCATGGCCAAGTATGGACGGGGTCTGATCTGTCTGGCTCTCACTGACGGCACGATACGACAGCTGAATCTTCCCTTGATGGTCAATGATAACACGTCGCCGTTCACCACTGCCTTCACCGTTTCCATCGATGCGCGCCGGGGAGTAACCACAGGGATTTCAGCTCATGATCGGGCAGCCACGATACTACTGGCCACAGAAGATGACGCTCGACCTGAGGACTTCACTCGACCGGGGCATATCTTTCCGTTGCGAGCCCGGGAAGGTGGCGTCCTGACCCGGACCGGACAGACGGAAGGATCGGTCGATCTGGCGCGGCTGGCAGGCCTGAAGCCAGCAGCGGTCATCTGCGAAATTATGAAAGATGATGGCTCCATGGCCCGCATGCCTGATCTCGAGGAGTTTGCCGCTGAACACCGGCTCAAGATTACCACTGTTGAAAACGTCATCAACTACCGTATCCAGAAAGAGATGCTGGTACGGCGCGTTGTCGAAACAACATTGCCTACTCAGTATGGTGGACCATTCCGGGTGATTATTTTTGAGAGTCAGATCGATCGAAAGAATCACATGGCCCTTGTCAAAGGTGAATGGAACATTGATGAGCCGGTTCTCGTCCGGGTTCATTCGGAGTGCTTAACCGGCGATGCGCTGGGTTCACTGCGTTGTGACTGCGGCGCGCAGCTGCACACTGCCATGCAGATGATCGAGAAAGAAGGCAAAGGAGTCGTTTTGTATATGCGCCAGGAAGGCCGTGGAATCGGGCTTACCAACAAATGTAAAGCCTATGCGCTTCAGGATGACGGGCACGATACGGTTGAAGCCAACGAGAAATTGGGCTTCCCGGCTGACCTGCGCGACTACGGCGTCGGCGCTCAGATCCTGAGGGATCTGGGGATTCGCAGGATCCGCCTGATGACTAATAACCCGAGAAAAATCGTCGGGCTTCAGGGTTATGGACTTAGCATCGAAGAGCGCATCCCGATCGAGATTCCCCCGGGAGAAGAAAACATGCGGTATCTCAAGGCCAAGAGAGATAAGATGGGACATCTGCTCGGGCTTACCTGTGATGATCTGTAGGAGAATGTGAAAGCAATCCCAGCACTACAGCATCCGAACGATTGGGTAACAAGAACCTGTGGGCGCCAGGAAGGCATAAGATGCAAGGCGCCGAGGTCGCGACGACTGAGGTGTATGTGCAATACGCCGCAAGGAGGAGCGAGCGAAGGCAACACAGCAGATTGTGTCTTGCTGACGCCCACAGTGAAGGAGAAGAGCCATGGCAAAAGTAGTGGAAGGTCAGTTAACTGCTGAAGGGTTACGGTTTGCTATTGTAATTAGCCGCTTCAATGATTTTATCGGAGGGAAGCTGGTGGGCGGCGCCCTCGATGCGCTGATCCGACACGGTGCAAAAGATGAAGATATAGAGATCTTTAAAGTACCTGGTGCCTTTGAGATTCCCCTGACTGCCAAGAAGCTTGCATTGTCAAAGAAGTATGATGCCATCATCTGCCTGGGAGTCGTGATCCGTGGAGGCACACCGCACTTTGACTATATTGCTGCCGAAGTGAGTAAAGGCATCGCCATGGTCGGGCTTGAGACTCAGTCACCGGTAATTTTCGGCGTGCTGACTACCGACACCATTGAACAGGCTATTGAGCGGGCAGGCTCAAAAGCCGGCAATAAGGGTTGGGACGCTGCCGCTGCCGCCATTGAGATGGTAAATCTTTACCAGCAAATTCCCTGATGGGCGGTTTCCAGGTGCTGCAGCGGAGACGTGGGAAAAGGCGGGGAGCACAACATTCCGCTTCTGAAGATGGACGTTTCCATTTCCTCTCTGAGGAACGGAAACGTTCTTATGTTTATAGTATTTCTTGGTACGTAGGGTAGACAGATTCCAGTGCTGGCAAGTCGAAGAAAGTCTCGAGAACTGGCTTTGCAAATTCTCTTTCAAAGCGACTTCACCCAACAACCCTCACCCGAAGTCCTTCCGCTATTTGTGCATGAATTCCATGCTCAGAAAGAACTCGACAATTTTACGAGACAGCTTGTTGAAGGCGTGGACGAACATCGTCCCGAAATCGATGAGTTCATCCGGGAAGGATCCGAACACTGGTCGCTGGAAAGAATTTCCCGGGTCGATCGATGCATTCTCCGGATAGCGATTTTCGAGATTCTCTGGTGCCCTGACGTACCACCGAAAGTGAGCATCAATGAGGCAATTGAACTCGCGAAGAAATTCAGCACCGAGAAATCATCATCCTTTATCAATGGAATTCTCGATCGCATCGCCCATTCCCGGTCCAGCTCCGGCCGCACTTCCAGTACAAAATAGCCACCGAGAGTTTTGATGCTTTTCTCTTGAAAAGCACATTAAGTAGTGGTATGAGAGAAAGCTTTCAGCAGCGAAAGAGTGACAAGTTCGTACAAGATCGCTTTTCTTCTCCCTCCTTTGGTAAAGGAGGGCCGGGGTGGATTTTTAAGCATCCCTGCAAATCCCCCTGTAGAGCCTGTCTGACAACTGGCAAAACTCGAATCTGTCATCCGGAGTCTCAGCCAGGCGGGACGAAGGATCTCACAACTTCACTATCAGAGGAATCGAGATTCTTCGGCTTGCGCCTCAGAATGACATTGTCGGACACGCTCTCAATCCCCTTTAGAAAAGGGGAACATCGCACGCGTGATCTATCAACACGAGGATGCAGTGCGAAAAACGAGCTCTCTGATATAGCCGAGAGCTGCCATGAAATTCTTATATTGCTGTCCAGGACGAGGTAACTATGCTACGAGGAACAATTACTGCACTGGTTACGCCCTTTGATGAAACCGGCGCTATCGATGAAGCAGCATTACGCCGTCTGGTCTCTTTTCAGATTGAAGATGGAGTCAATGGTCTGCTTCCGTGTGGTACAACAGGCGAAAGCCCAACCCTCTCCTACGAAGAACACAACCGGGTCATCAATATTGTTATCGATGAGGCCCGCGGCCGGGTTCCCGTTATTGCAGGAACCGGCAGCAATTCCACCCGTGAAGCTATTGAACTGACTGAGCATGCTCTAAAAGCCGGGGCCGATTACAGTCTGCAGGTAGCCCCGTACTACAATAAGCCCACGCAGAAAGGGTTATACGAGCATTTCCTGGCCATTGCTGAAGCAGTGGACATTCCTTTGATCATCTATAACATCCCCGGCAGAACCGGCAAAAACATCGAAACAAAAACAATCGTTCGGCTGACGGAGCACAAGAATATCATTGGGCTCAAGGAGGCTTCCGGCGATATCAATCAGATGATGGATGTTATCCAGCAATGCCCGCCGGATTTTGCCGTCTTCAGCGGCGACGACAACCTTACCTATCCTCTTATTACACTGGGAGGTGCTGGTGTTATTTCCGTCGCCAGCAACATCATTCCCCGACAGGTGTGTGAATTGGTCAATGCCGGTCTTGAGGGACAGTGGACTGATGCTCGAGAGCGGCATTATGATCTTCTACCGGTTTTTAAGGCCTTTTTTCTCGAAACAAATCCCATTCCGGTAAAAACCGCTCTGGCCATGAAAGGCATGATGAAAGAAGTATTCCGGTCACCCATGTGCAGCATGGAGCCGGATACCCGAGCTCGGCTGGAAGCAGTATTGCGAGAGAAGGCCATCATATAACATCCTTATCGGAGTAGCAGCGATGGAAAAAATAAAGGTCGGAGTCCTTGGTGCCACTGGAATGGTAGGACAGCGTTTTATCCAACTCCTGGAAAACCATCCTTGGTTTGACGTCACCGCACTGGCTGCTTCGGAACGTAGCGCCGGCGTATCATATGCAGAATCAATGGCGGGACGGTGGCGCATGGAGACTCCCATTCCCCGTGCTGTGGCCGGAATTCCGGTTCGGGAATGCACACCGAATCTGGACTGCCGGTTGGTTTTTTCCGCAATGGACGCAAGCATCGCCGGCGAAGTTGAAGAAGACTTTGCCCGGGCCGGATATGTGGTGAGCAGCAACTCGAAGAATCACCGCATGGACGAGGACGTACCCTTGCTCATTCCCGAGGTGAATGGAGACCACCTCAGCATTGTGCCGCAGCAGAAAAAGCGGTGGAAGGGAAATGGATTCATCGTCACTAATCCAAACTGTTCGACGATCGGACTTGCCTTAGCTCTGGCGCCGATCCATCAGAAGTACACTGCCAAGAAAGTCATGGTTACGACCATGCAAGCCCTTAGCGGCGCCGGATATCCGGGAGTACCGTCGCTGGATGTCCTGGACAACGTACTGCCCTTCATTGGCGGCGAAGAAGCGAAAGTGGAAAGCGAACCGCAGAAGATTCTGGGAACTGTGAGCGGCAATCGTTTTGTGTATGCCGATTTTGTGGTCAGTGCTTCCTGTAACCGGGTACATGTTAAAGACGGACATTTGGAATGCGTCAGTGTTGCCCTGGCACAGAAGCCTTCGGTGGAAGAATTAAAACAGACACTGTCTGACTTCAATCCTCTGGCTGGTCTGCAGCTTCCTTTTTCTCCACCTCAGCCCATTGTGCTGAGAACCGAAGACAACCGTCCTCAACCCCGTTTCGACCGCGACGAAGGCAATGGCATGGCCTGCGTCGTTGGCCGCATCCGAGAGTGTCCGATTCTCGACTATAAGTTTGTCGTACTCAGCCACAACACCATCCGCGGAGCAGCCGGCGCTGCTATTCTCAATGCCGAATATATGGTAAAAAAGGGATTGCTGTAGGCAAGGAGAAATGGAGAATTGGTTAAATAGTTGATTGGATAATTGGTTGATTGGTTAAATGGAAAAATGGTGGAATGGTTTCTTGCTTAAAAACATTATTCCATTTTGCTAATTTCCCAATTCTCCATTTAACCAATTTGCCTTCCAACGAAGTGGGCATCACTTCGTTGCTCATAGGTTGCCGCCACGCGGCTTACTGGCGCTTTTTACGAGGTCATCTTCTTTGATGGACTCGTAAAAAGTATCCACACACGTGATTTTGTCATCCCCGCGAAGGCGGGGATCCAGTACTTTCAACACCATACAGGAATGCGGCAGTCCTGTTTTCTGAGAAATAGGACTTCCAACGAAGTGGGCATCACTTCGTTGCTCATAGGTTGCCGCCACGCGGCTTACTGGCGCTTTTGACGAATTATCCTGTCAACCAATTCCCCATCTTTCCATTCAACGAATAAGAAGGGTAGGCTCCTCGCTTTCCTCCATCTTGGTACCCACGGAATTCCCGCAGTAGACACAGAGGTAATCGTATTTATCGCCGTCCGGCAAAGCCAGCAGGAGCTTCTTTCTGACCGGAACTGCTTTTTGACAATGACCGCAGAAAAGCATCGATGCTTCGAACTGGTCAAATTGTCGATTAGGATTCTTTCTCGGCCTTTGCGGCGTCACTGCAGAGTGGACGTATTTTTCCATGCTCTGATTGCTTTTCATGGTACCATCCTTCCTGTTTCACCATACTACAAGAACGGATTTCTAATTATCTTCTAAGACAACCCCATTGAACTATTCTTTTCCACTGAAAACAGAACCTTTCTACCTCGCCGTTCCAACACGCATCAGCACAGCGCTCGAGGGCTCTTCTGGTGCAGTATACTGTATGCCTGTGATATTGTAAAGAATAAACGATAAACGTTCACCGTTGTCCGTTCACCGATAGAGCCATGAAATGGTGGTGATATAGGGGAATGGTCGAGTGGCAGTCTCTTTGCAAAATTGGAATAGTGGAATGATGGAATACTGGAAAATTGGGGGAATAGGAGAATTCGTTTGGTTTAGAAATTAGGATCTGAGATTTGCCTCCGCTACCCTCTCAGGCATCGAGAGAACATCCATTATTCCATTCACCAAGTATCCATTTTCCCAATTGTCGGTCGACAGTCAACGGTGAACGTCTTGCAGATACACGCAAAGATCTTTCCACGTTGATATACGCGGCACCGATGCATCAGGCGCTCCCGAACCGCGGGAAAGAATCCGTGGAGGTAGAGGCAGCTGGTGATCCATGACGTAAGTAGTCCAGAGGGGCCGTAGTCCAGCCTCTTGAGCCCCAAAGATATCCGGCTCCGGGTCATCCCCGACATACACAATGCATTCTCTTTCCGTATCCAGCGCTTCGACGAGTCGCTCGAATACCAGCGAATGGGGTTTTCGGTATCCGAGTTCTCCGGAAATCAGAATAACATCAAAGTAAGGCGCAAGACCGAGCGAGTCGATAATTCTGCGCGCAGCCGGACCATGAGTGAAATTGGATAGCAGGCCAAGTCGATACGTTTTTCGTAAGTGTTTCAGCATCTCAGTGGTGCCGGGTATAAGCCTGCAGTCATCGTAAAAGGGGACAAAGTAAGCTTCTACGGCTGCTGCAATTCTGACATCATCAGGAACAATGCTGAAGCCCATCTTCGCTAAAGCAGTGCTGATCCAGAAGCGATTATGAGTCTCCCGGCCATCGAGACGACACTGCTCCAGGTACAAGAGCGCTGCATCATTATGGGCGGTTTTGAAGGACTGTCCATCCACCTCGAATCCATTTTCTCGAAGACTTTGCGCGAGATTTACGTGAGATCGGTCAAGGGTATCTGGATCCACCGTAATCAGGGTATTAAAGAGATCGAATCCGAATGCTTTGATGTGGTTATTCATAGTCCTTTTTTTTAGCGTTTCCGGCTGGAAAAAGCAAGCTGGGAGCAAAGAGCAGCGAAATCCCGCCGCAGGAGCATGGAGCATTTCAGGTTGATGAACTCGCAAAAAGTGGCTTTCCAGGCATCCTTGTCATGCCCTCGGAGGATAAAGAGCTGACGCGCAACCCGCGAAGCCTGTCCTTCAGTGGGTAATCACGCCAACGGCGTGACTGATGCGCAGCCCCTGAAGACGGGGAGCGGAAATCCAGGAGGAGGTTGGGTTGAGTGAAACGAAACCCAACATGAGTAGTGTACAGCTCTGTTGGTTTTCTCCACCTGCGGTGGTTCAAACCAACCCATCTGCCCGCTTTCTCATGCATAGTGACGAGTTGGACCACGAGCTTACGAGTCGACTTCAGTGCCCTGTGCAGGCTTTTACGAGGCCTCTTTCCATTTCAGGGAAATCTTGCGACCCGAGGCAGCACAATCCCGTAGGTAGAGGTTAATCAGAGTTTGGTAGGGAATGCCTGCACTTGCAGCAAGCTCTTTGAAGTACTTGATAGTCGCTTCATCCAGTCTAATCGTAACCTGCTTCTTGAGAAGGCTGGCGTACGGGTTCTTCTTGGCTTTTGAAAAGTCATATTCTTTTTTCATAGTTCACCACCTGCTCCAGTACTGTTTCTGTTCTGAGCGCGTTGCCTTACGGGCTGAGATGATTCTGATTACTCGTTCGTCCTTCCGATAGGTATGAGAGACAACCTATAGATGAAGGTTCGAACTCAAACCGAGAAGAACAAAGCGGCCTTCACCCTCAGAATGATCCGGGTCATCAAGCACTAAGCCGTGTTCGTCGGCAAACACAGTCTGCCCTTCCTCGAAGGCGACTCCATGCTTTTTCTTATTCAGAGTATTCTTCTTCTGATCCCATTCAAATCGAATCTCAAACATAACGACAGTGTAAATACAAATCAATCATAAGTCAATTCGGTTTCATGTACGATTTGCAAATCATCGGTGATAACTTGCACGGTTTTGGGGTCGAGCGATGAGGGGGTCAATTCTGTCAATCTGTCAATTCTGGGAATACTATACTTAATTATTAACAGGAACGTTACCTCAGAATAGCATGCGCGCCATGGCACGTACGGCACGAGCAGTTATTCCTGGCATCCCCCATCACGTGACCCAGCGCGGCAACCGGAGGATGGAGACCTTCTCCGCGGATGCTGATTATCGGGAGTATCTGTCAGGTGGTACATCCGAGGAGGAGTTCGAGACTATCCGGCGTCACGAAAGAACTGGTCGTCCACTGGAAACGAGGATTTTCTGGATCATTAGGAAACTCTCACGCTCGTATCCTGCGCAAGCAAAAACCCGGCCATAAAGGAAACTAAGTATGCTGTCCCCATGAATTAAATCAGCTCATGTATTATTTTTTATGGGTTGCAAAAAAGCACCTGACAACCATAATATGAGATCAGAGGCTTTTCAGTTGAACCAGGAAGAAGTTGAGAGCGGCTACGATTCAAGTCCCCCATGGGGCAGGAGGGTGAGACAATGAAATGGCAATGGTCAGACGGAAGCGGACACTACGGGGTGTGCGAAGTTGAAGATGAAGCGATAAATGAACTTTTTAAATTTCTTGATTTTGCCTATCGCGACGCTTGGGAATGGATTGACGATACAGGTGCAGTCTATTTTTACGCGACTGAAGAGGAAATGAAAGCCGATGAAGATAGAACCCACGCCCCACGAGTAACACGGATAGACAACAAGGACTAACGCTCATCGGTACCGATTGTACTACATACCTGAGGAGCGGGGCCATGAACCGGTCAACAGTTGTTAGACACCGACTGGGACATTTTATGCAGCCGATTTCCTCACGCGCATCTGTTCGCTACGTACCTGAGCCGGGGTTTTGTTGCCGTGGCGTTCAATGAACCATTCGCTATTATACAGCTCCTTGAATTCCAGCAGCGCCTGCCGCAGCTCTTCAATGGTGTCGAAGGAGCGCACCCACAGCAGGTTCTCTTTCGGAGCGTGGGTTGAGTGAAACGGAACCCAACATGACTAGACAGCTTTGTTGGGGTGCAGAATTCGTGAATAGTTTTGCATGCTAGCACAGCCCCTCGCCACTAGCTCAACCTTTCTCCCGAAATATATCGGCAAGGCGAAACCAGCATCGACAGCAATTTTTCTTTTGTTTATACAATAATCTTGATATATGGTCTGACTTCAGAGGGGAAAT
The DNA here is from genome assembly GCA_017996625.1 of Deltaproteobacteria bacterium. Taxonomy (GTDB): domain Bacteria; phylum Desulfobacterota; class WTBG01; order JAGOGO01; family JAGOGO01; genus JAGOGO01. The sequence continues at coordinate 10,243 of JAGOGO010000016.1, read as the reverse complement.
TCTTGGTGCTCGCAGCAACCGGGAGGCCGACGTTCTCGAGATACAAACAAGATAGGGTAAAAGCCAGCGGGGGGGGTTGAACCCTCGACCTACTGATTACGAATCAGTTGCTCTACCACTGAGCTACGCTGGCAAAAACGTTGATGGACTCGTAAGAATTCGTCTAAAAGAATGACAAAGTAATCCTTTGCCACGCGGAACCAGAACCTGCCCCGGCGTAGGCCGGGGTGCAAGTCCTGCTGCTTACGATGTCGAGCCCCTTTTCTAAAAATTGATTCAGGGGAATTTGAAACAGCATTCAAAAATCCACCCCGACCCTCCTTTGCAAAAGGAGGGAACAGACGTCTTTTTACGATGCCGTCAACGTTGATCATCAAATTTATTCAGAATAGAGCGCTTTGTCAAGCAAAAGCAGTCACTACGACCGACAATCCTCTGTATACTATTCGCTTGCATTGAACAGAATTTCCGGAGTCGGAGCTGTTCTGTTCAAGCGGTTAATAGAAGCTTTTGAGACCCCGGAGTGTGTTTTTCAGGCTTCAGAGTCCGAGCTGAAAAAGATATCCGGGATGCGGCCAGCCACCCTTGAAGCAATCACCGGCTTCCGAGAGGATGAATGGGCGTATCGGGAGCTGGATAGCCTGAGCCGGCTCAAAATACGCATCATTTCGCTGGCTGATCCGGACTACCCTGCTCTCTTAAAGACGATTTATGATCCTCCGCCCTTGCTTTATGTTCGGGGAGACATTATAGAGAAAGATCGAAATGCGATTGCCTTGGTAGGTTCCCGCAATGCATCGGCTTACGGCAAGGAAATGACCAGACGGCTCGCTCGTGGGCTCAGCCGTTACGGATTCACCGTTGTCAGCGGTCTTGCTCGCGGCATCGATACTGCGGCCCATCAGGGTGCGCTGGAAGCAGGAGGACGGACGTTGGCAGTGCTCGGATCGGGCATTGACCGGATCTACCCTTGGGAAAACCAACGCGTGGGAGAAGAAACCGTTCGGCACGGTGCGCTCCTCTCATGCTTTCCCCTTGGTGCTGCTCCGGATGCCTGCAATTTTCCGGCTCGGAATCGCATCATCAGCGGATTGTCGCTTGGCGTGGTCATCGTTGAAGCCTCCTTTCGCAGTGGTTCACTCATTACCGCTCGACTCGCTTTGGATCAGGGGCGAGAGGTTTTTGCAGTACCGGGCAATGTCGGTGCTCCCTCAAGTTCCGGAACCAATCGGCTGATACAAGAAGGAGCAAAGCTGGTCACCGATGTCGAGGACATTGTTGAAGAGTTCGTTCTCGCGGGCATAGAACCGGGCCTCGACAAGCAGGAGCTGAAAACCAGTGGGCCACAGCAGCCGCTGAACGAACAGGCAAAAATAGTACTTGACTTATTAGAGCTTATTCCGATTCATATAGATGATCTAATTCACCGCAGCGGACTGCCTAGCAGCGAGGTCGCAAGCCTGCTGCTCGACCTTGAGCTGAACGGACATGTAGTCCAGCTCTCGGGAAAGATGTTCAAGAAAGTATGTATGTAAACAGTGAGCCCAGGCCAGGGCGAACTCGTAAAAACAACCTGTATGCGGCAGAGCAGAAGATGTCCTTCTCGGAAAGGGTCTTCTGCTCATTGTCGGTAAAAAGAACTACAGAGGATTGATGGCTAAGTCACTCGTTATTGTTGAATCACCGGCAAAAGTTAAAACTATCAAAAAATTTCTTGGGAAAGATTATGAGGTTATGGCCTGCATGGGCCACGTTCGCGGATTGCCCAGCCGTTCCGGCTCGGTTGAGGTAAAAAATGACTTTGAACCTCGCTACGAAGTGCTTCCCAAGAGCTCCAAGCATTTGAAGCAGATAAAAAAAACGCTTCCTGCGTGCGACCGGATCTTCCTCGCTACTGACCTTGACCGTGAAGGTGAAGCAATCGCCTGGCATCTGATAGAAGCGCTGGATCTGAATAAAAAGAGCAAAAGAAACCAACTGGAAATCAAGCGGATCACATTTCATGAAATTACCAAACCAGCTCTTGATGAGGCATTGAAGCAGCCTCGGAGCATTTCCCAGCCGCTCGTTGATGCCCAGCAGGCCCGGGTAGTCATGGATTATCTCTATGGTTTCAGCCTGAGCCCTTTTCTGTGGAGGAAAGTGCGCTCCGGACTCTCTGCCGGCCGCGTACAGTCTCCTGCTCTGCGTATGATCTGCGAGCGCGAATTGGAGATTCAGGCGTTTAACGAGGAAGAATACTGGACCATCAACGCGGAGCTGTCATCCGAGAAAACTCCCCGACCCGAAACCACCTTCGAATCTTACCTTATCGAAATATCTGGCAAAAAACTGGAGAAGCTCGATATCAAGAATGAAGCGCAGGCACAGGAAATAGCCACCACGCTGAGGAAAGCCGCCTATCAGGTAAAAAGCATCGAGAAGAAGGAAAGGAAGACCAATCCTCCTCCACCCCTGATCACCAGCACGCTGCAACAGGAAGCAAGCACCAAGCTTGGATTCTCCGCCCGCAGGACCATGTCGGTTGCTCAGGAACTGTATGAAGGTGTAGAAATTTCGGGTGAGAGCGAAGGACTGATCACCTATATGCGTACTGACAGCTTCCATCTGGCAGATACAGCGGTAACAAGTATCCGCGATGCCATCGTCGAGCTGTTTGGACCTGATTATGTAAATAAGACGGTAAGACGCTTCAAGACTAAATCCAGGACAGCCCAGGAAGCGCATGAGGCGATTCGGCCTACTGAAATAACCCGAACTCCCGACTCGGTAAAAGCCTTTCTCTCACCAGACCAGTTCAAGCTGTACGATCTCATCTGGAAACGGGCCTTGGCTTGCCAGATGGCTCAGTCAGTGGAAGATCGGGTTTCTGTAGATATTCAGGCCGGTCCGGATCATGTCTTGCGGGCGGTTGGGACCACGGTTACTTTTCCAGGATTTCGAAGAGTGCTGATAGTAGAAAAAGATACTGCGGTAAAAGAAGAAACTCCGTTGCCTCCGCTTTCCCGACATCAGGAGCTGACTCTTGTCTCTCTTAATCCACAGCAGCACTTCACCAAGCCCCCTCCCCGGTACTCCGAAGCTTCTCTCGTGAAGGCATTGGAAGAGCATGGTATCGGCCGTCCATCCACGTACGCCACTATTATCGGCGTGCTCCAGGATCGAGACTATGTACGACTCGAGAATCGCCGCTTTATTCCTCAGGAAATCGGCATGGTCGTCTACAAGCTGTTGACTGATCACTTCAACCAATACGTGGACTATCAGTTTACCGCCAAAATCGAAGAGGATTTCGACGATATTGCCCGAGGCAGAGAGGCATGGAAGCCGGTAGTTCGAAAATTCTGGGAGCCGTTCAGCGACCTGCTGAAAACAAAGAATGCGGAGGTCAAAAAAGCTCAGGTAGTGAGCGAACCTACCGGAGAGCTTTGCCCCGAATGCGGCAAACCACTGGTGATCCGCCTTGGCCCCTACAGTCGATTCCTCGCATGTACCGGCTATCCGAAGTGTCGCTACACCAAGCCTCTGAACGGTTCAGACAGTCCGGAACCTGACGAGCAGCAGGTCAGTGAAGTATGTGAGCAATGCGGAAAACCGATGATAGTGAAGCGGGGCCGCTATGGGACATTTCTCGGCTGTTCCGGGTATCCGGAGTGCAAGAATACCAAACGATTAGGTGCGGCAGGAGCTGCTGAGGGAGCGCAGGCCAGCGGACAACAGTGCGAAAAATGCGGAGCGGAACTCGTGATACGCCGAAACCGCTTTGGCAAACTGTTTCTGGCCTGTCCTAATTATCCCAAATGCACTTTTGCCACTTCATTCAAGGAAAAAACAGCGACAGGATAGTATCCGGTTAAAGGTTCCGGGTTCAAAGTTCAAGGCTTGGACTGCATGATGTGGATGTGCCATGTGCACGAGGTAATCTGCAACCGGGTAATGGGATGTGCGATAAAGAATAAGTGCGAGCATATCTCACATCGTATACCTCATATCCCAGATCAGAACTCTTGAAATTCAAGTTCTGCTCCCGAGTCATCGCCATGAAGTATTATCTCACTCTAATTTTGCTCCTGGGATCGCTCCTTCAGAGCTGTGTGCTGATGCAGACTCGCACTCCCAAACTCACGGAGGAAGAAAAGCTGTATCAGCAGTTCATGACTGCTTTTCAAAGCCGTTCCTATGACAGCGCCATCACTGCCGGGAAGCAGTTCCTTGAACAGTATCCCAAGTCAGCACGCGAAGATGAGGTCATGATTAGACTTGGTGAAGCATTTCAGGGCCTGCTCGAGCAGAATTATCGCGAGGCTATCAACGAGGGCATGGATGAGACAGCAAGTCGGACCGCATTTCTCGAAAAATATGGGCACTACGGCTGCTGGCAGACACGAGATGGCTCCCTAGTCTATAACAACGAAATGTTCCAGCAGCTCCTCAAGGAAAAGCCGCTGAGCCCGTATGCTGATGAAGCCGCTTACAACCTAATCGCTTGGGAAAAAGACTACCATGGCGATCCCAGCCGCATTGAGGGCGAAATCAAGGCCCTGGAAAATGTGATCACGCTCTATCCAGGCACGTCACTGCGAGCGAAGATCCTCTATCAGATGGGATACCGCTTTCACCGCTTGTACGAGCTTTATCGATTCTCGTCAGATCCTGCGGTGCGTAATGAGGCTAAGGCGGAACAGAGTCGAAGCCGAGCAGAATATCTCTACAAGCTCTGCATCTCTACTCCCCAGGGCTCGCGGTATTCCAATAAGGCGTTCGAGAATTTGGAGATGTTGAAGCACGATAAACGCCTGAGTATGGACTAGAGCCGTTTCAGCCGCTGGAACTGTTTCAACCGTTCCAGTCCTGAGGGATAACAGTTAAAACGGCTGAAACCGTTGAAGCGGTTCCTACGATTTATATCCCGCGTTGATATGCACATACTGCGGAGAGAGGTCGGTTGTGAACACTACCGCTTGATGTCGACCTTGGTTCAGAACCAGGGTAATGGTGAGATGAGCTTTCTTGAGTTCCCGCTGTGCCTCTGCTTCCTGCTCACGGCTGAGAAGAGTCCCCTGCCGCACCAGGAAAATCCCGTTGAGTAAGAGATCCATGCGCTCAAAGGCTACAGGAAATACTGTCTTTCCTGCAGCCGCGACAATCCGGCCCCAGTTTAGTTCTTCGCCAAAGAATGCAGTCTTGACAAGCGGCGAATGAGCGATGCTGCGACCGATTGCTTCGGCTTCTGCTTGGGACCGCGCTTTTTGAACGGCAATCGTAATAACCTTTGTGACCCCTTCACCGTCTTTCAGAATGCTCTGCGCCAGTTCTTCCATAACCGAAAACAGCATATCCGTGAATCCCGCAGCATTCAGATCTTTTCGAGCAAGAGGCTGATTCCCGGCCATACCGTTTGCCAGCAGCAGCACCGTATCGTTGGTGCTGGTGTCTCCGTCGATCGTAATTCGATTGAATGACCGATCGGCGCCTTCTGTAAGAATCGACTGAATGGATTGCGGTTTGATCGACGCATCAGTCACCAGAAACACGAGCATCGTTGCCAGTGATGGATTAATCATACCGGCTCCTTTGGCCACGCCGGCAATGTTGACTCTTTTTCCCCCGATGATTCCGTGACGAGTCGCGATCTTTGGTACGGTATCGGTCGTCATGATCGCCTGTGCGAAGTCTTCAATGGTGCCTCCGTTGAGGCTGTTGCATAAAAAGGGCAGCCGGCCGGCAATGGTCTCAACGGGCAGCGGTTCTCCGATCACACCAGTGGAAGCCACAGCAGTGAGCTCTGCCGGAATCCCGAGCAGGCGGGCAGTCTCATCAGCCAGCGTCTGCGCATCGATCAAGCCTTGTGCCCCGGTACAGGCGTTAGCCTTGCCGCTGTTCACGAGCACTGCCTGACAGCACCGCTTCTGTAAGCGCTGCTGGGTCAGTACGAGCGGCGCGGCTTTCACCCAGTTTCGGGTAAAAACGCCGGAGCTGACTGCTGGAACCCGGGAAAATATCAATCCAAGATCTTTTCCCCCCTTCTTTTTGATGCCTGCTTCGATCCCGTTGAAGGAAAAACCACGTACGTTCATTCTCCTGTTTCCTCATCTTCTTGCGGCTGATACATGGCTCGTGTGATCTTGTGGATAATAAAAGAAAGCCTTCTCCGCTCCAGTGATGACATGGACTGGGGAATAACTTCAATAGATGCGAGGACAAAGCCGCCCGGTGTTGTTTGAATATATCTGTCAAGCTTCAATTGCTGCCCCAGCTGCTGATAGAGATCAGCCACGGAGGACTCTCCGATGTTGATGCTGCCTACTTTCCAGTACCCGTCTTCGCGGACGAGGGTGAGAAGATTCTCCACAAGGTTATCGTAATGCTCCTCTTTTAGATAACTTATCAGTGCCTTTTCCTTTTCTTTCGGTTTGAGCCCGATACTGATCGTAATGGTTTTTGCGCCCAGCAGAGGGGTCCAGAAGCGATGCTTTTGTGCTACAACCGTGTAGGAGCGCTGATCAAGCAGATTGTACTTCGCAAGAAGCGTTGCCTCCAGCTGAAAGCAGGTTGCATAAAACTGCTCCGGGTCTGAATACTTTGTTGCGCGCAGTTCCTTGGAGAGAAACTGATAGGTCTTTCCGTAATGCTGCTTTCGGATCTGGATAAAGAATTCAGCGGCAACATTGGTAATCCGATTGTTTTCTCCCAGTACGGAGAGATACGTGAACAGGGCCGCCATAATAATGGTTAGGGTCAAGGAGATGGCGAGTATCTTAATTGTACGTTTTTTCATGTGTGCCTGTTGTTATCCACTGATTCGCTGGTGTACAGTAAACCGTTTCATCCGTTTCAGGTGTTTCAACGGTTCAAGCAGTTGGAACGATTCAAACGGCTGAAACGGATCTATGCCTGCTGCCCGCAGCACTTCTTGTATTTCTTTCCGCTTCCGCACGGGCACGGATCATTGCGGCCTACCTTTTTGGCTGAACGCTTGATTGTCTTCTGCCGGGAATCAGCCTGATCTCCGTGACTCATGGTAAGTTGGACGGCCTCAGGCGGAGGAGCCGTCGTTATCCTGGCGGAGGACTGAGCCGGTGCGATACGCCACCGGAACAGGCGAGAAACTGTTTCTTCTTTGATGCGGCTGACCAAGTCCTGAAACAACTCGAAGGCTTCCTTCTGATACTCATGGAGTGGATTGCGCTGGGCATAACCTCGCAACCCAATTCCCTCGCGCAAATGATCGAGGCTGAGGAGGTGCTCTTTCCAGAGCAGATCTATTGCCTGCAGCGAACAGAACATCTCCAGGTTCCTAAAAAGCTCTTCGCCCATTTCCTGTCTGCGCTGTTCATAGATTTCGTTCGTCCGTTTCAGCAGTCGCTCGCGGAGTTGATCATATACAAGCTCCTGTTGCTCGTGCAAAGAGATCAACGGCCGGTACGCAAACAGTCGAAAGAAGCTTTCCTCCAGAGCCCGGTAGTCCCATTCCGCCGAAGGCAAATCCGGGTCGACATGCTGGCTTATGGTATCATCAACCAGTTCTTCGATCATTTCCAGAACATCTTGGTGAATATCTTCACCGCTCAGAATGCGATTCCGCTGGTTATAAATAACTTCCCGCTGCTTGTTCATGACATCGTCGTACTCAAGCAGATGCTTCCTGATTTCAAAGTTGTGCGCTTCCACCTTTCCCTGAGCATTCTCGATCGCCCGGGTGATCAGCGAGTGTTCGATCGGCTCCCCCTCCTGCATGCCCAGCTTTTCCATAATCGTGGAGATCCGCTCTGATCCGAAGATACGCAGCAGGTCATCTTCCAGGGAAAGAAAAAACCGGGACGATCCAGGATCACCCTGCCGGCCGCTCCGACCGCGCAGCTGACGATCGATGCGGCGTGACTCGTGGCGTTCGGTGCCGACGATGTGCAATCCTCCCTTTTGAGGAACACCGGGACCAAGCTTGATGTCGGTTCCTCGACCTGCCATGTTAGTGGCAATGGTCACGGCACCAGGTTGTCCGGCGTTAGCGACAATTTCGGCTTCTTCCCGATGCCGCTTGGCATTGAGGACTGAATGTTTGACCCGCTTGCCCAGCATGCGGCTGAGAGTTTCCGAGACTTCCACGGAGGTCGTGCCCACCAGCACCGGGCGCTGTTGCTCGTGCATGGCCAGTATTTCATTAATGACGGCGCGGTATTTTTCTCCTTTGGTGCGGTAAATCACATCGGGATGATCAGTACGTCTAACCGGCTCATTGGTGGGAATAACCAGGACATCGAGCTTGTAGATCTTCATGAACTCCGGAGCTTCGGTCTCCGCGGTTCCGGTCATGCCGGCCATCTTTTCGTACATCCGGAAATAGTTTTGCAGGGTAATCGTGGCGAATGTCTGCGTTTCACCCTCAATGGTCACCTGCTCCTTTGCTTCCAATGCCTGATGCAAACCGTCGCTGTAGCGGCGGCCGGGCAGAATACGGCCGGTAAACTCATCCACAATCAGCACCTTGCCATCACTCACGACATAGTCGACATCTTTTTCGAACAGCGAGTAGGCCTTGAGAAGCTGATGGACGTTCTGGATCTTCTCCCCTTTATCCATATACTCCTTCTCGAGCTGCTCACGCCGCTGCTGCCGATCACTCTCGGAAGAATCACCGTCTTCATCAATCGCGCTCAGATCGGGAATAATGAACATCTCCGGATCGCCGGGGGCAAGGGCGTGACGGCCGCGATCGGTCAGATCCACGACATTGTTTTTCTCCTCGATGGAAAAATACAGCTCTTCATCAAGCTCATGGAGCCGTTTGTCGCGAATGTAATCAAGTTCGACACGATCCACCAGCTTTTTAGCCTTGCCTTCCTTGAGAAGCTTGAGCAATCGTTTGTTCTTGGGAGAGCCTCGCTTTGCCTGAAGCAGCTTGATCCCAGCCTCATATTCCTTATCCTGATTGAGCAGGTCTTCTGCTTCCTTGATATAGTTATTCACCAGAATGGTCTGGCTGGTCATCAGTCTCCGCACCAGGGAGTCTAATTCTGCATAGCGGTTTGTCGTCTTTTCAACTGGTCCGGAGATGATCAACGGTGTACGTGCTTCGTCGATAAGAATACTATCCACCTCATCCACGATGGCGTAATAGTGATCTCCCTGAACCTGTCCTTCACGGCTGTGCGTCATGTTGTCCCGCAGGTAGTCGAAGCCGAATTCGGTATTCGTCCCGTAGGTTATATCTGCCTCATAGGCTTTCTTGCGGCTTGCCGGATCGATGTCATGGTGAATTACATCGACTGTTATTCCCAAAAATTCGTAGATCTTCCCCATCCAGTCACGGTCCCGCTTGGCCAGATAATCGTTCACCGTAACGATATGAACACCGCGGCCGGTGATCGCATTCAAATAAGCCGGGAGCGTCGAAACCAGCGTCTTGCCTTCACCAGTGGCCATTTCAGCAATTTTCCCCTGATGCAAGGCGATGCCGCCGATAATCTGAACATCATAGTGCCGCTCTCCCAGCGTCCGGCGAGCTGCTTCGCGCACGACCGCAAACGTCTCAGGCAACAGATCGTCAAGGGATTCTCCATTATGATGCCGCTCTTTGAATTCTAGGGTCCTAGCACGCAGTTCAGCGTCGCTAAGCTGCGTAATCGCTGGTTCGAGGCTGTTGATACGTTCCAGGTATGGATGAAGCCGCTTCAGATCCCGCTCGTTCTGACTGCCGAATATTTTTCGGGCAAGCATTTGTAGCACCGTGTTTATGCCTCCGTTAGGTGTTTTTTTACGCTGTAGACGATCAGGCAATCATTGCCTGAATGATCGTTTTAGAAGGATGTATAAGAATCACTGAGAGCCTTCCCTTTCAGCATCCTCCGTGGTACTGAAAGGATGACAAAAACATAAACAAAATATATTAGTCTTCTTTGCCATCAAAAGCAAGAAGGAGTCTGTTGAATTCCGGCACGGTACATCCACACAGGATCGAAAACAGACAACGGTTTTTCGGAAAAGACGCAGTATGGACCGCGCAGCGGGCCCAAATCCACCATCTAGTACGCGGTTGCCTTTGCAGGTCGGATGGTTGGCTACTGTCCCTAATCGCCAGCAAAGATCAGAACCTGCCCCCGCGAAGCGGGTTACCCATCAGCTCTTCTGGCCCGCGAAGCGGGTTACCCGTCAGCTCTTCTGGCCCGCGAAGCGGGTTACCCGTCAGCTCTTCTGGCCCGCGAAGCGGGTTACCCGTCAGCTCTTCTGGCCCGCGAAGCGGGTT
>JAGOGO010000136.1 GCA_017996625.1 Deltaproteobacteria bacterium | reverse complement strand
CGCGATTCATGCTGGACCAGGATACCGGATCCGCAATTCAAGGTCCCGGCCGGGTCGATATTTTCTGGGGGACCGGAGACGAAGCCGGGAGGATTGCAGGAGGCTTCAAGTACGACGGTGAGTTGTATTACCTCCTTATTAAGGAGGAAGAGATTCAAGATTGATGGACTAGTAAAAAGTCGTCTTGGAGACGACGAAGTAATCCCGCGAGGCGCGGGACAGATGGTTGCGCCTCAGTCACGCCGTTGGCATGATTATCCCCCGCCGAAGGCGGGTTACCCATCAGCTCTTCTGGCCCGCCGAAGGCGGGTTACCCATCTGCTCTTCTGGCCCGCCGAAGGCGGGACTTTTTACAATGTCGTCAATCTTGAACTTTGAATCCGACCTTAGTCGATGATGCTGCCTTGTGGCACCACCACAATCCCGCCTTCGGTGACGGTAAATTTTTTTCTGTCCTCAGCAAGAGCAGAGCCGATCGTATAGCCGCTGGGGATGACTATGTCCTCGTCAATGATACAGCTTCGGATCCGAGAACCTTTTCCCAGGGTAACCCCTTTCATGACAATCGAGTCCTCGATCACGGCTCCCTGGCCCACAGTGACATCCGGAGAAAGTATCGACCGAAGCACCCGGCTGTCATATATCACGCATCCCTTCGAAATAAGAGAGTCGGCTACATTCAGACCTCCGGAATTCCTGGCGCCAGCAGACATCACGATCTTTGCCGGCGGAGCCTGCTCCTGATACGTACGGATGGGCCAACCCTCCTCATAGAGATCGAAAACCGGATGAGGCTCAAGCAGCTCCATATTGGCTGCATAATACGTGTCCAGGCTGCCGACATCACGCCAGTATGGAGACGCTTTTCCCTGCGTATCCGTGAATCTGAATGCGAAGACTCGGCTGCGCTTGACCATTCGTGGAACAATGTTCTTCCCGAAGTCGTGATCAGTGTCACGTTTTGCATCGAAAATGATTTCCCGCACGAGCGCTTCGGTTGAGAATACGTACACTCCCATGGAAACCAAGGCCTTGGTCGGATCAGCTGCTAGATGCTTCGGATTGGCAGGCTTCTCTTTGAAACCGATGACCCGACGGTTTTCATCTACCTCAAGCACTCCCATGCTCCGGGCTTCGCTCAAAGGCTGCGCTACGCAGGCGATAGTGAGATCACTGGCATGATTATCGTGGAATTCAAGCATCTTCTGGTAATCCATTTTATAAATGTGATCACCGGAAAGAATCAGCACTCGCCGGGGCCGCTCCCGCTCCAGGATATTGAGGTTTTGAAATAGCGAATCTGCAGTTCCGCGATACCACCAGTCGACATTAATTTTCTGGGGCGGAATGGTATTGATAAACTCCCCAAGCTCGTGATTGAAGATGTTCCATCCCAGGCGGATATGCTTATCGAGCGAAGCATTACTATACTGGCTAAGAAGATAGATGCGCCGGATATTCGAATTGAGGCAGTTGGAGAGTGTGAAGTCAATAATCTTATAAATACCACCAAAGGTCACCGCCGGCTTGGCGCGTTCTTTGGTCAATGGATACAGACGTTCACCCCTCCCACCAGCCATAATCATGGTGAGAGTATCGTTCATAGCGCGTTGAAAGGTGTCTATTCGCGAGGCTGGTTAATGACCTGTTTTATCTTGTCCTTGAGTTCCTGAAGATTGGAGGATTTCACCACATATTCTTCTGCAACCCAGGTCATATAGCTATCTTTGAAATGCGGATAGGCAGAGTTAATGATGATAGGAACATTCTTTTCTTTGCCGACGATTTTCTGCATAGCCTCGATGCCGTTCATGCCGGGCATCTTAATATCGAGGACAACCAGATCCACCAGCGTCCGTTCCATAATGTCGAACGCTTCCTGTGCATTGGCTGCTACTTCAACAGCATAGCCTTCTTCCTCAAGCTCCTGCCGATAGAGAAGGCGGATAGGTTCTTCGTCGTCAACTACAAGGATCGTCTTCATTATCCCGGTCTCTTCTGTGGTATCGTCGATACGCTCTCGATGTACAATTGGCATGGTTTTCTTAGGGATATGATAAACAGATGAATATAGATTATCAAGTCTTTGTTGGAAAATTAGTTTTTTTTTGGCATTGCCCGAAAATACTCCCTTCTATAGTGCTGCCCCGCGACCGGGCGTTTGACTTTTATCGTTCGTCTTTCTAGTATGGTAAAAACGGGTGAGATCCACTACGACAGTCATCGTCGATGGTTTTGAGTCCCGCGAGGAGCGGGATTCCACCCGTTGGAACGGTTCAGACCTCGCGTGGCGCGGGCTGCAATGGATTCAAGCTGTCATCGTTGAAAGCGGCCATCAATGCTTGATCGAAACGTCTCCCGAAGAGATTTTCTTGCCTGGACTGCTCGCAGCGCCTGTTTTGTGTGCGGTATGGGATTTATGCACACCAGCTCCGCCGCTGCTCAGCCACTCACAGCCCGTGCAGAAGAATCTCACTTCATGCGGGAAGCAAGGTTCTACACTAAGCTTGCTCATGGCGATATCGAATGTCAGATTTGCCCTCGGCGCTGCCAGGTTTCGCCCGGAGATCGGGGCTTTTGCGGAAACAAGGAAAATCGGGGCGGAGTCTACTACACGCTGGCGTATAACCGGGTGGCGGCCGCCCATGTCGATCCCATCGAGAAGAAACCGCTGTATCATTACCTCCCTGGCACCCGGGCATTCTCGATAGCGGCAGCAGGATGTAATATACGCTGTAAGTTTTGCCAGAACTGGACCATCGCTCAACAAGTGCCTGAAGACGTTGAGCACCAGCCGCTTACAGTCCCCGAGGCAGTAAGCAGGTGCCGGCATGAGCAGTGCCCCACCGTGGCTTTTACCTATTCGGAGCCTACCGCCTTTTATTCGTACATGTACGATGTGGCACGAGAAGCTCGAGCGGCTAAGGTTGGAAGCGTGATGATTTCAAACGGATTCATTGAGGCAGAGCCTCTGACGGCGTTGTGCCGCCAGCTCACCGCCGTGAAAGTTGATCTCAAGGCTTTCAGCCAGCAGTTTTATTCGACTTATTGTTCCGCCGACCTTGATCCGGTCCTGGCCACTTTGAAGCGCCTCAAAGCGATCGGCATTTGGTTCGAGATCGTCAATCTGGTGATTCCTACTCTCAATGATGACCCTCGGCAGATCCGCAGCATGTGCGAATGGATCAAGGCAAATCTCGGTCCGGCGGTACCGATCCATTTTACCCGGTTTCATCCCATGCATCTGATCAGAAATCTTCCTCCCACGCCGGTCAAGACCTTGGAATTGGCCAGAACGATCGCACTCGAAGCCGGACTTCACTATCCCTATGTCGGTAATGTCTGGGGCCATGAAGGATCTCACACGTACTGCCCTTCCTGCAAGAAAACGCTTATCAAGCGCGTTGGTTTCATAATTAGCGAGAACGCAATCGTTAAAGGAGCCTGTTCCTTTTGTGGGGAGCCGATTCCAGGGGTGTGGAGGCAGGCGCAGCTGGGATTGCAGGAAGAAAGCTGCGCTTCGGGATCGAGGTCAATCGCTGACGTTCGGTTTGCAAAAACATAATCCGGCGGTATCATCGATTCCGGAAGAGAAAAGCCCCACCGAAGAGAAGCGATAATCCATTGAGTACGGCAAGGGCCCAGCATGACTGATCGATTCCCATCAGCGGCACCAGAAGGCTGCCGGTGAGAGCCGCGCCGAGGGCTGCTCCGGCGTAATCGAATCCGATCGCCAGCCCGGAAACAGATCCGGAGCGTTTTACATCCTGCATCAAGAGTCCAAGGACCAAAGGAAACTCCAGACCGGTGACCACACCGACCGCGAGTACCAGCATCAGGAACGTGAAGAGGCCGAACTGCTCTGTCCCCGGCAATCCGTGTCCTGACCCTCCGTAGCCAGAGAGTAAATGGATTGACCTAAGCACTGCCGGCACCAGAAGACACAGAAGGATGATCGCACTCTCGACTGCCAGCAGCGGCCACACGCCGGTCCGCGGTTGATCCGATCCGTCCGGGACAAATAAGAATGAACACTTCATAAGCATCTTCATGATCACAGCACCACCAGCCAGCCCAACCATAAAGCTCGCCACCAGGACGCCCAGATACTGATAAACATACCCGTAGAAATTCTGAAAGGAAAACAACAGAATGACTTCAAGTCCCATAGCTGCAAGCCCGGTGGTGAAAACTGCCGCCAGCCCGACGAAGCGAAGTCTCGGGTACCATGATTCAGGTTTCTGGGTTTGGATATAGTAAAGACCGATAAGAAACACAAGTCCAAGGAAAATGCCGACCTGGACCCGGGAAAGACTGTTGATGACACGAAGGAACGTCATGTTGGTGTTACTGGAAAAACGATCCCAGAGCAAGAGGTTGTAAAAATACGTGGCCGGCCGCAGATCAGTGTTCAGATGAGGAACAGATGAATTCTTCAGTTCCTGGTTGATATCCTTCAACCGCTCGGATTCAAGAAGCATAGAAAAATACACATCCGAAAAAAATTCTGATTGGATGTGTCGCTCCCGGAAACGCTGCGCCAGTGCAGATGGATCACTCGAGGCAATCCCGTTCCGGTCGCTCGCGAAAAATGTAATGGTATCTCCCGGCACTGCAAAAACGCAGCAGTAGACGCTGCTGAGAGACTGGTATACTGAGCTTACGTACTGTCGCAGCTCAGGACCAAGGTAGTTTTCGGCACCGCTTACCCGGGTTGTCAGAAGGCCACCGGGCTTGAGGATTGCTTTAACTTCCCTGTAAAAGTCGGCAGTATAAAACCGATTCAAAAGCGCCGTGGATGGGTCGGCTACATTGACGACAACCACATCGTAGCGGCACTTCGTGGTCTTAACGTGGTAGCGGCCGTCGCGAGCGAACATCCGTACGCGTACATCATCAAGGACCTTTCTATCCTCTTCCGAACCGTACTTCCGGGCAACGCTTACCAATGATGGGTCCAGTTCGACATAATCAAGCACCGCAACCGGGTGCTTGAGCATTTCCCCGATGATACCGTCGCTGCCTCCGCCGATAAGAAGAACCGAATCAGGCGCCGGGTGCTGGGAAAGAAACAGATGAGCAGATAGGGCCGCCTGAGCCGGGTCGGGAAACGACGTAAGGTGTTCGCCGTTTCCATAAATACTGTACTGTCCGGCGAGGCTGGCGACACTGATGTTCTGATAGCGGGAATCGATGCTCTCTATCAGCAACATGGTCGGATTGATCGTAACCCAGCGCTGCTGTACAGTTTTCGCTTCAAATCGATCCCATCCGTTGAAACCAGCTGCTGCCGCTCCAACCCCGGCGAGAAACAGAACCACACCTGCTAGCACGACCCGATCGGTTTTCCGCACACATGAACGGCATAGCACGAGGCTGGTGACTAGCTGCAGGCCGCCGACTGCTGCAAGTATTTCACTGTGACTGAAACGGGAAAGAAGATAAAACGTCATCACTGCCCCCGCTGCCATGCTGCCCAAAGCTTCCCATACATAGAGGGTAGTGACAGCCTGAGAAGCATCTGGTCTGACGATAGCATAGGCAGCCGCACCGAAAGGAAATACCAACCCCATGAGTACGCAAAACGCTGGAAGGGCAATTGCCACTGCGGCAACCATTACTGCAAAAGAAATAGACTCTCCGGGAATGATGTGAAGTATCACACGGAGATTACGGATCAACAGAATCTGGAAGAAAGGCACAACGACAAGGGAAAGCTGCACAAGAAGAAAGACAAATGCCGGACGAGCGCTGCGCTCCGCAAGCCTTCCTCCGATCAGGCTGCCAAAAAAAATGGCACAAAACCAGATCGAAAAGATCAGACCGATACAGAGCTCATTCCCCACAAACACAACCAAGAGCTCTCGCATGAGGATCACCTGCACAGTAGTAAACAGCGCCCCCAGCGAAAAAAAAGAAGGTATGAATGGCCAACGGATGTATGAGTGCAGTACCGACATGAGAAACCGGCAATTAAATCTAGAAAAAATTTGCTGTATGTGTTTGTATTACGAACACGAGTGTGATAGCAATGAGCGTGCACTATCTCATCATACACGATGGCGGGTATTTTTGTTAGCTGATCCGGGAGAGAAAGGAGACCCCTTCATGAAGGGCGCATTCGTCAGCGAGATTCAAAAGAACACCCAGGTTGAAGGTGTTTTTCTGGTAAAAGAAAAGAGTGTCGGAGTTACCAAGAACGGTTCTCCCTATCTCAGCCTGAAGCTGATGGATCGAAGTGGCGATATCACTGCCCGCATCTGGGATCGCGCCGAGCAGTATGATCGTCTTTTCAATCGTAACGACTTCATCCGTATCTCGAGCCGTTCGTCGATCTATCAGGGAGGAATGCAGCTCACCATCACCACGATTGAAAAGTGCTGTGAGGCTGAAATCGATCTGGAAAATTTTCTGCCCGTCTGTTCCTGTCCGCGGGACTCTATGCTTTCAGAACTCTTCCTGATCGCTCAGGGTGTTCGGGATACGTATATACGGCAGCTGCTGCGCCTCTTTTTTGAGGATGAAGAGTTTGTCAAGGCCTTCAAGCTCGCCCCAGCTGCCAAGACACTGCATCATGTGTATCTCGGGGGGCTCTTGGAGCACTCGCTCTCCGTTACCCGGCTGGCGGAGAAAGTTGCCGACAGCTACTCTGATCTGAACCGGGATGTGCTCATCGCCGGTGCCATGCTCCACGATATCGGGAAAGTCGCCGAGCTTTCGTACGGCCGAGTATTCGACTATACCGACTCGGGAAGGCTGCTTGGCCACATCACTCTGGGAGTTGAAATGCTTGAGGATAAAATCCATAAGGTTGACGGATTTCCGGAAGATCTGCGCATGATCCTCAAGCATATGC
>JAGOGO010000135.1 GCA_017996625.1 Deltaproteobacteria bacterium | reverse complement strand
CTTCTGGCCCGCCAAAGGCGGGTTACCCATCAGCTCTTCTGGCCCGCCAAAGGCGGGTTACCCATCAGCTCTTCTGGCCCGCCAAAGGCGGGTTACCCATCAGCTCTTCTGGCCCGCCAAAGGCGGGACTTTTTACAATCTCATCATTCTTTTGTCAGCTGAAACCAACAGGTCCTGGAACGACTGTGAGGACAGGTCTCATGATGGTGTGCTCCCTCCTTTTGTAAAGGATGGTCGGGGTGTGGATTTTTGAATGCTGGTGCAAATCCCCCTGTAGAGTGCGTCCGATACTGTCATTCTGAGGCGCAAGCCGAAGAATCTCGATTCCTATAATAGTGAATGTGTGAGATCCTTCGTTTCACTCAGGATGACAGATTCGAGCTGTGCCAGTTATCGGACAGGCTCTGTATCCCCCTTTAAAAGGGGGACTGAATCCAACAGCCGGTGCGCTGCGCTCTCCAGTTCTGTAGCCTGGGTAGGGCGAAGCGAAACCCGGGGATTCCGGGTACGACGTGAACTCCCCCAAGCCATTTTGGAAAAGAGGGGACCTATAGGTGTCATTTTGAAGGAGTGCGCACAGCGCCGACCGGGAAATCGCTGCGCAGCTGAGATTTCCCTATTCGTTCCAAAGCAAATCCTGTATCGAAGAAGAGCGGCGGGCACGCGATGCAGCCTACTGCTGATACGTTCTATTCTGCTTTGCGTTGGGCCGATTGCGAATAACAGCACATGGCTTTTTAGTAGTTGGTGGTGGCAGCGCGACGAGTGACTTGGATGCGTTTCTTTAGTGAGACATTTGTGCAAACTTGCATAGATAAATTGGCTAGAAATATCAGTACAATATGATTCGCGTTGCATGATTGATACTAATTCTGAGAGCCTTGAGGCGATGCCCTAATGAAGACCTTGATATCTAAAAGCTTTTTGGTGGAAAGCAATTGGCATGTCTTTTGCTGACGATGTTAAGCATGCTTACATAAGACCTCTCTCGCACGCAGCGCAGGATTCGTTTAAATTACTCGCTGTATGTATTCCCCTCCCATCCTTACTCTTTGTGGAACGGCCGGCCCGTCCAGGTAACCGGCCGATTTTTTTCTCAAGCGGAAAAATCGCTACGCAGCCTATGACCACACGTTTTTATTGCCTGCAGTATTCTTTGAACCTTCCTCGCGAAGAGCAGCGCATGCTGCATAATAACCACACATGCCGTGCACTCCTCCTCCTGGAGGTGTTGAAGAAGAACAGATATATATTCCCGGCAGCGGGGTAGCATACGGTTTCCATTGACCAAGAGGTCGGACGACGCGCTGCCACACGCTGTTGATGCCTCCGGCAATATCGCCGCCGTGGTAGTTTCGGTTGTACTGCTCCAGGTCCGCGGAATTCATGGCTGACCGGGCCAGGATCCGTTGCCGAAAGCCCGGAGCAAATCGCTCGATCTGAGTTTCGATGCGATCGGTCATATCCATTGTTGAACCATTAGGCACGTGACAGTAGGCCCAGGCAGTATGCTTTCCCTGCGGGGCACGGCTGGAATCGAACAGACTGGGTTGGCTCAGAATGACGAAGGGGTGGTCCGGATGGTTGCCTTGCCACACGGCTGCTTCGCTGGATGCAATATCGCTGAGCGTTCCACCGACATGCACAGTGCCGGCCTGGAGACAATCGTTTGATTTCCAGGGAATAGGACTATCCAAGGCCCAGTCAATTTTAAAAACCCCGGGGCCATGACGATGTGCGAGAAGCCGTTGTCGATAGCTGCTCGGAAACGTGCTGCCGACGATTGCTGCGACCTGCTGAGGCGAAAGATCAAAAAGGATAATCCGGCTGGCCGGGATGTCTTTCAGTGATTTTACAGTTACCCCGGTTTCGACCGTACCGCCGCATGCGGTAAAATGTGCTGCCAAAGCATACGCCAGGTGCTGAGATCCGTTGCGGCAGAGAGACCAGCCTGCTGTATGTCCGGCAGCACCCAGGATCAGGCCAAAAGCAGCACTGAATGGTTTTGCCAAAGGCAGGACAGAATGGGCTGCTATGCCCGCAAAAAGCGCCCGGGCTGGTTCGGTCTGAAATCGGCGACAGGCGAAACCGGATGCTGCCTGCAGTGCCGACCACCCGAAACGAAATGACGCGAGCGGAAAGCGCGGAAATCGCAGCGGCCCGAGAACATCGTCGATGATCTGATCCCAGCTGTGTACCAGGCGGTTCATGATCTTGCAATAGGATCTCGCATCATTGCCAAGCAACCGGCTGGTAGATTCGATTGAAGGCAGCAGGAGTGCTGCGCTGCTATCGAAAAGCGGATGTGCCAAGGCTGCGGGAGGATTGATCCACTCCAATCCATAAGCGGCTAAGGGAAGGCTGCGTAGAAACGGCGAAGCACGTGCCAGCGGGTGAATCGCGGAACACACATCATGAGTGAAACCGGGCAACGTGAGTTCAGCCGATCTCATCCCGCCTCCCACGCTGTCACAGGCTTCCAGCATGAGCACGGAGCATCCGGATTGTGCCAGAGTAATGGCGGCGGCCAGCCCGTTGGGTCCGGAGCCGACGACAACAGCATCAGGGGTGGTATTCATGAGCGTTGCTTGCGTCTCGACCGTTTGGGCAGTTTGTCGGCAAGGAGCGAGGGCATCCGCAGCAGAGTCCGGATTTGGGCATTGTACCAGATATTACCGGCCTCAGACCATTGCATGGTGCTATCAACACAGTGCTCTTGTACCGTGATCTCTGGCCTGCTGTTCAAGTAATCGGCCAGGGCTCTTAACAGGAAGGTCCAGATCCGCACCTGCATTTTCGAACCGGTCAGCCGGAAAGCTCCTTCGTATACCGGATCATTGGCGCGGGCGAGGCTAAGGAACTGGACCACCGTGGTACCCTGACTATTTCGGAAGGCAGAAAAGGTAATCCACCCTGATTCAGGATGCCCTTGCGGCGTAATAAAGGTAAATGAGTTGTTATCCGCATAGAGCACCATGACCCCGGTTGCTATCGGACCACCGGGTGTCGAAGCATTGATGAGAATGATTTCACCAGGTCTAATCCCCTTAGCTGAAGGATAGAAGCGATTATAGGGTGGCTGGAATCGGTGAAAATGCTCTTTCAAGGCCAGGATGGCTTCTTCCGGACGTATCGCCGGATTGCTGATGCGCAGCTGGTAAATTTTCTGCCAGAGCTGCCCGAAACCGTTCACTGGCCCGACCGGTCTTAGACCGTGAACGTTCCAGTTCCTCGCTTCCGGCGGCATCGGTGGTACCCGGAGAATTCCCACCGGCGGAGCCCAGAAGTTTACATCAAGAGGTTGGGATTTTTCTGTTTCGGTTACCACCGGCAGCTCGCTCAGCGATATTCCGTAGGCAGTGAGGGCATCCTCTTGAGTATCATAGATACGAATAACCTGATCAAGTCCAGTCAGGTTGAGAACATGTCGGTAGTGTCGGTTTAGCCCGAAGGCTGCAACCGACCGGCCGGCAAGACGAGCCGCATTAGCGAGCTTCACCAGCATGCTCGCGCCAAGTCCGTTCATGCATTCAACCCGGCTGAAGTCCAGCATAAGGTTGGGCTCCTTTTCTTCCGCACCGTATTCGCATGCAACGAGAAGCGGCTGTTCATCAAAATAGTTCAGCCGTGAGGGCAAAGTGACTCGACAGATATCATCAGTGATGAGAAAGGCCCGGGACGAACGCTCGTCCAGAGGAACTTCCGAAGGCATGACGTCCAGTTCCTGCCCGCTGGTTTCAGTGGACTGGAATGCAGGAACCGGTTCGTCTGATTCGGCCAGCCGATATCGCGAAAGGAAAAGCTTGTTGCGCAGACCCGGCATGACCTTCAACCCTGCCTTTACCCAGAAGCGGTCCTGCATATGGTCGAGAAACGCAAGCTGAGCAGCCCGTCCCACGATTGCCTGAGTGTAGGTGGGATAGGCGTGGGAGACCAGGTAGACTGAGTGCAGCGGCTTTTTGAAGGCCCGGATAATCTGCAGCTCATGGATTATCTCACCGGCAGCTTCTCCCAGTATATGAGCTCCGATGATGGCACCATTTTTCGTACAGATTATTTTCGCCAGTCCGGCTGGTGTACTATCGGCAAGCGCTCGACGTAGCGTACCATAATCAAACTGATACATGCGGATATCTCCGCCGTACTGTTTCAACGCCTGCTCCTCGGTCAATCCTACTTGGGCTATCGGGGGATTGGTACAGGCAACGAAGACAGTGTTATGGTATTCTGCCTTTCGTTTGATCGGCAGGACCGCGTTCGTTGCAGCGATAATTCCCTGATACTCGGCTGTGGAAGCAAGCTGATACGGGCCAACCACATCTCCACAGGCGTAGATGTTCGATGCTGTGGTTCGCAGAGTATTAGTAGTAATTACGCCCTTGGGGGTATACTCGACTCCTGCCCTTTCTAGGCCCAGCTCATCCAGCATGACCGTGCGGCCGCTGGTAATCAGAACGGCATCCGCATGAATCTGAGATAAGATGGACTGATCGGAGCTGACGGTGAGGACCGGATGTCCTTCTTCCTGAGAGAATTTGACTGGTTTTGTGCCGGTCATGAGACGTATGCCGTCGTGGGTAAGCTGTTGAGCCAGACGTTCAACCAGAGCGTAGTCGGCTGTCGGTAAAAGCTGCGGCGCTATTTCCACTACCGTAACCTGTACGCCCAGGCGGCTAAACGCAGAGGCAAACTCCAGCCCGGCAACGCCGCCTCCGAGAATAATCACTGATCGAGGCAGGGTATCAATGGTGAAGATGGTTTCGTTTGTATAGTAGGGGATCTGGTTTAATCCCTCAATGGGTGGAATAAAGGGGACTGTTCCGCTGGCGATAATGAAGAATCGGGCGGAAACTGTACGGCCGTCGACAGAAACATGGTGTCTGTCGATAAAGGTGGCAGTTCCGGCAAGGACTCGAATGCCTATCTGCTCAAAGGTCTCTGGAAGATCTTTCTCCTGGGCTCTTTGCACTGCCGAACGCACCCGGGACATCACGCCGTCAGTGGCGATGGTAATTGGAACAGAGGCACACAATCCGACTTCATCAAGATGTGCTGCCAGACCACCTACCGTGCCTGAGCGGATAAGAGCTTTGCTGGGAAGGCAGGTAAATGAGGTGCAGTTGCCACCGAGCTTCCTTTTCTCCACCAGGGCTACTTTCTTTCCCAGCCCATTCAGCGTCACCGCGGCAACGAAGCCGGCTATGCCGGCTCCGATTACCACACCATCAAAGTCAAAAGATTTGCCCATCGATGCTCCTCTAAATAGTAAGGAGTGAGAAGTGAAGAGTAAGGAGTAAACAGACTGTTGCGGGTTGCGCGTTACAGATAGTGTTCAGCGGGAGAGTAGGAGAGTGGGAAAATGGAAAATTGGTGAATGGAATACTGGAACATCTTCGTTGTCGTAGTTACACCAAACCAATTTTCCAATTCTCTACTTTTCCAGCTTCCAGTTCCCCGCTTCGCTGCTCTTCGCTCAAGTGCTCCGCTGCTCCATGCTCCTCACTCCGCTGCTCGTTGAGGTTTCCTGCTTCAGCACGAGCCGAAATCCCGCTACAGGCGTGACTCCGCTGCTCCCTGCTATCCCGCTCCGATCAACGGCAATACCTTGTCAACACGGAAGTAAACGAGATACTTATTGAGATCCTTTCCATAAAAAGAATAATCGCACCTGCGACAGATCTCAGCCACAAGTTCATCATTTTGCTCTTCCTTGATTTTGGTCAGGTAAAGTCGTTTGCCGGAATACCCCTCGCCTGATTCAATAAACAGGTAGGCAGCGTGGGGATTGGTTTTGAGGTTCTCGTGTGTGAATCGCTCGGCCATAATAAAGACCAGCGTGTTCTTGTCTATCATGTGCGGCCGTGCGTAAACGGCGGCGTTTACCTTACCGGAAGAATCTGCGGTTGAGAGGACTCCGTGGCCGGCTACGTTTTTAAAATAATCGTCAATTTCCATAGCTGCACCTCCTGGGTATGGGTTCATGTGTTCTAAAACATACTCATCAGGATATGCTTTTGTCCAACACGGCGATGATCTCAATCAAGAATAGCTTTCAGATGCTGATCCGAACAGAAATGGAAGAGAATGGAGGACGCGAGTCTATAAGCTCAGCGAATCGAACTCGGCTGTTCAATACGTATGTTGTCTTTTAAACACTACCAGCTTTTCGCCCGGCATGTTGAGCGTAAGGGTATTGCGGTCGATTTTTCCTTGAAGAATGCCGCCTTGCTTTGTATGAAGCCTGATCTCATGGTTGTGGACACTCCAGCGGAACGCAACCTCCTGTTCTTCGGTTCTGCAGATTCCCTGGCTGTCTTCCTTCAACTCTATAACCGTTGGCTCATGGGGAGGACCTGCTTCATTGACAGCCACATAGGTACCCTCGTAGTGTTCAGGAGGAGAACAGGCGCCGAATCCAATGATAAGTGGAACTATCAGCCCGATAAGTATATAGGTTGCCGTGCGCTTGCGGTTTTTCATAGTGCTTCCTGTCATGAGCGAAGTTTGCTCCCTGTTGTTGCATGGGTTAAGAATCCCACACGCCGGAAAATCAGAATCCGATCGAAGAAAAATATCTGAGCGGTAAAGAGTAAGAGCACAATGTCCCGAATAACATCATACCAGCCGATCTGTGCATCGACGCTTGACCAGCATCCACAGCTGATCGGTGCCCCCCGAATCACGTTGATAGCCAATGCAATCGTGAATGCAGCCAGAAGGACGGTCAGGACTGCGGCACTGGCGCGTGTGAGAAGACCGATAACGAGAAACAATCCGCATATCATTTCCAGCCACGGAAGAAAAATGGCAACAGCGTTGATCGCCCAGTAGGGAATCAGCCGATAGGCTTCTACATTTTTGGCAAATTCAGCTGGATAGGTAAT
>JAGOGO010000134.1 GCA_017996625.1 Deltaproteobacteria bacterium | reverse complement strand
GCCGCTGGAGCGAACCTGACGAAGCTGGCTGAGCAGATTCGGATATTCAACCCGTCAGTGGCAGCGGTAGCTGATGACCTGCTTGCTGACCGATTGCGGCGCATGCTTCCGCCGGCTACGAAAACCAGAATTGTCTCCAATCAGGCTGGAATCAGTGAGGTCGCCACTGTAGAGGAAGCAGATCTGGTTGTGTCGGCCATAGTAGGAGCGAGCGGACTCCTTCCTACTATGGCAGCGATTCGGGCAGCTAAGACAGTCGCGTTGGCCAATAAAGAGACACTGGTTGTAGCTGGCCGCCTGATTATGGAGGAATCGAAGCGATGCAGGACAGCCATCGTTCCGGTGGACAGTGAACACAGTGCTATTTTCCAGGCGCTCCACGGCCACGAGAAACAAGATGTCCAGCGCATCATCCTTACCGCATCCGGAGGGCCTCTGCTGCATCGTGATCCAGCCAATCAAGCCGAGGTAACCCGTGAAGAAGCGCTCAACCATCCGGTATGGGAGATGGGCCGCAAGATAACGATCGATTCGGCTACACTCATGAACAAAGGGCTGGAGGTCATCGAAGCCCGGTGGCTCTTTGATGTGCCGGTAGAAAAAGTCGAGGTGATTATTCATCCTCAGAGTGTGATCCACTCCATGGTGGAATATTGCGACGGATCGATCATCGCCCAGCTATCCGTGCCGGATATGCGCATTCCTATTGCCTATGCGCTCGCCTATCCAGAACGAATGCCCATAGCACTTCCACGTCTTTCCTTGTCAGAGGTGGGAAAACTCACATTTTGCGCACCGGACCAGAGCCGTTTCCCTGCATTACGACTCGCCTTCCAAGCCTTGCAGGAAGAGGAATCCATGACTGCAGTGCTGAATGGCGCCAACGAAGCTGCAGTAGAAGCATTCCTGCAGGAGGCTATACCATTTTCCTCTATTCCGGTGATTATCGAAAAGACCATGGCATGCCACACCGCTCGAAGATTTGCGGATATCGACGATGCTTACGCGGTGAACCTCTGGGGATATACAACGGCAAAAAGCCTCTCGGCTCTTGAGTGACAGGCAGGGGCCGACTATACTTTTGTTACATCTCATGAAAGTACTCCTGCTGTTCTGTCTGCCAGGAGCAAAGTACTGTGATCTGTATTGAGGTAACCGGCAATGACTTTTCTTGTGACATTCATTATTCCTTTCTTGATTGTTCTTGGTGTCTTGATCTTCGTCCACGAGTTCGGCCACTTCATCGTTGCCAAGCTGCTCGGAGTGAGAGTGGAGAAGTTTTCTCTCGGGTTCGGCCCGCGGCTGCTGGGCATAACCAGGGGAGATACAGAGTATCGAATCTCTCTCCTCCCTCTGGGAGGATACGTGAAGCTTGCCGGCGAAGAACCGGGTGAGGCGTTGAGGCACGATCGAACCGAATTTTCTTCTCGCAGCGTCAGGGATCGTGCAAAGATCGTACTCGCTGGTCCATTGATGAACATGATTCTGCCATTCCTGCTTTTCCCTCTGGTATTCATGCTGGGGACCGAAGTGCCCGCATATTTGAAAGAGGCACCGATTGTCGGCTGGATAGAACCTCATTCGGCAGCCGAAACGGCCGGGATACAGCGGGGTGATCGCATCGCTGAAGTGAACGGACGGCCTGTAAGCAACTGGGGAGAATTAGAAAACCTGGTGGCTACTAATCCTAAGAGTACGATGGAGATAGGTGTAGTTCGGGGATCTCAGCGCTTGGAAAAGCAGCTGGCTCCAGAACAGGACGAGAAGTACGGCATCGGGTACGCTGGCTTGCTGCGCCAAATCGATCCGGTAGTTGGATATCTCAGCCCGGGGTATCCGGCTGAAAAGGCTGGGCTTCAGGTCGGCGACCGGATTGTGGAAATTGCCGGAGTGCCGGTTTATCACTGGAATCAGGTTTCACAGCTCCTTGAGCAGCACGGAGACAAAACCGTTACGGTTGTTGTTCTAAGGAGAAACCAAACACTCTCGGTTCCCCTGGAGCCAAGAGTGGAGGAGACGAATGGCCAGAGGCGCCCGGTCATCGGCATCAGCCTGATAACAAAGACGATCACCGAACAGTACGGGCCGATTCAGGCTCTGGTGAAAGGGACGAAAAAAGTATTTGAAGTTACTGGCTTAACGCTGTACGTGCTGAAGAAGCTGGTGAGCGCTCAACTTTCGGTAAAAACTCTTGGAGGTCCGATCATGATCGCTCAGGCAACCAGCCAGGCGGCCGCGTCTGGAGCAGCCAATCTGTTGTTTTTTATAGCCTTTCTATCAATCAATCTGGCTATCATCAACATCATTCCTATTCCTATTCTGGATGGCGGACACCTTTTGTTTCTGTCCATTGAGGCGATTCGTGGTAAGCCGATTGAGGTAAAAAAAATGGAAATTGCTCAGCAGGTCGGTATGGCTGCACTCCTTCTCCTGATGGTTATCGTGACCTATAATGATATTCAGCGACTGCTTCCCGAAGACCTCATGCGATTTCTTCCGTGGAAATGACGTCGACCCATCCTTTTTTGAGTGAGTAACATCCATGAATGTGCTCGGTATCGAGACTGCTACACAGACTGGCGGCATCGCAATTGCGAATGAGAAAGGTCTGCTCAGCGAGTATTCTCTTTGCGTTGGTGCTACCCATTCGGGTCGTCTTCTCCCTGCGCTGGATTATGTTCTGAAGAACTCCGGTCTTTCATTGCATGAGATCGATGTGCTGGCAGTATCTCTGGGACCAGGATCTTTTACTGGATTGAGAATTGGGATCTGTACGGCCAAAGGATTAGCGCTGGCAGCAGGCAAGCCGATCACCGGCATCTATACATTGGACGCGCTTGTTGATGTCTACCGTGGTACTGATGCAATCGTCTGCCCGATGTTAGATGCACGGAAGAAAGAAGTTTATACAGCTGCTTATCGCACCAGCCGCATTGGGGAACTTCAAGTTTTACAGCCTCCGCGAGCAGTTGCCCCAGAACGCTTTTTGAAGAGCCTGCATGAAGATTCCATACTGTTTCTCGGTGAAGGCAGCGCCTTGTATCGAGCACTTATTGAGCAAGCGCTTGGTTCTCGTGCTGTTTTTGCACCAGCTCATCTCAACCAACCCCGGGCGGCAGCGATAGCATTATTAGGTCTTAGCCAGGCAAAAAAAGGAAATTTTCTCTCCGCGAGCTCCTTAACACCTCTCTATGTACGACCTTCCGATGCCGAACTGACCCGAGAGAATAGTGCCGAGATGCTCAAGAGAAGGTCACTCCTGATATCTTCCTGACTTTCAGGTGCTCGTATTGGTATGGGACGTTACAGTCGATTGTCAATCTTGAACCGTGACTCTTAAAACGTCTTTCTCCTGCCAGAGTGCCGTTGACATTGTTGAAAACAATGATAATATAGCAGGATAATGAAGGCAGCGGAGAGTTCTTTCTCTGCTCCATATGCATGCAAGGGAGAACCACTATGGAAAAACATGAACAAGAACTCATCTCCCAGTGGATAACCAAAGATCCGGAACTGAGGAAGTGCGTGGAAGAGCATCAGGCGTTTGAACGTCAGTTGGAAGCATATGAACAGAAGCCGTATCTCACTACCGAGGAGGAAACTGAAGTCAAACAAATCAAGAAGCTCAAACTTCGAAGTAAAGACAGGATCGAGGCTATTTTGACTCATTATCGAAAACAACGCACAGAATGAAGCGAGGATGTAATTGCAGTTAAAAGGATCTCAAATACTGCTGGAAACTCTTGTGCGCGAGGGCGTCGACACTATCTTCGGCTACCCTGGTGGCGCAGTGATCGACATTTATCATCAGCTGCCCAACTATCCGCTGAAGCACATTCTGGTCCGACATGAACAGGCTGCTGTGCATGCTGCTGATGGATATGCCCGCGCGTCTGGCAAGGTGGGAGTCTGCCTGGTGACGTCAGGACCGGGAGCGACCAACACCGTAACCGGTATTGCGACTGCGTATATGGATTCTATTCCAGTGGTGATCTTTACCGGTCAGGTTCCAACGCCACTGATCGGAAATGATGCATTTCAGGAAGCCGACATCGTCGGCATTACACGGCCATGCACCAAGCACAATTATCTGGTGAAAGATATCAAGGACCTGACTAATACTATAAAGGAGGCTTTTTGGATTGCCAAGACCGGTCGACCGGGACCAGTACTAGTCGATCTTCCGAAGGATGTCATGAATGCATCGATGGAGTATCATTATCCCAAAAAAGTGCACTTGCGCGGCTATAATCCGACCATCCGTGGTCACTCCGGGCAGATAAAGCGAGCGGTAACCGAGCTGTTTGCATCCGAACGGCCGGTCCTCTTCGGCGGCGGCGGCGTTATCTCCGCAGATGCTTCGGAAGTCTTTACCCGTATTGCCCGCAAACTTCATTTGCCGGTGACAACAACGCTTATGGGCTTGGGCTCGTTTCCGGAAACTGATGAGCTTTCTCTGGGGATGCTGGGAATGCATGGGACATACGCTGCGAATATGGCAGTGACCAACTGTGACCTGTTGATTGCAGTTGGTGCCCGTTTTGACGATCGGGTTACCGGAAAGACCGATGAGTTTGCTCATGCGGCTACGATTATTCATGTCGATATCGATCCTACTTCAATCAGCAAGAATGTACGGGTGGACATTCCAATTGTGGGCGATGTGAAGGCGGTTCTCGAACAGATGTGGGATGTCATTGAGAAAGAAGATCCGAATACTCATGGAATAGAGAAGAGAGAGGAATGGCATCGTGATATAGTCGAATGGAAGGCCACCTACCCGCTTACCTATACGCAGAAGAATGTAATCAAGCCGCAGTACGTTGTGGAGAAAATCTGGGAAATTACCCAGGGTGAAGCCATTATTGCTACCGAAGTCGGGCAGAATCAGATGTGGGCGGCCCAGTTTTACAAGTTCATTAATCCCCGTACATTGCTCACCTCAGGTGGGCTGGGAACAATGGGCTACGGTTTGCCTGCAGCTGTAGGTGCTCAGCTAGCATTTCCTGATCGCTTGGTCATTGATATTGCTGGCGACGGGAGTATTCAGATGAACATCCAGGAGCTGGCCACGATCATGCAGTACAGTCTTCCGGTGAAAATTGCCATCCTTAACAACGGCTTCCTGGGAATGGTACGACAGTGGCAGGAGTTGTTTTATGAAGAGTGCTACTCGCAGACATGCATGGATTATGCTCCCGACTTCATCAAACTTGCTGCAGCTTATGGAGCTACCGGCATCCGGGCTTCTAAACCGAGAGAGGTTGTACCCGCTATTGAAAAGGCGATTGCTACCAAGGGACCGGTGATCATCGAGTTTCTCGTAGAACGGGAAGAATGTGTGTATCCAATGGTCCCTGCCGGAGCACCTATCAATAGAATGTTACTGGTGTAAAAGTATGTACGTGCAGTCGCTGACGGTGGATCAATCGGTGTTATTCTGCCGTCAGAAGGAAAAGAGTCAGGACCTATGAAACATACCCTTTCCGTGCTGGTGGAAAATAAGCCCGGAGTGCTTTCCCGGGTGGCCGGTCTCTTCAGCGGACGAGGATTCAATATCGAAAGTCTCTCCGTAGCCGAGACGCTTGATCCGAGTGTTTCCCACATGACCATCGTGACCCGGGGAAACGACGAGATCTTAGAGCAGATCATCAAGCAACTGAACAAGCTTATTAACATTATCAAGGTCATTGATTTTGTCAATGGCGATTTTGTCAATCGCGAGACCGCGTTGATCAAAGTAAAGGTGAGCGAGGAAACTCGCTCTCAGATACTGAGCACCGTAGATATATTTCGAGGCAGAGTGGTTGATGTGTCTCATAGCTCTTACGTTGTTGAGATAACAGGAGACGACGATAAGATCAATGCACTTGTCAATTTGTTCAAGCCGCTTGGGATTCTTGAGCTTTCGCGTACCGGCAAGGTGGCAATGACCCGTGGTGAAAAGACAAAGCTCGCTATCCCGGGCGCACCGGAAAACGGCATTGTGAAAGGTGGTTGATTCTTCGGACCGGCGGCATTCAATTCGATATTCTCAATGATTTAACACTGATTCTCGGCACTACGACAAGGAGGATTTCATGGCAAAGATGTACTACGATAAGGATGCAGACCTGAACGTGCTCAAAAACAAAACTATTGCAGTTATCGGTTACGGGAGCCAGGGACACGCTCAAGCGCTGAACCTCCGCGACAGCGGTTTGAAGGTTATCATTTCAGAACTGGAAGGGACGCCCAACTACGAACTGGCGATTTCTCATGGCTTCAAACCGGTCGATGCCGCAACAGCAGCGCGGGAAGGGGATATCATCCAGATCCTGGTACAGGACGATGTACAGGCGAGACTCTATAATACTGTTCTTGCCGCTCACATGACCAAAGGCAAGACCTTGCTCTTCTCGCACGGGTTTAACATTCACTTCAGCCAGATAGTACCTCCTAAGGATGTCGATGTAATCATGGTTGCTCCCAAAGGTCCGGGGCATCTGGTGCGACGGGAATACGAGACTGGTGCTGGTGTGCCGTCTCTTATCGCTGTTTTTCAGGATGCCAGTGGAACGGCTCGGCAGACTGCTCTGGCATATGCCAAAGGCATCGGCGCTACTCGAGCCGGCGTTCTTGAGACCACGTTTAAAGAAGAGACGGAAACCGATCTATTCGGCGAGCAGGCGGTTCTGTGCGGCGGTGCGTCAGAACTGGTTCGGGCAGGATTCGATACTCTCGTGGAAGCAGGCTATCAGCCGGAGATCGCATACTTTGAGTGTCTCCATGAGCTGAAGCTCATTGTTGATCTTTTTTACGAAGGCGGCATCAGCTACATGCGCTATTCGGTGAGCGATACGGCGGAGTATGGCGATCTTACTCGGGGGCGGCGTATCATCACAGAAGAGACTCGGAAAG
>JAGOGO010000133.1 GCA_017996625.1 Deltaproteobacteria bacterium | reverse complement strand
CGTTTCTGCTGTCTGCTTACTCAGACAGCTTGAATTCGTCACGCCGATTTTTCGCCCAAGCAGCTTCATCATGCCCCGGATCAGCCGGTCTTTCTTCACCGTAGCTGATCGTGGAGATTTTGTCATTGGCAATGCCTAAGCTGACAAGATATGCTTTCGCGCTGTTCGCTCGCCGCTCGCCAAGAGCCATATTGTATTCGTTGGTACCGCGCTCATCACAGTGGCCTTCGACTACAAGACCTACACCGGCATTCTGGGAAAGCCATTTTGCGGTGAGATCAAGCTTCTCGGTATCGCTAGCATCCAGATTGGATTTGTCAAAATCAAAATAGATGGTCTGCAATGCTCCTGCCGCAATTGCCTGCTCCGTAAGGGGCACTTCCTTGACCGGAGCTGGCGCCGGAGCGACTTCTACTGGCGCGGGGGCAGCCGCCACTTCCTCAGTAGGCATTTCTTTCTTGCCCCAGCACGCACAACCAGCTGCCATACCAAGCACCATGACTGCAATCGATAGCAAACCAATCACTCTAACCATTTTCAACATTTTCGTTCCTCCTTTTTTTTCGCTTATAAATATGCCTTGGCGGTTATACCACTCTTTTCCACCCGGGTCTTTTCGCAGCATCCTGGGTCCTCTGAGCTCAAACCGCCTTAACCCGTGACAGAATTGTGTAGTACTTGACCGATACTGAGTATCGTGTCGCTCTTGCTTGTATGGCACTCCAGGCAACAGTCAAGCGAGAGAAACTTAAACTGAATAACCTGCCCACTCATGCTGCCTTACACGGCAATTATGTTATCGCCTTTCCCACAGTGCAAGAAAAATCCATCAATCAGGACTCGCACTCGCGTACCACTAGGCCTTAACTGTCGAAAAAACGTCTCTACCTTCCGGCAGCAGCGATTAGCCCGAAGTGCAAAGATTCGCTCGCTCGTTCATCACCTCCTGGAGTGGGCGAACGTACATGTCTTTTAGAATTAAGTATTCCGTATTCGTGTCCGCACGAGCAGAGCAGTATCAGGATACAAATACGCGCGAACCATGTTATTTTACTTTATCTCTAATACCTTAAGATGGCAACTCATTTTTTTGAGCTGCCGCATTGATATCCTGGTTTCAACCGGCGCGATACAAGAAAGTAATTTTTGTGCTCGCATCGAGTAAGGACTGTGCTTCCAAGGATATCTATCAGAAAACCTTAAAAGAAAGTGATACTATTATAAACAAAAGGTTTTTTCAATAAATATTTTTTTAATTCTGTAGTTCGAGTCAACAGTCTCGAACTAGAGCAAAAAGCATAAGAAGGCGGAGCATAGAGCTAAGACCGCAAAGACCGGCTCGTCGCGACTTGCTGGTTTCCCTTTAGTCACGGACCTGCAACTCGCAACCCGTGTCGATCCATTTAAGCCAGGCTCTTCGTTCCCTCTCATTCCTTCTTTTTGCTTGGTAATGGATCAGAAGAAGACACAAGAAAGATTTACCTCACCAAAAAAACGTGCTACATTTTAATGCCGCACGCGGGGGCATCGCTGTGCAATTTTTCAATAGGGAGTCTCAACGGATACTATACTGCCCACAACCGGTGTACCTCAGCTCGCCACGGATCAGCCAGAAGAGTTCGTGCCTTCTTTAGGGATGTATTCTGGTATTTCTAACGCGGATGAAGCACTTCACCCATTGAAAGCCATAGAGGATGTTACATCATGATCGTCTTACGATATGCTCTTTTCTTGGGCCCTATGCTTATTGCATTGCTGATGTCATCACCTGAAGGAGCTGCAAACGGGTCCGGGAGCAGAAAACCTCCGCAAAAAGTTACTGTTGGCTGGCTCGAGAGGGTCTATCTACCCGAATACGATCTCCGCCTGCGTGCAAAATTGGACACGGGTGCCAGGAATTCTTCCATTCACGCGTCTGACCTGGAGTACGTTTCGGTGGCCGGCAAGCCTCCCCAGTCCCGCGTCCGCTTTAAGGTCGAAGATAAGGAAGGAGGCACACGAACCCTCGAAGCTGACGTCATCCGGACCGTTACGATCAAAAAACCTAGCCTTGCCGCTTCCGGACCAGTTACTGAACCTCGGATAGAAATCGAGCTCGATGTCTGTCTGGCAGGCCTTACCAAACGCATTCGGGTCAATTTGACAGACCGATCAGGAATGAACTACAGGATGCTTCTGGGCCGGTCCGCGTTGGAGGGGACATATCTCGTCGATGTCAGCAAAAAGTTTACCGCTGATTCGCTCTGCCGTCGTATCAAGACTAAACAAAAGTAAAAGAATGAAATCAGTTTTTAAGAGAAACCGAATCCACCTGATTATCGCTCTGTTTTTCCTGCTCCTTTTTTTAGTTCCAGCCGCCTATAAGATTTTTGTCCTCAAGTATCCCGTCATCTCACGATCATCAGAAAATCTTTGGGCATTTGAGCTGAAGATAAATTTTCGAAGCTCCGGCAAAAAAGATACTCTCCGACATTTTCTTCCCAAGAGTGAGAAGGGACAGACAGTACTCAACGAGAATTTTGTCTCCGAGCATTTCTATTTTGTGATCGAAAGAGAGGAAGGCAATATCGGCATAACCTGGAAGGGAGATGAACATAAGGGAGACATGCAGCTCTACTACCGGGCCACGATTGAGACCGAGCCGGCGGCTTTCTCTCTGCCGCCACGCGGTGAAGAAAAGAAGTACAGCGCATATATTTTTCAGTATCTCTTCCTCGATGAAGGGATGGAGTCGGTAAACGTGGAGCTTTCCGAGTTCTTGGGAAATCTACTGCAGGGTACCGATTCCAAGCTTGAAAGAGCGCGGAGAATCTACACCTTTCTCACGCGCGACGTTGCTACGGTTCCACTCGATAAAGGCAGCAGTCTGACCACTCCGATTCAACGAAGACAAGCAACAATCAGCCAGAAAAACAAGCTCTTTATTCATCTGTGTCGTTTATCGGACATTCCTACCCGATCAGTGCACGGCATTCTCCTTGAAGAAGGTATCCGACAGCGAAACATTCATACCTGGGCCGAAGTGTATTTTCAAGGAATGTGGATCCCTATTGATATTGAAAAGGAGTTATTCGCTCGTCTTCCCGACAACATCCTCATTCTTTACCGCGGTGATGATCCCTTTATGACATCCGCAATAAAGGGCATCGAGTACAGCTATACCGTCTCACGTGACCGGCAGTCCAGCTTCGCACAGTTTTACGAAAGCACCGCCCGTCTGGGTTCCAAGTTTCACGAATGGTCCCTGTTTTCGCTTCCCGTGGAAACGCAGCAGGTTTTTCGGCTGATTCTGATGATCCCCCTCGGCGCAGTGGTTGTCTCCATTTTTCGCAATCTTATCGGGATAAACACATTCGGGACATTTATGCCGGTCCTCATTGCGCTTGCTTTTCGCAATACCCGCTTAGGGTGGGGCTTGCTCCTCTTTTCCATGGTGATCATTCTCGGGCTGGCATCCCGGTGGTATATGGACCGCCTTAAGCTCTTGCTGGTTCCTCGTCTGTCAATTATTGTCACCGTTCTGGTCATCATTCTTGCGGTCGGATCGATAATTGGCCAGCATGTCGGTGTCTACCGCATCATGGCGGTCGCACTCTTCCCTATGGTTATTATGACTATGACAATTGAACGGCTCTCCCTCCTCCTGATGGAACGCGGCTGGCAAGAGGCTTTAAAAGTATCCATGGGAACGCTTGCAGTGGCTGTCTTCAGCTTCTTCGTGCTCTCCATTCATCAGATTCAGGAGTTCTTCTTCGCCTTTCCTGAGACTCTTTTTGCTCTCATTGCAGTGCAAGTTCTTCTTGGACGATACACGGGATACCGGCTGACCGAGTATTTCCGCTTTTCCAGCTTCATTAACGGGAAGTCTTCCTAACCCGAGCAGGACGTGCAGCATGTGGTTCAAACGCCTCGCCAGTCTGGGAATCCTGGGCATCAATCAACGCAATGCCAACTACACATTGTTGGCCAACCCGAGGAAGAATTATCCTCTCGCCGATGATAAGCTTCTCACCAAAGAGCTGGCAATCCGCAATGGGATTAACGTGCCCGAACTTTATGGACTCATCAGACACCATCACGAGCTTTCCACTGTTCTGGCGATTGCCGATAAGCATCCGCACTTTGTCGTCAAGCCTTCGATGGGATCGGAAGGGGAAGGCATCCTCGTGCTCACGGTCCGCGATAGCGGCTTTGAGCGACCCAACGGTCAGATCATTTCATCCGAAGACCTGATGCATTATCTCTCCGGCATTCTCTCCGGCCTCCATTCCTTGGGCGGGCAGGATGACAAAGCACTCGTCGAATACAAAGTGGAAGTGGCACCCGTCTTTGAACACGTTGCCTATCGAGGCGTACCCGACGTAAGAATTATCGTCTATCGCGGAGTTCCGGTCATGTCCATGATGCGGCTGCCTACCCGGGAATCTAACGGCAAGGCAAATCTCCACCAGGGAGCCATCGGCGTTGGCATCGATCTGACCCGCGGCGTTTCCACGCACGGTGTTCACCATAACCGGATTATTACCGCCCATCCCGATACGAATCAGCCCATCCACGGCATTACGATTCCTTACTGGCACACCATGTTGGATATTGCCGCTCGCTGTCACGACATGACCAAGCTCGGATATCTCGGCGTGGATGTTGTCATTGATAAAACACTCGGACCGATGATCCTGGAAATAAATGCCCGTCCAGGTTTGAGTATCCAGGTTGCCAATCAGGCGGGTTTATCATTCCGGCTTGAAGCAGTAGATCGAAACCTCCGCCATACGCTCACGCTTGATGAAAGAATCCGGTTGGGGCAGGAAATCGCAGATCAGTGCACCCACACCGCGATCGAAGCCTGCAGACAGACTACCCAAGCAGCGCGGCCGTAACTGCAGCCCGCACACATCAGCTTCCATCTTGAATCTTGAATTCTTCTTGCCCCTCCTAGAACTCCACCTTAGGCGCCTGTTCAGCAGTATCCTGCGCTTCGTAGAATGCAGCTTTCTCGAAACCGAACGCATTGGCAATCAGGTTTGAAGGAAATCTGCGGGTTGCCACATTGTACTGCCGCACCGCTTCGTTATACCGTCTTCGTGCAACAGCAATCCGATTTTCGGTGCCGGCCAACTCATCTTGCAGCCTTATGAAGTTCTGGTTTGATTTGAGTTCCGGATACTGTTCCACGACAACCAGCAGGCGACCTAGTGCTGAGGTGAGTTGGTTGTTGGCCTCGATTTTTTCCGGTATCGTATCGGCTCTTCCCACCTTGGATCGAGCTTCGGTCACCTGAATGAAGACTTCTTTTTCCTGCGCTGCATACCCTTTGACCGTTTCCACGAGATTGGGTACCAGATCATAGCGACGCTGCAGCTGGGTTTCCACCTGTGCCCAGGCTTCTTTTACACCCTCATCAAGGTCCACCAGCTTGTTATAGGTACCGCATCCAGAAAAAATCAGAGCACCAAATATAGTCATAAGCATAGCGACATACTTCATGTATGAGAGCCTTCCTGTAATGTTCATACCGTCTCTCCTTGAAAGTGTTAAGAACTGCTGCGCCACCATGAATCATGGTGGACCGAGAAATACCGATGTTGATGTCTTTCTAACCTTGAACCCGGAACTCCGAACCTTGAACCCTTATACTGTCATCTGATCCACATATACCGAGAGCTTCTTCACCTCTCTGATATAGTGCTCCATCAGCGGCAGTGATTCTTCCGACTTCAGTTTCCGCTGCTTACGGCGAATCGAGAGCAGCTGCAGAAAAAGGTCCTGGTCCAGTCCGCAGTCTTTGCCTGCTGAAGCGATCAAACCTTCTCCTGTCAGCACCGGCTCAAGATCCTTGAGAAATCTGATTGCCTGAAACAGGGAAAAGAAGGTCGGCAGTGACACGGCAATGAGACTTTCGATTGCTTGTTTCTTTCCTTCGGTGTTAATAAAGTTCTCTCGAAGCTGCAGCAGCTTTCCCTTCGCCTCCCGCTCACATTGTAGCCGCACGTGAAATTTGTCGAAAGAGAGGCCAGCGAGTACGTCTGCTCCGTGAATAACGCGGTACGCTGCTTTCATCGTAAGGAATTCAATAGGAAAGACATCCAGCGATGTGGACAGGGATTCCGTACTGAGAAAAAGCGGGGTGCTTACGTTAGCCTTGTGCCATCGCCGGACAAGCGGAAAAGCCCGACCGAGGTTGTCCATGCCGTTTTCGGTCAAAGCGATCAGAAAGTTTATGTCGGACCGTTTTGGAATGTATTCACCCCGCGCAGCACTGCCATACAGAACAATGCTTACCAGATCATTCCCAAACGATTTCCGGCAATCTTCGATGAATGCCGGAAACACTTCTTCAGGAGTTTTAGGGATAGATACCATATTCTGCCTCTCCTAATAGATCCATGCAGACGTATCAGAAAGCGTCGCGTGCCGTTGCTTCATCATGTTTCGACTGCGCGTTCACTGTTATCCGTTGACCGTTCACCGATAGGATTAGATTTATCGACCAAAGACAAAGACCTCTCTTCGTCCTTTGGCCTTTGCGGGGAACGTTTTCAGAATCCTCTGCTCGCACCACCTCCACCGCTCAGTCCACCTCCGAATCCACCAAAGCCACCACTGAATCCGCCACTCCCCCCAAAACCACCGAGGCCACCAGAGTATCCGCCTCGTGAACTGCGGCCATAATACCTTCCACGGTTGAATCTGCTGATCAGATACAGAAGCGGAAGGATAACGAGAAAAAAAAACACCAGCGATCCCATGTCCGAAAAAGGCCGCTCGGCATGAGGCCTCGCCGGTGCTGCCGGAGTATACTCTCCTTCAAGCGTTACTCCGGCATCTGCAGCAATCACTTGCGCAACAACCTTCATCCCATTAAAAAGACCGGCGCCGTACTCGCCCTGCTTCAGGAGCGGGAGAACAGAGTGGTCCAGGATGCTTCCGACTTTGCCATCGGGCAGAATCCCTTCTACCCCATATCCCGTTTCGATCCTTACCCGACGCTGATCCATCACCAGCAGAATCAACACTCCCTTGTCCTCGCCTTTT